>JBGSMZ010000123.1:0-1914 GCA_041739845.1 Myxococcaceae bacterium
TTTCAGCCCAGCAAGTGCCCGCGCGAGCCGATCTTGGTCAGCCGCGAGACGCGTAAGGTTCGTCTCATTGGAGGCGCGTTGCGCAGATTCGACCGCAGAGCGCATGTTGGCCAAGAGCCCCGAACGCGAAGACTCGGAGGAGCCGGAGGGATCGAATTGCTTGAGGAGGGCGACCGCTTCGCTGAGCATCTCGCGGATCTCATCTTGTCGGCGAAGGACTTCTTCGTCGGCACGAACGTCAAGAAGCATATCCGCCTGCTCCTCAAGGATCGCCTTGAGCTCTTCCACCGTCAAGCCGGCACTCGCGGTCACTTGGATAGATTGACGCTGCCCCGTTTCTGGATCGAGGGCTGCCACGGAAACGATACCTTCCGAATTGATGTCAAACGTGACGTCAACTTTCACCTCACCGCGGCGCGCGAGGCGCAGACCGCTTAGGAGAAATTCACCGAGCAGCTCGTTCTCGTGGGCAAGTTCGTTTTCTCCCTGAATCACCATAATCTTCACTGTCGTCTGGTCATCTCTCGACGTGCTGAATGCCTCCGTAACCGCGAGCGGTACCGAGGAGTTTTTGGGTACGATGCGACGCACATAGCCGCCGGCGATCGCCACCCCCAGTGACTGGGGAGTGACATCGAGCAGGACAATGTCTTGTGTGTTGTTGGCCAATGCGTCCGCATGGATTGCAGCGCCCAGGGCAACGACTTCGTCCGGATGAACCCCTTTGGATGGCTCGCGTCGGAAGTATGCGCGAACCACCTCTTGGATCTTGGGCATTCGCGTCATTCCGCCGACGAGCACCATATCCTGGAGATCGTCGACAGAAACGTTTGCCTCCTTGAGGACCTGGTCGCAAATATTGATTGTTCGATCGATGAGATCATCGCACAGCATCTCTAATTGTTCCCGGGTAACCACCTTGAGCAAGTGGAGCGCCGAGCCATTTCCTTGGGCCTGGCAAATGAACGGGAGGTTGACCTGTGACTCTTTGGCCGTCGAGAGCTCGATCTTGGCATTCTCAGCCGCATCCTTAAGCCGCTGAAGCGCCATGCGGTCCTTGCGGAGGTCGGTGCCGTGCGCGCTCTGAAACTCGTCTGCGAGCCACTGGATGATGCGGTTGTCGAAGTCTTCGCCGCCCAAGAACGTGTCGCCGCCGGTCGATTTCACCTCGAAAACGCCATCGGAGACGTCCAGGACCGAAATGTCAAAGGTTCCGCCGCCCAAGTCAAAAACCGCAACCTTGCCCTTGATCTTCTTCCCAAGGCCAAAAGCGAGGGCCGCTGCCGTTGGTTCGTTGACGATTCGCAAGACTTCGAGACCGGCAATGGTGCCTGCGTCCTTGGTAGCCGTGCGCTGACCGTCGTTGAAGTAGGCGGGAACCGTAATGACTGCCCGTCGTACAGCTTGGCCGAAATACGCGTCTGCATCTTCCTTGAGTTCCCTGAGCACCCGCCCAGATATTTCCGGAAGCGACCAAAGCTTGTCCCCCAGTCGAACGCGGATGTCGTCGTGCTCGCCGGCGTCCATTTCAAAAGGATAGGAGGCGATGGCTTGCTTCGTCTCTTCGGAGGAGAACTTGCGCCCGATGAGCCGCTTCGCGGCGTAGACGGTCTGCGTTGGGTTGGTGACCGATTGGCGCTTTGCCAACTGGCCGACAAGGATCTTGCCGCTATGCGCCAGGGCAAGGACAGATGGCGTTAGCGTCGCCCCTTGGCGATTTGCGATCACAACGGGAGTAGCACCCTGGAGGGTAGCGACGACGCTGTTGGTGGTCCCTAAATCAATGCCGATGACCGGCTCGTGCTCAGACATTCCAATCCAGAGGATAAACCGGTGACCGGTGCGGGCGGTAGGCTTTCGCGTCTGTTTTCGTCACAACTGCCAAATCTTCATGCCATTGCGAGGCCGTCATAG
>JBGSMZ010000160.1:0-24089 GCA_041739845.1 Myxococcaceae bacterium
CGGTGGCGCTGCAGGCGATGAGCGATAGAGTCCCCACTGGCTCCCGCACCGATATCCTCTCCGCGTTGACCGAGGTGGGAGCAGCGAGCGGCGGTGGCCAACTTCAAGGTGTATTGCTGTTGAGCGATGGCAGCGACAACGCGACGCTCAGCGGCGGCTTGACCCCCGCGGCGATACGCGCGCTGGAGAGACTCAAAGTTCCCATCAGCACGGCGGTGGTTGGCGAAGGTGCAGTCATCGACCTCGCCATCGACTCGGTTCGCGCCAACGATTTTGCATTCGTGCGCAACGCGACGACGGTCACCGTAGGGGTTCGCGGCCGGGGGGCGTTGGGCAGCACCGTTCAAGTCACGCTTCGACGCGAGGGGAACGTCGTTGCGGTCAAACCGGTGACATTTCACGGCGACGACGAGGTGTTGGACCTGCAATTCACATTTACGCCCGATCGCACCGGGCGCTTTGTATACACCGTCTCTGTCCCCGTGGATCCCCGTGAGGCAGATGCTAGCAACAACGCGGCGAGCTTCACTATCAAGGTCATTCGGGATCGGGTGCGCGTGCTCCTCGTTGCTGGGAGACCAACCTGGGATGAGCGCGCTCTTCGAGGGATGCTGGTGGAGGATCCAAACGTCGAACTCGTGAGTTTCTACATTCTCCGGGAAGCGACGGACAGGACAGAAACGGTCTCCGACGCCACCGAACTCGCTTTGATCCCGTTTCCTCGAGAAGAGATTTTCCGCGAGAAAATCCGTACTTTCGACGTCGTTATCATCTTGAATTTTCCCAATGACGAACCGCAGATTTCTCTCGATCCCTACCGCGCTTCAATTTCCGAGTACGTGCGTGGCGGCGGGGCGATCGCTTACTTAGGCGGCGACCGTTCCTTTGGAGAGGCGCGCGCTCCAAGTCCCCTGGAAGATTTGCTACCGTTGGTGACCGCGGGCAGCGCCGATTTGGGCGCCTTCAAGCCGCGACTGACTCCAGAAGGTCTGCGGCACCCGGTGACCGCTTTGGGAGGGTCGGGAGGAAGCAGCGCGGAGATTTTAGCGAAGCTCCCACCGATCCAGGGGATGAATCTCACGCGCGCTCGGGCGGGTGCTGTCGTCCTTCTGGAACATCCATTCCAACTCGTCGACGGCAAGAACGCACCGCTGCTGGCCCTGGGCGAGGTAGGCCAGGGGCGCTCCTTGGCCTTCGCCACCGATGGGAGTTGGGCCTGGTGGCTTCCCGCGCAGTCCACAGGTGCAACATCTCGGGTGTTTGAAAAGTTCTGGGGCAATGCGCTGCGTTGGCTCGTGCGGGATCCGGATTTGACCCCACTCTCGGTCGTCGCCGAGCCATCGAGCGTGGAACCAGGTATGCCGATTGGGGTCGTGGTGACCGCCCGCAAGGCTGACTACTCGCCCGCGGAGTCGGCATCGATTGAAGCGGAGCTCAAAGAAGCGGCTTCAGGAAAGCTTGTTGAAAGGAAGGCGGCGATCGCTGGGTCCGATGGAAATGCACGTATGGAATTCGCTCCTGCTCCAGTCGGCGCCTACAAAATCGACGTCAAGGCGACAGCCGGTAGCAACTCCCTCGGCGAGGCGGACGATGTCGTAGCGGTCCAGAGCAAGAGTTCCGAGCGCTCCGATATTCGCGTCAATCGGCAACTTCTTAAGGACATTGCCGCAGAGACGGGGGGCATTTTCATCGAGAATCTTGCCATTCAACCGAGCGCGTTGCCAATGGCAGAGCCCTCCCTCGTCGAGGTTGGTCGCATCAAAGATGCCCCGATCTGGGATCGTTGGTATTGGCTGGTGGGGACGATTGGAATCATCGGGATAGAATGGGGCGTTCGGCGGCGCTTTGGCTACGTCTAGACGAGGTATGGCTTTGAAGTTTCCTGACGCACTCACGTTGCTCTTGGGGATCCGCGTAGGGTCCAGTCTTAGGATTGTGAATCCTCCCAAGGGATTTCTAGAAGCGCTCGCGCCGCTTCCTCCCGGGGTGGCCATCGTCGAAGTTGGGGCTTTGGGCATCGACGTGCAAGTGCTCTTTGCAGCAAAAAAAGTGGAACTCGTCGAGGAGCTCGCCGGGATGGTGCGAAGGATGTCTCCGTCGGGGAGAATCTGGCTTTCGATTCCGCGGGGTCGCAAAGATGATTCTGCGCCTTGTGACGATTTTGCTCGCCTTGCGGCCCTCGAGCTAGGCCTCATCGAAGAGCACATGCTCATACTTTCCGACGCGTGGCTCGCCTACAAATTGAAGCGCAAGGGGCGTCGGCCTCGTGCCCGGATGCCGCGAGCCGCGGCGTAGAAATGGGCAACGGCCAAAGCGTTTGTTACTGGCAGCCCCCCTAGAGCAAAGAATGCTGCACCTCGACTACGCAAAGCCTACATCGAGACTGGCGCAGGAGTTGTTGGGGCATCGCCTCGAATTCGCGGGGCGCAAGCCCAGTGGTGGCATCATTGTCGAGACTGAGGCGTATCTCGGTCGGGCCGATCTCGCGTGCCACTCCTCAAAGGGAATGACGCGGCGGACCAGCGTCTTGTTCGGTCCGGCCGGGCACGCGTATGTGTACTTGGTCTATGGCTTGCACTGCCTTTTCAATGTTGTCACAGGCAGTGGAGAGGCCGTGCTGATTCGCGCCGTTGCGCTCGATGAATGCCCGAATCAGCGGAGTGGCCCTGGCCGACTCACCGTGGCGCTTGGAATTAATCTCCTGCACAACAGCTTGCCTCTCGATGGGAACCCAATCGCTTTGGCTCGCGGCGAACCCGTGTCCGCGCGTCACATCGCGTCAGGTCCGCGCATCGGAATTGCGTATTCAGGGCGTTATTGGAGCCGTCGCCGACTTCGCTACTGGATTTCGAAGCATCCTGCAGTTTCGCGTTGACTCTGTCTCTTGGAACCTCCTGCGAACCTCAAGTCACCGGGGATTCCATCACTTGAGCTCGTCGTCGGCGGACTTTGGCCTTCATCAACCCTCGACTGCGCGAGGGAGGCCACAGGCGATGGTCCCGCTCGTTGCTTGCTCCAGACCTTTTCCGTTCGCGCGGTGCCGCGGGTAGGAGCATCACGAAGCGCACAGGAACCTTTACATCCGCTCTGAAATCGACAAAGGTCTCGAAATACAAAGGATTCTGACGGAACTTGGTCAGCGCCGCAGGCGATGCCGAACGCATTCAACCGGTTCGAGGCCCTCGGCTAGGAGCCAAGTTGACTTGAAGGTGGACTTGAGCAGGTTTCTCACTCCGGCGAGATCTCGATTTTGGACACGATGCAGAGAGGGCTCACCCCTCGATGCGCGAGCGTCCAACGAGCCACTGTCTTGCCGTGCGAAGACTGGCAAGCACCGCACCCAACACCGTCAACGGGTGCGAGCTCCTG
The DNA here is from genome assembly GCA_041739845.1 of Myxococcaceae bacterium. Lineage (GTDB taxonomy): Bacteria > Myxococcota > Myxococcia > Myxococcales > Myxococcaceae > JBGSMZ01. The sequence goes on from JBGSMZ010000160.1 coordinate 3,370, forward strand.
GTTCAGCGCAGAATGGAAGTAGTCATGAGCAGTTCTTTGGTTATCAACGCTGCGGGTCGCGAGACCCGGGTTGCGTTGATCGAGAATGGACACATCGCTGAGTTCTATCTCGAGCGAAAGAAGGACCAAGGCGTCGTCGGCAACATCTACAAAGGTCGGGTCACTCGGGTACTCCCGGGCATGCAGGCAGCTTTTGTCGACATCGGGCTTGAGCGTGCGGCCTTCCTTTACGTCGGCGATGTGCTGTTCGATCCGGAAATTTCCCGTCAGCAGTTCGAGCTCACAGAAGGAGAGCACGACGAAGACGTCCAAGAAGTGCCGGACGTCGCTGAGGCGAGCGCCAGAGCTGAGGAGCGGGCGATAGAGCCTGGCAGCGCTGAGGTACCGGATGCGCGAGCCGACCAGGAATCATCGCTCAGCGGCGAGTGGCAGTCCAATGCGCCAGCGCCGGTCGGATCTCCCGTCGATGAGGCGGCGCCAGATGTGGCGCGTCAAGACCATGCCTCTGATGGGGAGCCTGCGGGCGAGATTCCGGCGGAGGAGGCCCGAGACGAAGCGGAACGAGAGACCTCCTCAGGCGCACCAGACAAGCCTAACGATCGCGAAGAAAGCGGTTCACCAGCGACGACGCCCCCGGCGATTCGAGCCACCAGATCCGCGAACGGAAACGAATCGCGCCGCGAGGGAGGTCGGCGCCATGAGGCTCGCAAGACGACGCGTATCGAGGATCTCCTCAAAGTGGGTCAGGAGGTCATTGTTCAGGTTTCGAAGGACCCGATCGGAGGCAAAGGCGCAAGGGTCACCTCCCACATTTCCATCCCTGGACGTCATCTCGTATTCATGCCCACCGTTGACCACGTGGGAATCAGTCGGAGGATCGGGAGCGACAAGGAACGTCGCCGACTTCGCGAGATTGTCGACAGGATGCGGCCATCAGGAACGGGCTTCATCGTCCGAACCGTTGCAGAGCGGGTTCCACAGCCAAAGCTCGAAGCCGATATTCGGTTTCTCATCGAAGTTTGGAACGAGACCGTACGCAAGTCTCAGGGTGTAGGCAGCGTGGGCCTCCTTCACGCGGATTTGGACATCATCCTTCGCGCAACCCGAGACCTCTTTGCGAACGATGTGGAGCAGCTGATTATCGACGATCAGGATGAGTTTGCGCGCGTTCAGTCCTTTGTCATTTCTCAAGACCCAGAGCTCAAAGAGCGCGTCCTGCTCCACAGCGAAGACGAGCCGATTTTCGACGCCTACGGTATCGAAGAAGAGATTCGACGGGCGACCGCGCGGCGGGTGTGGCTCAAATCCGGAGGATATATCGTCATCGATCAAGCGGAGGCGCTCACGGCAATCGACGTCAACTCCGGGCGCTTCGTTGGACGCAAAGATCTCGAAGACACCATCACCAAGCTCAACGTCGAAGCTGCCAAAGAAATCGTCTACCAACTCCGGCTGCGGAACATCGGTGGCATCATTATCTGCGACTTCATCGACATGGAGAAGCAGCAGAACCGCGACAAAGTCTTCAAAGCGCTTCAGGAATCACTCGGCCGTGACAAGGCAAAGACCAATGTCTTGCGCATTTCCGAGTTGGGGCTCATCGAAATGACCCGCAAGCGCGTTCGCGAATCGATCGGTCGCGTCCTTCATGACGAATGCGGTTATTGCGGTGGTCACGGCTTCGTGAAGTCCGCCAGCACGGTCGCCTACGACATCTTTCGAGAGCTTCGGCGGTCCGCTCCGGCCTACAAGGACCCCACGCTGGTGGTGCAGGCGCAAACGGAAGTTGCCGATTTACTCAACGGCGCCGAACGCGGAGAGCTTCGGCACTTGATGGATCGGTTCAACAAATCCATCCAAATTCGCCCGCGGCAGGATTACCATCGCGAGCAGTATGACATCTACGCGCGACCCGTATCCGGCGTGGAAATCAAAGTGGCGGGCGTAGAAGTTAACCACAACCCGGACACCTATGCGGGGGCGAGACAAGTTGCGCAATCGGAGCAACGCAATGAGGCGCCAGCGCGCGCCAACAAGGATCGGCGCCGTGGAAGACGTGGCGGTACAGGCGGGGGCAACAATCGCTCGAAGGGTGAACGCCGACCGGAAGCAGCGGTGCGTGAAGAGATTCCTCCTCCTCCGATTTCGGAGCCATGACGTCGGGAGTTCAAATGCTGAGCTTGCGCGCGTCGAAGCTGCGGCGCTAGGGTGACTTCCTCGGTGGGACCTCATGCTTAAATCCGACCTCGTGAATCTGTTGATCGACACGAAGCGCGAAGTGACGCAACGGCAAGCCGAGGCAACCGTGGAGGTGATCTTCGATACCATGCGCGATGCGCTCGTCGCCGGCGAGAGCATCGAAATTCGCGGGCTGGGGGCATTTCACGTCAAGCACTACGGCGCCTACCAGGGTCGCAATCCGAAGACGGGAAAGCCAATCGCCGTAAAACGCAAACGCGGACTCTTGTTCCGCGCTGGGAAAGAGCTCAAGAACCGGGTCAACCAAGGCGAGGTCAACTCCTCAGGAGCCACGGACGACCAGGAGGATTGAACGCGCTCTGCCTAAGAATAGCGCGGCAAGTCCGCAATCTCCTTTAAGCCTGGAGCCTCCGTATCGGCTTTGGAGAGAAGCGGTGCGGAAATTGGCCAATCCACGCCGAGCTGAGGGTCATCCCATCGAATCGCCAGGGAGTGTTGCGGCGCGTAGAAATCGGTGCACTTGTAGGCGACGTCCGCACCCTCGCTCAAGACGCAGAATCCGTGTGCGAATCCGGGAGGAATCCAAAGCTGGCGCTTGGACGCACCCGAAAGTTCAACTCCAAACCAACGGCCAAACTGAGGTGACCCGCGCCGCACGTCTACTGCGACATCCCAAACGAGGCCACGCGGGCACCATACCAACTTCCCTTGGGGCATCGGCCATTGCAGGTGGAGTCCGCGCAGCGTCCCTCGCAGAGAAGTAGTCCAATTGTCTTGAACGAACGAAGCCGCCAACCCTGCGTCCGCATAGCGCTTGGCCTGAAACGTTTCTGTAAAGGTGCCTCGGTCGTCGGCTCGAATCACAGGCTCGAACACCAAGAGGCCAGCGAGGGGTGGCTTCCAAACATTCATCGAGGATGATCGATCATGGCGAGCAGATAGTCGCGCAGTTCTAGCGGCAAGTCCTTGGCGAGGGAGCGCACCGCTGCGCTCTCGATGAAGCCCATGCGCCACGCAATCTCCTCGAGGCATGCGATTTTGAGTCCGGTTCGGCATTCGAACGTTCTTACGTAGTTGGACGCATCCACCAGAGAATCATGGGTACCCGTATCGAGCCACGCGAAGCCGCGGCGCAACAATGCGACCCGCAAGTCGCCCCGCTCAAGGTAGCAGCGGTTGAGATCGGTGATTTCAAGTTCGCCACGCGCCGAAGGCAGCAGTGTCTTTGCAAGGCCCACGACGTCGCGGTCGTAGAAGTAGAGACCGGTGACAGCATACTGGGAGCGCGGTTTGGTTGGCTTTTCTTCGATGGACAGGGGCGTTCCGTCGTCTGCAAGTTCGACAACTCCGTAGCGGTGTGGGTCCTTGACGAAGCTGCCAAAAACGGTGGCCCCCTGCTCCTGAGCGGTGGCGGTCTTGAGCAACGGCGTGAGGCCAGGACCATGGAAAATGTTGTCGCCGAGTACCAGCGCGGCTCCTTGGCCAGCCAAGAAGTCTTCGGCGATGACAAACGCTTGCGCAATTCCTTCTGCTCGCGGTTGCGCGTCATAGGAAATGGACATTCCCCATTGGGAACCGTCTCCCAAGAGACATTGAAATCCACTCAGATCGCGAGGTGTGGAGATGACGAGAATCTCGCGGATACCCGCCAACATGAGCACCGAGAGCGGGTAGTAAATCATCGGCTTGTCGTAGACGGGGAGCAGTTGCTTCGAGACCGCGCGGGTGAGCGGATACAGGCGAGAGCCGGTTCCCCCGGCGAGCGCGATGCCTCTCACGACCCTCTCGATTCTGACGGCGCGGAGGTCTCTCGAGCCGCAGAACCTCCGTCCGTTGCATGCTTTTCGGCGAGGAGTGCGTCAATGGCCAATGCAACCGGCCATGGCTGCGCTGCGAGGCTGGCTGCGCTGCGCGATACATCGAGGTCGACGCAGCGAGGGCGCTTCGCGCCTCGTTGCGCTTCTGCCATCGACACGGGCCTCATCAAGTCTGTTCGAGCGCCCATGCGAGATGCGAGCAAGTGCCCGAATTCGAGGCGCGAAACCAAAGAAGCGCCTGCAGTATGCCAAATTCCTTGGAGGCGACGCGTCCCAATCTCAGCGATCATCGCGGCCGCATTGCCAGCATGGGTCGGGTGTCCCCATTGGTCCGCGTAGAGGTCAGAAGGTTCGCCGCGCTGAAGGCGAGCAACGAGTCGACTTCCAAAGTTTTCTCTACTGGCCGGGGGCCAACCGACGACGGAGGCGGTGCGACATATCGCTAGGTCTGGGGCCGGGAAGAGGAGCCGAAGGACCCCTTCGCCCATCGCTTTCGTCGTTGCGTACACGCCGAGCGGATTGGGAGGGGAATCTGGCGTGTAGGGTCCACCAAGCCCATCGAAAACGTAGTCCGTCGATACGTAGAGCAAGTGTGCGCGGCGCCCAGAAAGCGCCCGGGCGACGGCCACCACAGCCTCGACGTTGGTAGCATACGCAACTTCCGGTTCCGCTTCGCAGCGGTCGACGTCAGTAAGCGCGGCACAAAGGAAGACGACGTCAGGGCTCGTCTTTGCGACCAGTGCGTCGAGTCCTGCATGGTCGGTGATATCGGTCGCCTGGTACTCTCCGCTCCATGGAACACGGCAGGGACCACGGCCGCTCGCCACCACCTGATGCCCGGACGCGAAAAGCAAGCCCAGGAGGCGGCTGCCAATCAATCCATTTGCTCCGAGAACCAAGGCCCTCATGCGCGAGACGGGAATTCATTGGCTGGAGCCGTACGGTAGGCACCAGAAAGGACGCGCTCCCACCAGCCGCGGTTCTCGACATACCAGTCGATGGTCTTCGTGAGTGCATCGCCAAGACCATAGCGCGGCATCCAGCCGAGTTCGCTGCGAAGTCGCGCCGAGTCCAACGCGTAGCGGCGATCATGGCCGGGGCGATCCGAGATGTGGCGAATAAGCGAATCGGGCTTGCCCAAATGCGCCAGGATGCGCGTCGCGATCGTCAGGTTCGTGCAGGTCTGCCCGGTGCCAATGTTGTACGTGGATCCAGATTTTCCACGTTCTAGGATCGCGAGCAACGCGGAGCAGTGGTCTTCGACATGGAGCCAATCGCGCTCCTGGGCACCGTCGCCGTAGATCGGCAACTGCTTGTCTTCGAGCGCGTTGATGCACATCAGGGGAATCAATTTCTCAGGGAATTGGTACGGCCCAAAATTATTGGTGCACCGGGTGACGACGATGTCGAGGCCATACGTGCGCTGATAAGCAAGCGCCAGGAGATCAGCCGCTGCCTTCGAGGCCGCATAGGGATTCGTCGGCTGGAGAGGAGTCGCTTCGGTAAAGCACTGCCCGGACGCCGCCGAACCATAGACTTCATCGGTCGACACCTGGATGAAGCGTACGTTCGCATGAGCTCGAACCGCCTCAAGCAGTGTGTGGGTGCCGCAAATGTTGGTCTCTACGAACAATTGAGGACCGACGATGCTGCGGTCGACGTGACTCTCTGCCGCCAAGTGCAAGACCGAAGCAAAGTCGTATCGAGCAAAAAGACCGGCCACCAGCGCCGCGTTCGCGACATTTCCGTGAACGAATGCGCAGTGCTCGTCTTCTCCAACATCCTTCACGTTCTCCACGTTTCCCGCGTACGTAAGCGCGTCTAGGTTTACCAACTTCCAAGTCGGACGCGCGCGCCGAAGCATGCGGATAAGGTTGCTTCCGATGAATCCACAGCCGCCGGTGACGAGTATATGCATCTTGGAGAAGGGCAAAAGATAAGGCGCCGAAGCTCAGGGGACTAAAATGCGAGGGGATTACGTCCTCTCTGATACCATCGTTCACAAGCTGCGCCGTCAAGGGTTACTACCTGCACCGTAACCCCAAGGTCCAGCTGAGTTGAGCGGCTCCCTTGGGGTTCCTCGCGTCGAGCGCAGCAGTGAGGACCCAGATCAACAGATGTGCACCCTGGAATTAGACCGGCAGCGACACCACGTCCGTATTCCTTCTAGTCGCTGCAGAGGTCAAGCCGCATTGAACTCCGTCGGCGCGGAAGACGCCAAGTTGCCACAGTCAATAGCGTATTCGACTTTCCCTCGTCAATCGGAGAAAATGGTTCTAGTAGCACATTCTACCAACGCGCTCCTGCCTCGATGACCTATATCTCCTACGCCCAAAATTTTGAAGATGTCATGCTTTGGCGCGCGCTGAGGCACGTCAAGAATGGTTTCTATATAGACATTGGCGCGCAGGATCCGGTCGTCGACTCCGTAAGCCTTCTTTTCTACGAGCATGGGTGGAGTGGGATGAATGTCGAGCCCACAGCGCAGTACTACAACATGCTGCTCGCGGCCCGGAAGAGGGACACCAACTTTCAAGTGACTATTGGAACCAATAACTCCGGCTCAACATTCTACACTTTTGATGGCACTGGATTATCAACTGCGGACAAGGAGACGGCGCTCCGCCACAGCAAGGCAGGATTCTCATTCCGCGAAGTTGAAGTGGGCGTGCTCACTTTGGACAGCCTGTTCGAAGCCTTGCCGGATGACCAGATTGTCCACTGGATGAAAATTGACGTCGAAGGTCAGGAACAACAAGTCCTGGAAAGCTGGGTTACGTCGAAAGTCAGACCATGGATACTCGTCATAGAAAGCACTAAGCCACTGACTCGAGAAGAAACCTTCTTGGCCTGGGAAGCGAATGTTACCTCTAAATCGTATCGCTTCGCGTACTTCGATGGCCTCAATCGCTATTATGTTTCCGCGGAGCACGAGGAGCTGCTGGAAGCCTTTCGTGTACCACCAAACATTTTCGATGGATTTGTCCTTAGCGGGCAATCGTCCCAACCGTTCTACAGAATCAACGAACTCAAGATTGGCCAGGCAGATGCGAAGGCGCAACAGGCTCGGCTTGAAGCACAAGAAGCCGCCTTGCGCGCCCAGCGCGTAGAGTCCGAGAGGGACCTTGCCGAAATTAGAGCGCGGGAGGCAGAAACTCATGCCCGGGAGGCAGAAACTCATGCCCGGGACGCTGGAGTCAGAGCGAAAGAAGCGGAAGCGACGACGGAGCAGGTGCAAGTCAATGCGGCGCAGGCTAAGGCCATCGCGGTACAAATGGAAATTCGTGCGGAGCAGGCCAGCGTCACCGCGCAGAACGCCGAAACCATGGTGCAGCAAGTCACGTCGCAACTTCAAGGCGTGTACGCGAGCAAGGCTTGGCGAAGCACAGCTCCGCTTCGCTGGATAGCTCACCAATCTCGACAGCACTTGCCTGGTCTCAGCGGCCGCACGAAGCATGCCATCAAACGGCCGTTGATAGCATCTCTTTCATTCGTTCAGACGAGACCGCTCCTCAAAGCGACTCTCGTCAATGCGATTGCGAAGCTTGGGTTGGCGGAGCAGCTGAGGCCTTGGTATCGCGGGGCAGTCGCCCGCAGAGCCGCCGTTTCTCATCTCGAAGCGCCGCGCGCGGAACTTTCATTCGAAGACATGACACCTCGGGCGAAGCACCTCTATCAACAGCTGCAGGCCGCAATCGAGAACGAGCAAAATCGCAACGCTCAAGGATAGTAGCGACATGAAAATCGTCTTGGACATGCAAGGAGCGCAAGGTGACGGTCGATTCCGCGGCATCGGTCGCTACACGATGGGCTTTGCCAAGGGCGTCGTGCGCAGCAGGGGCGATCATGAAATTATCCTGGCTCTCAACGGGTTGCTTCAGGAATCGATAGAGCCAATACGAGCCGCTTTTGACAGTCTACTACCACAACGCAACATTCGGCTATGGCACTCTCCTGGACCCACAGCGGCGATGGACCCAGCGAATGAAGCCCGTCGCAGTATCGCCGAGTTCGTTCGCGAATCCTTCTTGTCTCAATTGAATCCAGACGTCATTCACGTCTGTAGCGTTTTCGAAGGCTTTGGGGATGACGGGGTTACGAGCATCGGATTGCTTGACAAGCAAACGCCGATCACCGCGTCGCTCTATGACCTCATACCAATGCTCAATCCAGAGGAATACTTGGATGGCAGACAATCCTATGCAATGTTCTACGAGAAGAACCTGAAGTATCTAAGTAGGGCAACGCAGCTGCTGGCGATTTCCGATTTCGCGCGAGCTGAGGGCAAGGCGCACCTGGAGTCCGGCAACCTACCAATTACCAACGTCTCGTCGGCTGCTGATGCGCTCTTTCATAAGCAGCCCGCGAGCGAGGAGGAGGAAAGGGCGCTTCGACAAAAGTTTGGAATCAAAGACTCGTTCGTTTTGAGTACCGGAAGCGGCGAAGTCCGTAAGAATACGGCGCGCCTGATCCAGGCCTATGCGGGCCTGTCGCCGAAGGTGAGGAGCGCCTACAAACTATTGATCGTTGGAAAAATCGAGGGAATCGAACTCCTTCACCTGACTGCGCACGTGAAGCGTCTAGGCCTCGGTGTAGACACGGTTCAGTTTGCCCACTACGTATCCGATCAGGAACTCGCCCAACTCTACAACCTTTGCGGTCTGTTTGTGTGTCCATCTCTCCACGAGGGCTTTGGGCTTCCTGTATTAGAGGCGATGGCGTGCGGCGCACCCGTCATTTGCTCAGATGCGACCAGTCTTCCTGAGGTCATGGGGAATGAAGATGCTCTTTTTGATCCAGTCGATGTCGCTTCGATGTGCGCAAAAATGGAACAAGTACTAGTAGACGATCGGCTCGCGAGTTCGCTTCGTAGACACGCGCTGAAACAGTCAAAGAAGTTTTCGTGGGAGGAAACAGGCAGGCGGGCGATAGAGGCATGGGAAATGCTATCGAAACACGGCGGAAAGAGCCGTCCAAAAAAAACTGTCTCGGAAGCGGCGCTGATGCGTTCGCTTGCACCTATCCCTTCGCTGCGAGAGCCGACGCTGGCGAGGCGCGTTGCAGTATGCATTGCGAAGAACCATCCGGGGGATGGTACCCCTCAGCTCCTGGTTGATATATCTGAATTGGCCCAGCGTGACGCAAGGACAGGTATTCAAAGAGTAGTGCGAAGCATTCTGAGCGAATGGGTAGCGCATCCACCTCCGAATTGCCGCATCGAGCCCGTCTACGCCACCAAGGAACAAGGCTATCGCTATGCGCGCAGGTTCATGGCGAAGTTTGCCGGTGCAGCTGGCCAAGGTGAATTGGAGGACGAGGTCGTCGAATGTGCAGCGGGAGACGTGTTCATTGGGCTTGACCTGCAAGGCCACGTCGTGGCGTCCAAGCGAGACTTCTTTCAACAGCTGCGCAAAGAAGGCGTGACAGTAAAGTTCGTGGTGTACGATTTGTTGTGCGTGCTTATGCCCCAATACTTCCCGGATGGAAGCGCAGACGACTTTGCAGCTTGGCTTACCGTCGTCTGTGAAAGTGATGGCGCTGTGTGCATCTCAAAGGCAGTGGCGGAGGACCTGGCGCGCTGGTGTGGCCAGAACGAGGGACGTCGCCGGCGACCATTAGAAATCGACTGGTTTCATCTTGGTGCAGATTTGCAAAACTCATCGCCCAGCAGCGGTCGGCCGCCAGACGCGGATGCCATCCTCCAGGTGCTGCGGCAGCGTCCGAGCTTTCTTTTGGTGGGTACTCTAGAGCCGCGCAAAGCACACGCGCAGGTAATGGATGCCTTCGAGCTGCTCTGGCGCAGCGATTGCGACGTGAACCTGGTCATCGTCGGCAGGGAAGGTTGGAAGGTCGAAGAGCTCATTCGGCGAATCAGCGGCCACGACGAATTGGGGCGACGGCTGTTGTGGCTCAAAGGCGTGAGCGACGCGTTTCTTGAGGAAGTGTATTCTGCGAGCACGTGCTTGATAGCCGCTTCCTATGGTGAAGGTTTTGGACTTCCGCTCATTGAGGCGGCGCGGCACGGGATCCCAATAATTGCGAGAGGCATTCCGGTGTTTCGAGAGGTGGCTGGGTCAGGAGCCTTCTACTTTGACGCGACCAGCGAAAATGACTTGGCCCAGGAGATTCGTGCCTGGCTCGCCTTGCGTGAAGAAGGGCGCATACCTCTTCCAAAAGCAATGGCAGCGCAGACCTGGAGGAATAGTGCGCACCGGCTTTTGGAGCTATGCGTCGGGAACGACGAAACGATGTCTCATGGAACCAGGGTGGCGAAGGGGCGCCGGAAGAGGACCAAGGCAGCCGTGAGAGCTTCCGAGCGGAGCGCAGTTGATGTGGGGGAAGCGCAATGATGCCTGGCGATGAAGGAACGACGATGCGCTCAAGAAAAACGGCGGTCATTACCGGAATCACTGGACAGGATGGAGCCTATTTGGCGCAACTACTCCTTGAAAAGGACTACCTGGTCTACGGCACGTTCCGGCGCACGAGTTCAGTCAATTTGTGGCGAATCGATGAGCTGGGTATCCGGAATCATCCGAATCTTCAATTGCTCGAGTATGACCTCACCGACCTATCGACGACGATTCGTCTCATAGAGCGAGCCAATGCAGACGAAGTGTATAACTTGGCGGCTCAAAGCTTTGTGGGTGTGTCGTTCGACCAGCCTATCACAACTGGAGAAATCACAGGACTAGGCGCCGCAAATTTGCTGGAAGGGGTGCGGCTCGTCAATCACAAGGTGCGCTTCTACCAGGCAAGTAGCTCGGAAATGTTCGGGAAGGTCCAGGCGACGCCGCAGGACGAGAGCACCCCGTTCTATCCGCGTAGCCCCTACGGCATCGCAAAGCTGTATGCGCATTGGATGACTGTAAACTACCGAGAGAGCTACGGAATGTTCGCTGTCAGCGGCATACTCTTCAACCACGAGTCGCCGTTGCGAGGCTTGGAGTTCGTTACCAGAAAGATTACCGACGCGATGGCGCGGATTCGCCTTGGGAAATTGGACAGCTTTGAGCTTGGGAATTTGGATGCAAGACGCGATTGGGGCTTCGCCGGCGACTACGTGGACGGCATGTGGCGCATGCTTCAGGCCGAGATACCAGACACCTACGTGCTCGCGACCAATCGCACGGAAAGTGTGCGCGACTTCGTGCGCATGGCCGCAAAGGCCGCAGGTATTGGAATCGCCTTCTCTGGGAAGGGAAAGGATGAGGTAGGAATTGATACGGCCACCGGGCGCGCCATCGTCCGCGTAAGCAGTCGGCATTTCCGACCAGCGGAAGTCGACGTGCTCATTGGGAATGCTGCAAAAGCGAAAGCGCTTTTGGGATGGGAGGCAAAGGTGCCGCTCGAGGAGCTTTGCCGACGCATGGTGGAAGCCGATTTGAAGCGCGTCGAGCGGGGAGTGTCCTTTTAGTCATGGCTGCACCTACGGTGATGATCACCGGACTAGATGGGTTCACCGGTCGGTATCTGCGGTCTGAATGTGAAGCGCATGGATGGCAGGTGGTCGGCTGCGGTGCGCATGCCGCTCTTGCGAGGGACCCGAGCTACCGGCAAGTGGACCTCCTCGACGCGCCAGCGTTGCAAGAGTTCGTTTCGGAGGTTCAGCCTGCTGCCGTCGTGCATTTGGCTGGCATTGCTCTTGTGGCGCACCAGGCGATCGATAAGTTTTACACCACGCATGTACTCGGAACACTAAACCTTTTGCAGGCCTTGCATGGGCGCGCGCGAGGAGTTAGGAAGGTCCTGCTGGCGAGCAGCGCCTCCGTATATGGCAATGCCGCTCCGGGCATGTACGATGAAACTACACCCGCACAGCCGGCCAATGACTATGCAGTAAGCAAGCTCGCGATGGAGCAAATGGCTTGGATGTGGCGGCGGAAGCTTCCCTTAACAATTGTGCGGCCTTTCAATTACACGGGCGTTGGGCAATCAAAAGAGTTTCTGCTGCCGAAGATAGTCGACCACTATCGGAGAGGAGCCCGTGTCATTGAGCTTGGCAATACGCACGTCAAGCGCGACTTTTCGGATGTGCGAAGTGTGGCGAACGCGTACCGGCGCTTGCTTGAAGTGCCCTCAGCGGAAGGAGTAGTCAATGTCAGCTCAGGACAGGCCCGTTCCATTCAAGATGTCTTGGGGGTGATGGAAGGGCTTGCCGGCTATGCGATGGAAGTACGTGTCAACGACGCCTTGGTGAGGTGCGACGAGGTGGAGGTTCTGTACGGGAATTGCGACAAGCTCAAGGGACTCATTGGTCCCTACGAGACCGTTCCCTTGGAAGCGACGCTTCGCTGGATGCTCGAGTCTTCTTGAGATAGCTCATGGGGTACGGAATATGGGGGGCACCAGCGCTGAATGAAGTGGATGCCTACGCTCCGATGCGTTGGACGCGCAGGAGGGGACCAGGGTCGCGGGCGTCGCGTCCGAGGTCGACGATGCCCTCGATGCACCAGTCTGAGTTCCCATCTGCATCGAGGAGGTTGTGTCGTACCCGCCATTGCATCGGATCGCGCATGTCAATGTTGGTATGAATCGGTTGGCGAGCTCTCGGTGTCAAGTCGAGAGCGCCAAACTGTGCGAAGTAGGGAGCGAGTGTTGACTCCAAGGAAGCCTCAGTAAATTCGTCGTCAATGGCGATCGCTTCGGCAGCTTCTTCCCATGAACGGGCCGCAATGAGGCGCGCCAATTGGTGCAATTCCGCTCGAAGTCGAGCTTGCAGCGCTTTGGTTCCAAAGTCCTTCAGTCGGCGTTTGCGCTCCTGGCGTCCTGGCGCGGGTTGCACAGGTTCGAGGGTCGGCGTCGCGAGGGAAAGGTTCTCAGGTTGCTCCCTCTGAAGCGCTTCCCATTCGTCGAGGAGTGAGCTGTCGGTGCTTTTTACGAGCGTGAAGACGTATTCTGCAATCTCTTCGAGCGCATCGGTCTTCACCGCTTCCGGCACATTCTGACCAATGGCTTTGTAGACTTCGGCGAGATACCGCAATACCAGTCCTTCGCAGCGCTGGAGCCTGTACTCTCTGATGAACTCGTTGAAAGTTTGGCCGGTTTCGTAGATTTCTCGGGCCACTCCCTTGGGGTGAATGTTTTCGTGCTGAAGCCACGGGTAGCGTTCCGCAAACGCATCGAATGCTGCATAGATGAACTCGGCGTTTGGCTTAGGCCAAGTAATCTTTCCGACTTCCGCGACGCGGGTCTCAAACGCGACCCCTTGGGACTTGAGTTCCTGAAAGCGGCGGTTACGCACGACATCGGCTTGCGCGCGAAGCACTACGGCGGGGTCTTCGAGGATCGATTCCACGACTGACAGGACGTCGAATTCGTACTCCGGAGCCCCCAATTCCAGCTTTGGGAGGACGTCGAGGACAAAGAGGGAAAGCGTATGGTGAAGCGAAAACTCGCGCTGCAGGTCCGGCGACACGCCCACTGCCGGCTCCCGGCCTTCGGATCGCCGAGACACGTGGAGAAGTTTGGAATCAACCAGGGCGCGAAAGAGCGCCCGGGCGCGGATGAGGAGCCTCCGCTTGCTAGCCCCGTGGTTGTGCGAGCGCTCGATAAACTGAACGAGGCGTCGGTAGCCGGTGCGCGGGTGTGCCTGAACCAACGAAATCAAAAGCCCGTGCGTCACCGTGAAGCGTGACTCGAGGCGCTCCGGAGGTGAGTGGCAAAGCCGGTCGAATGTCGATTTGTCCCAATGGACATAGCCGCGCGTGGGCGGCTTTACGAAGTTGACTTTGCGCTTCCCGGCGGCCTTCTTCTTTGCCAAGTGCGCGTTCTCGATGACGTGCGGCGGAGCCTGGGCAATGACCCATCCGCGATCGTCGAATCCTTTTCGTCCGGCACGCCCGGCGATCTGAAGGAAGTCGCGCACCGGGAGCGTCAGTGTTTTTTCCCCATCAAATTTGCAGAGCTGGGTGAACAAGACCGTGCGAATCGGAATATTCACACCGACGCCGAGCGTATCTGTTCCAGAGACTACCTTGAGGAATCCGCGCTGAGACAGGCGCTCTACGAGGCGTCGGTAGCGCGGAAGCATTCCTGCGTGATGGATTCCAATCCCGTGATTCAAGAGCTTGCGGAGGTCTTTCCCAAAAGGCGTCGGCCAACGAAGGCCCTCCAGTGCGGCGCGCAACTGCTGCTTTTCTGCTTTGGTGCAAACGTCCGCAGAGAGAAGGTTTTGCGCCTGTTCCGCCGCGGCGCGCTGCGAAAAATTAACGAGGTAGATAGGGCTCTTTTGCGTTTTCAGAAGTTGCGCAATCGTCTCGTGAACCGGTGTCTCGGCGTAGCTCATTTCGAGAGGTACGGGTCGCTCCGCCGATCGCACCTCGGCAACTTCGCGGCCCGTCACTTCCACAAGGCTCTCCGCAATGGCTTTGACGTCGCCAAGCGTGGCGGACATCAGGAGAAACTGGGTCTCTGGCATGGCGAGGAGCGGAAGTTGCCAAGCGACGCCGCGATCTCGGTCGCCGTAGTAGTGAAACTCATCCATGACGACAGCTCTCGGCAGGTCCTTGCTCTCTCGCACCGCGAGGGAAGAGAGAATTTCTGCGGTGCAACAGATGATAGGCGCGCTTGCGTTGATCGCCGCGTCGCCAGTCATCATGCCTACATTGGTCGCACCAAAAAGATTGCACAGCGCAAAGAACTTTTCATTGACCAAGGCCTTGACCGGACAGGTGTAGAAACTTCGATCTCCTCGGGACATCGCCAAGAAGTGGAAGGCAGTCGCGACCAGGGATTTTCCCGATCCCGTTGGGGTGGCGAGGACGACGTGCTTCCCGGCGAGAAGCTCGAGGATCGCTTCATCTTGATGGGAATAGAGGGTGATTCCTTCCCCGGAGAGGTAGGAAACGAATCGATCCAAGACGACGTCGTCGGGAATCGGCTGCTTTTCGCGGGGAAGAAGCGCTTCGAGGGAGGCCACGATGCCTTCTTGGGCCGCTGCCGCACGCCGTCAAAGGAAAAAAGAACTCTCCGCAGGCAATCTTTCCTACCGGTTCACTTCTGAAACCTAGGAGCGGGCGCCAGTGCGACGCTCGCAGCGGTCAACAGGGCAACGAGCGCCACTGCTGTTGCCTGATGAAGCGTTCCGTAGAGGAGCAACGCGCCTGCAAATGGCGCGCGAAGAACCGTAGCGATTCCGAGGACAACTTGAAAGCCGACGATGGCGAGCACCGCCGTTGCCTCCCAGCGGAGGAGGCGGCGGCAGCGCAGCCACCAGAACACGCTCGCAACCGCCAAGGTGTAGGCGACGCATCGATGCAAGAATTGCACGGAGAGCGCTTGGTTCCACCAATCGCCGGATACAGGAATCCACCAGAACCCATTCACGGTTGGCCATGTCACCGCGGCCAGTGCTGCCTTGAGGCCCGCCGTGAGGGCGCCCAAGACGAGTTGCACCGCGAGCAGGCCAGAGAGCGCAACCGTGCATCGGAACGCGCCCGCGTCGCTGTTGCTGCGCCCTGCGCTTCGCAGGTCGAGTCCATTCCATACCAGAGCGGCAAAGAGCGCAATTGCCACGATGAAGTGGAGTGCAAGCCGAATATGACTCACGTAGATGAGCGTGGAAAGTCCGCTCGTCACCATGTACCAACCCAGCGCGCCTTGGAGCCCACCGACCAAGAGGAGAATGACGAACCGCGGCCATAGGCCACGGAGCCAACCTCGCGCGAGGAACACGCCAAGCGGAATCGCAAAGGCGAATCCCAAGAGTCGCCCCCAGAGTCGGTGCATCCATTCCCAAAAATAGATGAACTTGAACGCACCGAGTTGCATCTGTGCGTGCACTGCCTCGAATTGCGGAATCTGCTTGTACTTCCCAAACGCGTCGAGCCAAGCTGCTTCATTGGTCGGCGGAATCACGCCGAGAAGCGGCTGCCACTCTGTAATCGACAGCCCGGAATCAGTGAGTCGGGTGATTCCTCCCAGTGTCACTTGGAAGGCCACCATGGCGGCGACGGCGAGCAACCAAAGACCGATGATTCGCCGCTGCCGAACCGCCATGGGCGCCTCTCTAAACGAAGGCTACGGCGACTGCCACTCTTGAAATCGGCAACGCCGTCGCCTCTTTCTTTCAAGAGTTCCATTCAGCGCGTTGGATTGCGGAAGCCTATGCGCCACGCGGCCCTTGCGCCTGCGTTGGACGCGAAGGTACACTCACGCCGCGGTGTGCGACCTTGGGGAAAACCGCCTCGACCGTTCTGATAAAGAGAACCTTCGCTTGCTTCATCCCTCGCGTTGAGGACCCACGATGACGACAATAAATGCGCATCTCGAAGTTACCGGTCGCACCTCTCCCCTCTTGACCGCGGATGCTCTCCACTTCATCGAAAGCCTCGAACGCCAATTTGGGCCACGGAGGTTAGCTCTTCTCGCGCGCCGCAGTACCAGGACGAGTTGGGACTTCCTTCCGGAGACGGAGGCTATTCGGAAAGCGGACTGGCGCGCTTCGAAGATTCCCGAGGTGCTCCTGGATCGCCGGGTCGAAATTACCGGCCCGGCAGAGCCCAAAATGATTATCAACGCGCTCAACTCCGGGGCCAACGTCTTCATGGCGGACTTTGAAGATTCCCTCGCTCCCACTTGGAACAACATCATCGAGGGACAGGAGGCCCTCGAAAAGGCGGTACGGCACACGCTCGCGTTTACGAGTCCCGAGGGCAAAGATTACCGACTCAACAAGAGCACGGCTGTACTGTTCGTACGCCCTCGAGGGTGGGCCCTGGAGGAGGCGCACGTTCGCCTCGCGGGCCGGCCCATCAGTGCGGCACTATTCGACTTTGGGTTGTTTTGCTTTCACAACGCCAAGGAACAGGTGGCACGCGGGGTGGGCCCCTTTTTCTACCTCCCGAAGCTTGAGGGGCATCTCGAGGCGCGCCTTTGGAATGATGTGTTTGTTCAGGCGCAAAGCCTCTTAGGGATTCCCCATGGATCGATCAAGGCGACGGTCCTTGTGGAAACACTGCCTGCGGCCTTCGAAATGGATGAAATTCTCTACGAACTTCGCGAGCATTCAGCAGGTCTCAACTGTGGACGCTTGGACTACATATTCAGTTTTATCAAGAAGCAACCAGAAAGCCTCCTCCCGGACCGCGCGGAGCTCACCATGGACAAGGGCTTTTTGCGCGCCTATGTGCAGCAGCTCATTTCTACCTGCCACCGACGCGGCACCCATGCGATGGGTGGTATGGCGGCGCAAATTCCAATCAAGAACGACCCCGTCGCCAACGAAGCGGCGCTCGCGAAAGTGCGCGCCGATAAACTCCGGGAAGTCCACGATGGTCACGACGGGACTTGGGTGGCGCACCCGGGACTCGTTGCAATAGCGAAGGAAATCTTTGACGTGCACATGAAAGGCAAGAACCAGCTCGGATTGCAATCCAACAGCGCCCCAGTCACCCGAGAGGATTTGTTGCGCGTCCCCAAGGGCGAGTGCACAGAAGCGGGGCTCCGGGCCAACGTTCGAGTGGGTGTTCGCTACATGGAAGCATGGCTTCGTGGTCAGGGCTGTGTTCCGCTCGATCATGTGATGGAAGACGCCGCTACCGCAGAAATTGCGCGCGCCGGCGTTTGGCAACAGGTCCACCACAAGCGCGTCGACGCAGAGCGCCTCGACGTGATTATGAACGAAGAGCTCGCTCCCTATCAGGGCGGGGAATTCCCCGCAGCGCGCGCCCTCTTCCGCGACCTTTCGACGCGAGAACGTTGCGAAGAGTTTCTTACCATCCCTGCGTACGCGCTCTTGCTCCAACGCGAGACGCCTTCGCACGCTTAACTTCCCCATCCAGGAGGTACCTGTGGCTTCAATCCCAGAAGGCAAATTCGCATCATCCACCGATCCGCAGCGATTCGACGGCATCACGCGCAGCTACGCAGTGAAAGACGTCGAGAAGCTCCGCGGGACGATTGCCATCGAATATACACTTGCGCGCAATGGAGCGAACCGCTTGTGGGAAATGTTGCGTTCCCAGGACTACGTCGCCACGCTCGGTGCGCTCACCGGCGGTCAAGCTGTACAAATGGTGCGAGCTGGACTCAAGGCGCTCTATATCTCTGGTTGGCAGGTTGCCGCTGATGCAAATACCGCCGGCCAAATGTACCCAGATCAGTCACTGTACCCCGTTGATTCAGTTCCGGCGCTCGTACAGCGTATCAACGCTTCCCTTCGTCGCGCCGACCAAGTCGATACCATTGAGGGGAGAAAGGAGCGCCATTGGTTGGCGCCGATGGTGGCTGATGCGGAGGCCGGCTTTGGTGGTCCGCTGAACGCTTTCGAGTTGATGAAAGCTATGATTGAAGCGGGCGCCGCCGGCGTTCACTACGAGGACCAGCTGGCGAGTGAAAAGAAGTGCGGTCATATGGGCGGGAAAGTCCTCGTCCCCATGAGCCAATTCATTCGTACCCTAACTGCGGCGCGACTTGCGGCAGACGTTTGCAACGTCCCCACGGTGCTCATCGCTCGAACCGATGCGCAGTCCGCGAAGTTGTTGACGTCGGACATCGATGAACGGGACATCCCCTTCATTGCATCCAAAGAGCGAACGCCCGAGGGATTCTACCGTTTGAAGGACAACGGAGACGACTTCGCCATCGCTCGCGGACTGGCCTATGCGCCTTACGCGGACCTTCTTTGGTGCGAAACGTCGAAGCCGGATTTAGGACAAGCGCGCCGCTTTGCCGAATCCATCCGCAAAGAGTTTCCAGAAAAAATGCTTGCCTACAATTGCTCCCCGTCCTTCAATTGGAAGAAGAACTTGGGAGAGGCGGCGATTGCAAAGTTCCAACGGGAACTCGGAGCAATGGGATACAAGTTTCAGTTTGTTACCCTTGCAGGCTTTCACGCGCTCAACTTTGGAATGTTTGAACTTGCATCCGAGTATAGCAAGAACGGCATGGCCGCTTATAGCGCGCTCCAACAACGAGAATTCGGGGCGGAGGCGGCAGGGTATACGGCGACGCGACATCAGCAGGAAGTAGGAACAGGCTACTTCGACTTGGTATCCGAAGTCATCACCGGCGGGAAGTCGTCGACGACAGCGCTCGATGATTCTACCGAAGCTCATCAATTTTGACGGCCCTCGGTTCCGCTAGGCTCGCAGCCCCGTCCCTTCTCTTGGGCGGGGTGGGGCCGCGCCACTTGGCAACTCTGAAGGTTAGATTTTCGCGGACGCTCCGGTAGGAAACCCTCGTGCCACTCCCTCCGGCGCTCGTCGCCCTCCTCAGCACCCTCCCCGCTGATATTGCGACCGACGAGCCATCCGAGCTTCGCGAATACGGAACGGATCGCACGCGCATATTCGAACCGCGTCCGACGCTACTCGTCCGACCGAGGACCAGCGCCGAAGTCTCGCGCGTCCTTGCGGGCTGCCACGCTGCGAACATCCCCGTCGTTCCCTCCGGTGGCAGAACAGGACTCGCCGGGGGCGCGGTGGCAAAAAATGGGGAAGTGGTGTTGTCGCTTGAGCGGATGCGCGCTCTCGGTGCCGTCGACACCCTCGGAATGACTCTGGAGGTCGAAGCCGGAGCCACGACGGAGGCGGTTCACCAGCATGCGGAGGCATGCGGACTGTATTGGCCAATCGACTTTGCTTCGAAAGGGTCGGCTACGGTAGGCGGAAATATCGCTACCAACGCTGGGGGAGTGCGCGTCATTCGCTACGGACTCACGCGAAGTTGGGTGCTTGGCTTGCGCGTCGTGCTCGCCGATGGGACGACGCTGGCTCTCAATGGTGCCCTTGAAAAGAACAATACCGGAATTGATTTGCGGCAATTGTTCATTGGGTCGGAAGGCATCCTTGGTGTCATCACTTCGGCGACGCTGAAGCTCACGCGGGCGCCATCGCGTTTGAATCCCACGGTACTTCTTGCCATACCGACCTTTGGATCGGCCTTGCGCCTCTTTGAAGAAGTGCGCGCGTCGAGATTCGAGACGATGGCATTTGAGTACTTCAGCGACCAATGCATGCGTCGCGTGGAGCGCTACCGCGGTAGCAACCCGCCTTTCTCTCCACGGCCAGCACATTACGTGCTTATCGAATTGGAAGGGGGAACGGCCGATGGCGAACTCGACGAGTGGCTCGGCGGCTTGCTTTCCAGGTCCTTGGTGAGCGATGGAATCATCGCGAGTGATTCCACCCAACGGCGTCGCCTTTGGGCGCTGCGCGAGGACATCAGTGAGGCGCTCACGGCTACGGGAGTACTTCATAAGAATGACATTGCGCTGCCGATTGCGAGACTTGAGGCGTTTTGTGGAGAACTCGAAACGTTGCTGGCGAATGGCTACCCATCATTCGAGCTTTGTGTCTTCGGCCACATCGGCGATGGAAATCTCCACATCAACATCATGAAGCCCGAGGTGCTTTCCGTGGAGGCGTTCCGGACAAAAGCAAGCGAGGTGGATGGCGCGTTGTTCGCTCTGGTTCAGGCGCATCACGGGAGCATTAGCGCCGAGCACGGAATTGGCCTTCTCAAGCGTCCCTACTTGCATTTTAGCCGTTCGGATGATGAGCTGGCCCTGATGCGGGGGCTCAAGGCCGTGTTGGACCCCAAAGGGATCTTAAATCCTGAAAAGGTACTTCCATGGGGAACGAACGAAACTCGCTTGGCGCTGTAGAATTTGGAATGCATGGGAATCTGTCCTTGCGCGCATGGTGTTTCGTGCTCGCGGCTATAGTTATGAGCGCGTGTGGAGGAGATACGCCTGGCAGC
>JBGSMZ010000146.1:0-22669 GCA_041739845.1 Myxococcaceae bacterium
CGCCGACGGGCGCACCTCCGCGCCGGGCGTTTTTGTCGCCGGTGGTATTTGCGGCACCACCTCGGTACCGGAGGCCGCTGCGTTTGGCCGCCGCGCGGCGCTTGCGTTGGTCGCGGAGCTACCCTCCCCGTGAGCAAGACGCTCTTGTGCCCCTGCGAGGACGTTACGGAGACGGAAATCGCGCACGCGATCGCCAAAGGGTTCCGAGATATTGAGTCAGTGAAGCGCTACACGGGCTTCGGCACGGGCATGTGCCAAGGGAAACAGTGCCAGGTAGCAGTGGCCCGTTTTCTGCGCACGCATGGCGACCCGCAGGCACCGCAAAAGCCCTTCACCAGCCGTCCGCCCTACGTCGCCACCGAACTGCGGGGATGGGCTTCTCTGCCGCTCGATCCGGAAGCGCCCATTCCAACCGGGGTTCCTCCACAGCATTCTCTCAGTAGCGCAGCCGGCGCTGAGCTTGAGCCGCTCCCAACCCATGCGGACGTCGTCATCATCGGAGCCGGAATACTTGGCCTCTCCCTCGCCTACAATCTGGCCCTTCGAGGCGCGCAGCGCGTCGCCGTCCTCGATGAGAGCTACCTTTGCGCAGGAGCTTCGGGGCGCAACGGTGGGGGAGTCCGGGCCCAATGGGGAACTAAAAACCTCATCGAGCTCGCAGCGCGTTCCATCGAGCTGATGAAGCGCTTTGCGCAGGACACAGGAATCAACGTCTGGTTCCGCCAAGGAGGCTATCTCCTGCTCGCCAAGAGCGAGCGCTTCGCCGATAGATTGATGAAGAGTACGGAGATTCAGCGAGGCATGGGGATACGCACGGAGATCCTCACGCCGCAGCAAGCTCAGCAGCATGTCCCCGAAATGGATCTTGAGGGCGTCAGGCTGGGCGCCCACAACCCAAACGATGGCGTGATTTTTCCTTGGCCCCTGCTTTGGGGATACGCCCAAGAAGCCCGCAAGCGAGGAGCGACCGTCTCCAACTTCACCAGCGTTCAGGGCTTCTCCGTGAGCGAAGGCATGGTGCGCGTCGTGAGGACCAACCGTGGTGACATCAGCTGCGATCGGGTCGTTCTCGCCGCGGGAGCCTGGAGCCCAAAAATCGCGGCTATGGCTGGCGTCCAATTGCCGAACGTTCCCAAGCGCCACGAAATTTGCTCCACCGAACCACTCAAGCCCTTCTTGAAACCATTGGTGTCCGTGCTCGATTCAGGCCTCTACTTTTCCCAATCCTTGCGCGGCGAAATCGTGGGCGGATTGGGAGATCCTGAGGAACCGCCTGGAATCAATTTGGCATCGAGTGCCCGATTTCTGATTCGCTATGCTCGCGCGCTGACGTCCCTGATGCCGCAAGTCGCCACTGTCAAAGTACTCCGCCAATGGAGTGGGCCCTATGACACCACGCCGGACAACCTTCCGGTGCTGGGCGCAGCACCTGAGCTTCCCAATCTTTTCCATTTGTCCGGATTCGTCGGGTACGGCTTGATGATGGCTCCCGCGATTGGAGAACGGATGGCGAGCTGGATGGTCGAGGGGAGTGCAGACGAACTCTTTGACCGCTACTCCGTCGAGCGGTTTGCCAGCGGAAGCTTGGAGCCGGAGGAGCTGGTTATTGGTTAGCCATGCATGGTCGTCATCCGAAGGACTTCTTCGAAGGACGTGACTCCCATCGTCATCTTGTGCACCGCAGCTTCCCGAAGGGTGCGCAATCCCTCGCCGCGAGCCGCCTTCGCCACCTCCGAAGGACTCGCTCCCCGCGCAATGAGATCTTTGGCTTTCGCGCCGACGTTAAAAATTTCAAACACCGCCGTGCGCCCCAAGTAGCCCGTTCCTCGGCATCGCACGCAACCGGCACCGGCGAGGAATCGCGCCCCTCCTGGGACATCGGGAATAGGGACCCCAAGGATCGCGAACTCCGATTCACCGAGTACAACGGGGCGAGCACAGGTTGCGCACACCTTGCGAAGGAGACGCTGCGCCATCACTCCCAAGAGACAGCTGGAGAGCAAGAAGGGAGCGGCCTTGAGGTCGACCATTCGGCTCACGGCACCCAGCGAATCATTGGTGTGAAGCGTTGAGAGCACGAGATGTCCGGTGAGCGCCGACTGAATTGCATTCTCCGCGGTTTCCGGGTCCCGGATTTCTCCGACCATGATGACGTCCGGATCCTGCCGGAGAATGTGTCGAAGCGCGTTGGCAAAACCGAGTCCGATTTTCGGTTGAACTTGGACTTGGTTGAACGCTTCCCACACCATTTCGATGGGGTCCTCGCTGGTCGTCACGGTGACATCTGGGCCGGCCAACGCTTTGAGCGCCGAATAGAGGGTCGTCGTCTTCCCGCTCCCGGTGGGGCCGGTGACGAGAATCAGCCCGTGAGGCTCGGCGATCCACGATTGGAAGACGCTCATTTCTTGCGGGTCAAAGCCTAGCTGCTCGAGATCCACGACCAGCGTGTCGGGATCGAAAATCCGCATGACCACTTTTTCGCCAAACGCGGTTGGCAATGTAGACACGCGAATCTCAATTTCGCGCCCGTCTCGATCGGCCTTGATGCGACCATCCTGGGGCTTGCGCTTCTCGGAGATGTCCAGGCGAGAAAGCATCTTTACCCGGGCGACGATGGGAAGATGAAGCTGCGCCGGCAGATCATGGACTCCGTGAAGAACGCCATCGATGCGATAGCGAACGAGGGTGCGCTCGCGTTTTCCTTCGATGTGGATATCGGAGGCCCGGTTGTCGAAGGCGTTTCGAAGCAAGTAGTCGACAGCTTGAATGACCGGACGATCCGAGGCATCCAGCTCTTGACCACGAGATATCGTAACGAGTTGTTCAAAGTTGATGGCGCCGACGGCGACTTCCGAATGCTCAGCGGCGGCGGCGACAAGGCTACCCTTGAAGCCGTACACATCGGCAATTCCTTTGAGGATATCCTCGCGCGCAGACAAAACCGGTCGGACGGGACCGTTCGTGAGTCGCCGCAGACTATCAAACAACTCGCTATCGAAGGGGTTGGCGACGGCGACTTTGAGAGGCGTTACGCCGTCGCCTCCTTCCAAAGGCAGGATCGAGTGGCTGCGAGCGAACGGCTGGGAGACAGTGCGTGCAGCAGCATCCATCTTGAGCTTCAAGGAGTCGATCTTGAAATAGGGGACCTTCGCCGCGTTGGCGGCGGCCTCCGTGACGAGGTCCTGATCGAGCGGTTCACCACTTCGCGATTCAAGCGGGACTTGAAATGCCGCGACAATCTCTACCGGCGACGGCTCGTAGCGCTCTTCCCCCGATTGCTTGATGACACGAGCCCTCGCTTGCGCCTCTTTGGAAAGAATGTCTCGGGCTTGCTTTTCCGTCAGCAAGCGCGCAGCGATGAGCGCTTCGAGCAACCACTTCAGCGAGAAGTCGCTCGCTCTCTTGCGACTCGCCATTCGCGAAGGTGCTGGAGGATTCACGGAGGAGCTAGGATTTTCCACCGATGAAGGCCGCGAGGAGATCGGCTTCTGGAGAGGAGGCTAGGGGTTTGGGGACGTCGCTCTTGATGGCTGCCCCAGTCACTTCCGTAACATACCCCTCAGTGATTTCATAAGCCGCATCTCCGATGAGGCAACTCGCGGCTACGTGCTCGGCGCCCATTTCGACGAGTTCTCTCAGTGTCTTTACCTTTCCTACCAAACTCTTGGGGTCATCACCGGACACGGATCGAACAAAATGCACAGCAGGATCAACAGGATGCGTCGATCTCGTCTCTTTTACGAAGAGCTGGGTACCAAGGAGATCTGCGCGATCACTAACTGCCCAATCTTCGAGCGTTTCTTGGGTTAGAAAGAGCTTCATGAGTTCTCGGCAACCATCTGGAAACGACAACCGATTGAAAGATTTCCAAGGCAACTCCACCTTCTCGTGCCTTGAACCGTACGTAAGACGTATTACATCTTAATTTCCGTCGAAGTCTACAACCAGACAATTTGTTTTCCGTTGAAAGCGGAGCGAAAGGCAATTCCATGGGATCAGATACGGTCGCCGTTCACGACAAGACGTTTCAAGCCGAAGTCGTAGATTCTCAAACGCCGGTGTTGGTCGACTTTTGGGCCACTTGGTGCGCCCCGTGCCGCGCCATCGCACCAGCACTTGAGGAGTTAGCGAGCCAATACCGAGGTCAAATCAAGGTCGCCAAAGTGGATATCGACGCCAATAACGCGATCGCTCAACAATATGGAATTCGCTCCATCCCTACCCTCCTCATGTTCAAGGGTGGAAAAGTGGTCGAGCAAATTGTGGGGTCGGTTCCCAAGCACAAACTCGAAGACGCAATCCGCAAGACACTCTAGGAACAGGGGCTCCTTCCGTGCTCGGCCACCTCTTCAAGCCAGAGTGCGAGGAACTCATCCGAAGGAAGGATTGGGGAGCCCTCCGCGACGCGTTCGAGGGGCTCGATCCCGCTGATATTGCGGAGGTCCTCGACGACCTCCCCCCTGAGGATTCCGGGGTAATATTTCGCGTCCTCCCGCGAGCAGTGGCCGGAAAGTCCTTCGAATACCTTCCTCTCGACCAGCAGACAGAGATCGTCCAAACGCTCAAGTCGGACACGCTGGCGGCGATCCTTAACGAAATGGCGCCGGATGATCGAACGCGCCTTTTTGAGGAATTACCGGCGGAGGTCACTCGACGGGCAATCGAAACGCTTCAGCCCGAGGACCTCCGGCAGGCGCGCCAGCTCCTCGGGTATCCGGAAGGCACGGCGGGACGCTTCATGACCCCGCGCTATTTGGCGCTAAATCCCTCCCTGTCTGCTGCCGATGCGCTTGCCCATGTGCGCACCCACGGCAAGGGGCATGAGACGCTGAGCGTCCTGTACCTGGTGGACCGGGCAGGTGTGCTCGTGAACGAATTGCGACTCGCAGACCTGGTGCTCGCGAAGCCCGAGGAGACCATTGGACAGATCGAAGGTCGAACGCTCGTCGCGATTGAAGCCAAGGCCGATCGAGATGCTGTCCTCTCGGCGTTTGAGAAGTACGACCGCAACGCGCTTCCTGTGACCGACTCCGAAAGCCACATGCTGGGCATCATCACCATCGACGACGTCCTCGATGTCGCCGAGCAAAAGGCAACAGAGTCGTTTCACAACTTGGGAGGTACGGAAGCTCTTGATGCGCCCTACCGGGACATCGGGCTGCTCGACATGGTGCGCAAGCGTGGAGGCTGGCTTTCCATCCTCCTCATCGGTGAAATGCTGACCACCACCGCGATGACCCACTTTGACAGCGAGTTTCGGCGAGCGGCGGTGCTGATACTTTTTATCCCGCTCATCATTTCTTCCGGCGGGAATTCCGGAAGTCAGGCGACCTCGATCATTATCCGTGCCATGGCGCTGAGCGAGGTGCGCCTGCGAGATTGGCTGTTCGTGTTCTGGCGCGAGTTGCGCAGCGGAGTGATGTTGGGAGTCATTCTCGGTGCGATTGGATTCGCTCGGATCCTCGTGTGGGAGGTCCTGCACCAGCATGGCCTCATCACGGCCAGCTACGGGGAGCACTACCTCCTCGTCGGCTTTACGGTCGCCATGAGTTTGGTGGGTGTGGTGGCTTTCGGATCGATCGCCGGGTCGATGCTCCCATTCCTATTGCGATTCTTCAAATTCGACCCAGCCAAGGCGTCAGCTCCGCTTGTTGCGACCTTGGTCGACGTCACCGGAATCGTCATCTACTTCACCGTCGCCTCCGCGATCCTCCGGACTACGCTCCTCGCACCCTAGCCGAGCGCCCGGTCCTCGGCAGGACGACCTTCGCAGTGACGAGCCAGTCAGGACCCAAGCGCGTCGCAGTCGCAGGTTCGAATCTCAGCTGCCGAGCGCGCGAACCGAGCGGGCCACTCCACGTAAGACCGGCCTCGCCAAAGACCAACGGCGCGACAACGAGGGAGACCTCATCGACTGCTTGGGCGGTGAGGAATTCCCCGTTGGTTCTCGCGCCACCCTCCACCAGGACGTGAAAGAGACCCGCTTGGTGCAGCCGCTTGAGCAACTTCTGGACAGGAACATGCCCGGCGCGCCTGCTCGGCAGCGACCAAATCTCGACGCCTCGCCTCCGGTGACTATGGAGTCGAGGGGAATCCGTTGGGAGCGTCGTCACCAGTATTGATCTCCCCGCTCGCGGATCGAACACCGCGTGCGCGGCCCTCGTTTCCATGGCGCCATCGAGGACGATGCGCACCGGAGATTTTCCGCGGACGCGCCGTGTCGTTAACTTCGGGTCGTCCGCCAGTACGGTTCCGGAACCAACCAGGATCGCGTCGACGCGTGCGCGCAGCGCATGCGCATAGGTTCGTGCCACCGGACCGGTGATCCACCGCTGCTGGCGATCGGGAATCGCGATCTTCCCATCAAGTGTTACCGCAACTTTAATTGTGACCCAGGGAAGTCCGAACTCCATGGCCTTGAAGTAGGGGCGATTGAGCGCGTCAGCACTCTCCCCGATTGTACTGCGATCGACGCGAACCCCGGCGCGTCGGAGGTGCGCTACTCCCCGCCCATCGACCAAGGGATTGGGGTCCCGCGAAGCGTACACGACCCTCTTGATTCCCGAAGCGAGGATTCCCTCCGTGCAAGGAGGGGTCCTTCCTTGATGGTCGCAGGGTTCTAACGTCGTATAGAGCGTGGCTCCTCGCGCTCGCTCACCGGCGTTGCGAATCGCTACCGCTTCGGCGTGGGCTTTTCCGACGCCGCTGTGAAAGCCCTTCGACAGGAGCCCTGACCCGTTCGCCACCACCGCACCTACGGCAGGATTGGGGTGGGTTTTCCCTGTCCCGCGCGCCGCCTCGGAGATCGCAAGTCTCATGAGCCGCTCGTCCCGCACTTGCGGCCGCTCTCGCTTGCTGGTGCTCAAGGCTCGGCGGCGAAAAGCGGAAAGCTCATCGCCATTTCCTCGACTTCCGACCGCAGCTTGCGAAGCGCCACATCATCGGAGGCCGCAGCGATTGCCCTCCCTATGTACGCTGCGACGCGCTTCATTTCGGGTTCGCGCATTCCTCGGGTTGTCAGCGCCGCGGTCCCCACACGAATTCCGGAACTCACGGTCGGCTTTTCGGGATCAAAGGGAATTTGGTTCTTGTTCACCGTTATCGCCGCCGCTCCTAGAGTTGCTTCTGCGGCCTTTCCAGTGATGTTCTTGGGACGCAGGTCTACGAGGATCAGGTGGTTATCTGTTCCCCCCGAAACCAAGCGAAATCCTTCCTGAGCGAGTCCCTCACACAATGCCTTCGCGTTGGAGACGATCTGCCGAGCGTAGATTTTGAACCCCGGCTGAAGGGCCTCCCGAAAAGCCACCGCCTTGCCGGCGATGACGTGCATCAAGGGGCCTCCCTGAATCCCAGGAAACACTTGGCTATTGACCACCTTTGCGTGCTCTTGCTTCATCAGCACGAAGCCCGAACGGGGTCCGCGAAGTGTCTTGTGCGCAGTGGAGGTAACGATATCAGCAAACGGGATCGGAGAACCGTGAACGCCCCCGGCGATGAGACCCGCAATATGCGCCATATCAACCATCAGGAATGCTCCAATGGAATCGGCGACCTCGCGAAACTTTGCAAAATCGATCGCCCGCGAATACGCCGAGGCACCGGCGACGATGACCTTCGGCCGGTGAAGCTTCGCCAACGACGCAAGTTGATCCATGTCGATTCGCTCATCCTCGCGTCGAAGCCCGTAGTGGACCGCGTTGTAGAGGCGTCCGGAAAAATTGAAGGTGGCTCCGTGGGTGAGATGGCCACCGCTGTTGAGGTCGAGCGCCAGCAGCGTGTCTCCGGGCTTCAATAACGCCATATAGGCCGCCATGTTGGCTTGTGAGCCAGAATGCGCCTGGACATTGGCCGCTTGGGCCCCAAAGAGGTTGCAAACGCGAGAAATGGCAAGGGCCTCGACCTTGTCCACCTCTTCACAACCGCCGTAGTAGCGCTTGCCGGGAAGCCCTTCCGCGTATTTATTGGTGAGCGTAGATCCAACCGCTTCGAGCACCGCTGCGCTAACAAAATTTTCTGACGCAATGAGCTCGAGTCCAGAACGTTGCCGATGCGTTTCGGCGGCGATCATGGCTTCGATTTCGGGATCTGCGATCTTGAGCGAAGATTTGTTTTCCATGAGGTGCGCCTAGCTAGTCCTGTTTGAAAGGCGCGGCAATTGACTCCGACCCTGCGCCCCGGCCGTGCAAGCGGGCAAACGCGCCACCGCGCGCGAGGAGTTCCGAAGGCGACCCGGTCTCAATGACTCGACCCTTTTCGAGAAAGACGATTTTATCGGCTCGACGAATCGCTGAGATGCGGTGGGCGATCACCAGGGCAGTTCGATTCTCGAGGATTTCATCGAGGGCCAAGAGCACTTCTCTTTCGCCGGTCTGGTCGAGACTGCTCGTCGCCTCGTCGAGCACCAGGAGCGGGGCATTCGCAAGAAGTGCGCGCGCAAGGCATAGGCGTTGGCGTTGGCCGCCGGAGAGTGAAGCCCCACGCTCGCCAACGATGGTCTCATATCCCTTCGGAAGCGCGGAAATGAAGTCATGCGCATGCGCCACCCGCGAGGCGGATTCGATTTGGACCTGCGTCGCGTCCGGTCGCCCGAGGATCAAGTTGTCTCGGATACTCAATGCAAAGAGCATGGGTTCCTGTGTCACCAGAGCGCATTGCGCGCGCACCGAAGCGATCGTCGCACAGGCCGCATCCACGCCGTCAAATTGGATGCTTCCGCTATCTGGCCGCTCAAAGCGCAACAGAAGGGAGGCGAGGGTGCTCTTGCCACTTCCACTCTCACCGACGAGTGCCACGACTTGCCCTTTGAGAATCTCAAAGGAGACGTCCTCCAGCGCTTGCGCCCCTTCGGGCCATCGAAAGGACACCTGCGCAATCGAAATTCCTTTGCTGAACATAGGGATTTCAATTGCCTTGGCCTCCACGGCTGGCTCGGGGAGATCGAGCAACCCATTGATGCGTGCAAGCGCAACGGTAGCCGGGGACGCAAATTGGCTCGCCCGGCCCAATTCCTTGATCGGCTGGTACACGAGCACCAGAGCCCCTAAGAACGACACGAGGGCTTCTGGGGCAGCTCCCAATCCATATCCCGCAGCAATCAATGCTGCTGCCACCGCAAGAGCGCCGAGCACCTCCATGAGGGAAGGAACGGCCGCGCGAATCCGCGCCGACCGCGCCAGCGACCGCTCGACTTCGCGCACGCGCGCGCTAAACTTCGTTTGCTCCCGGCCTTCGGCGAGAAACGCTTGGATTGTCGGCAAAGCGTTGATGTTTTCGTGGAATTTTGCAGCGAGCGCTCCGAGACCTGATTGACCGATTCGCGTCGCTGTAAATCCTGCTCGGCTCAGCCGCGCCGCAGGGATTATTGCAAGGGGAACGACGAGCAACGAAACCAGCGCAAGCTTCCAACTCCACCAAGTCGCCGCAGCGGATAACGCGATGACGGAGATCCCGTCGCGTACCCACGCAGGGAGCGCCAGGCTCGCCGCCAATTCCACTGCACTCACATCGCCAACGAACCGCGCGAGCAGGTCACCTTCGAGGTGGGCGCTCCGCTGAGACGGCAGAAGGCGTAGAATCTTTCCAAAAACGCGCCTTCGCAGCGTGAGCACGACCTGCTGCGCAAAAAGTCCTGCAAAATAGAACTGTCCAACGTAGGCGACTCCCTTGATGACCCCGAGGCCCAAGAGAATCCACGGCAGCATCGCAATGAGCCGCGCGCTGTCGATTTCGTGCTCGCTGCCAAGGCGTCGCGCGATCCACCCCAAGTCCGCCCGGCCCCCCGAAAGAAGGAGTTTGAGGACTGGACCCATCAACCATGCGTAGGCGCCGGTCGCGGCACCCACGATTGCCATGCAAATTGCCGCAACGGCGCACAGCCAACGGGACCCGCGACCCAGCTCCCAAATCTGGCGAACCATTGCCCAGGTGCGCGACATCAGGACGCGTACTTAACCCACCCAAGGCTTCGGCCTAGGCTTTACTTGCAACGCGCGCGCCGCTAGGCGGCGATCATGGAAGTCCTCGTCGTCGCTGGAGAGGCGTCTGGCGACGCGCTCGCTGGGCCGGTCCTCGAGGCCATGCGCGCACGCAACCGGGACCTTCGATTCTTCGGGATGGGTGGCCCATGCCTTGAAAGCGCTGGCCTTGAGCTGCTCTACAGCATGCGGGAGTTGTCGGTGATGGGCATCTCGGAGGTGCTCCCGCGCCTTCCGCGAATTCATCAAATCTTGAACCGACTCACCGACGCGGCGCGAGCGCGCCGCCCATCCCTCGCGCTTCTCGTCGACGCTCCAGATTTCAACCTTCGCCTTGCGCAGCGCCTCAAGAAACTGGGAATTCCTGTCGTGACGTATGTTGCACCCACTGTTTGGGCTTGGCGCGAAGGCCGTACCAAAACCATTCGCCGTTGGGTGGACCAGGTCCTCTGCATCTTGCCCTTCGAGGTGGCATTTCTTCGAGATCGCGGAGTCGACGCCCCGGCCGTGGGGCATCCGGCACTGGACGCGCGTCCATCGCGCGCTACACCCGCTGCGTGTCGTCACGCGCTTGGGCTCCCGGAGGGACGCCTCCTTGCGGTACTGCCCGGGAGTCGCCCCTCCGAGGTGCGCAGGTTGTTTCCATGCATGCTGCGAGCAGGGGAACGCGCCGCCAGGGCATCGCCGGGGTTGCGAATGGTCGTGCCGATCGCGCCTGGACTGGAGGCCGCCTTGCTTCACGGCATTGCCGTGGAGGCGTCTTTGCCCCCGTTTTTTGTTTCAGGACGAAGCGTCGAAGTTCTCCGAGCCTGCGACGCTGCCATCGTTGCCTCTGGAACTGCCACCCTCGAGGCCGCGATCGTCGGGTGCCCGCAAGTCGTCGTCTACCGCGTAAGCGCCATCTCCTATGCGCTAGCCAAGGCGATGGTTCACCTTCGTTACGCGAGCCTCGTCAACATCTTGGCCGGTCGTGAAGTCGTTGTGGAGCTGCTCCAAAAGGAGGCGACGAGCGCGAACATCGCTTCCGCTATCGCGCCGCTCTGGGAAGGCAGCGCTCGCGCCGAATGCCTGAGCGGCTATGCGGAAGTTCGCGACACCCTCGGCCCCGCCGGGGCGACCGAACGGGTCTGCAAAATTCTTGAAGCACTGCTCGAACTTCGACGCACCCGACAATCGCCTCTGCCATCCCGTGCCGAGAGGGAGTAGCTTGCTACGCTGCATCGGCAAGTATTGTGGGCATGATTTGCAACTCAGAACACACTTGGTGTCCACTGCGGCAACTCCAAGCGTCTCGCAAAGTCTGAGACCTCCATGGGAAGCGACGGGTGCTTTTTGAATATCGAAGCAACACTTGAAACGCAGATCGCCTGGTGGCGGTCCTGGATGCGCGAGCGCAATACCGGGACTTCTAAGGACCTCGACGAACTTGAAGATCGCCTTCGAAGCCAGCTCAAGGAGCTCCAGCTGACGGGACTTACAGAGGACGAGTCCTTTCTCATTGCATTAAGGCGAATGGGCAGCCGCGACTCACTCTCTCGAGCGTTTGCTCAGGAGCACGCTGAGCGACTTTGGAAGCAGCTCCTGCTCCCCGACCAATTAGCGAAGCCTTCGCGCCGACGAGAACTCTGGGTTGCCCTAGGTATCGGAATTGCCGCGGCTATCGCCATCAAGCTTCCTTTGGCCTTCGGAATCGATTTCGACGAGATCGGCGATGATTGGTATTTTCGGAATGCGGCGCTCCTCGTGCTTCCATTCCTCGCCGGGTGGTTCTTCTATCAGCGCAGGACTTCTCTCTGGAGGGGAGGTCTCCTGGCAATTCCAGCCATCTGCCTGGCAGTCGCCATCAACGCCTACCCATTCGCGCCGCATGCCCAGACGCTCGTGCTCGCCGCCACGCACCTCCCGATTGCATTGTGGGCGCTCGTCGGAATTGCCTACGCAGGGCCGCATTGGCAGTCACACACGATGCGGATGCAATTTGTCCGTTTTACTGGTGAGTGGATCATCTATTACGCATTGATCGCCTTGGGTGGCATGACCCTCGTCTTGACGTCCCTGGCGCTGTCGACGGTGATTTTCGGAAGTCCTCAGGAGTGGCTCGCAGACTGGCTCATGCCCGCAGGAGCCGCCGGTGCAGTCATTATCGCAGCCTACTTGGTCCATGCGAAACAGCGCATCGTCGAGAACATGGCGCCGGTGCTGACCAAGCTATTCACCCCTCTTTTCACCATCGTCTTGTCAGCGTTTTTGCTGGCGATGCTTTGGAAGCGAAATCTTCTCGCGATCGATCGCGATGCATTGATCGTCTTCGATATTGTCCTCGTGGTTGTGCTCGGTCTGGTCGTCTATGCGAATTCTGCCAGAGGCGCGCTCACGCATCCTGACGCCATCGATGCGATTCAATTCATCCTCGTCGTGACCGCATTACTCGCGGACGTCGGCGGCGTCGCGGCGATGGTGGCGCGTATCGCCGCTCTTGGTAGCACCCCCAACAGGGTCGCGGCGCTGGGACTCAACGGGCTCTTGCTCATTCATCTTGGGATAGCAGCGTGGCTTCAGCTTGGGTTCTTGCAACGTCGGCGACCCTTCGCAGTGATTGAGAGATGGCATACGAGCTACCTCCCGGTCTATGCGATTTGGGCAGCGTTCCTCGTCTTCCTGTTGCCTCCTGCGTATCGCTTCGCCTGAGCGAATCTCGCGGCTGCCAAAAGAAACGCTCTCCTGCCCTTGCCTCACCGCGAATCGATGAAACCGCGTGGCACCGGGAAAAGTCCTTTTGCGTTGACAAAGGATAGACAAAACACGCGCCGCTAGCTACTGCGGCGCTTGTCCGCGACCCTGAACCTGAATAGGGCAGCGACTATTTCAAGGAGCACCCATGAAGATTTCGACAGTCGCAATCGTTGCCGTCTCGGTGGCCTTCGGTGCCGGTTGCGCGAGGAACATGATCGATGCGTTCCGCGCCAAGAGCCTGGGGCGAGCCTCCTATGACCTTGCTTGCCCAGAAGAATCCATCGAGGTCCGGCAGGCGCGCACTTCTGAAGTGGTGACGCCATCCTCCGATCTCTCCAATGGAATTGGTGCTCGGGTAGTGGCCGCCGGCTGTGGCAAAAACTTGGGCTACCTCTATAACGGGCAAACATGGGAACGCGAAGGCGCCATCGGAATTGAAGGGCGCTAGGCTATTTGTGCCTGGAGAGAAGTTCTAGGGCCCCATCGGCAATAAACTGGATTCCCATCGCCGCGAGGATCAACCCGACCACGCGGCTGACGATCGCAATTCCAGTCTGTCGCAGCACCATTTGAATTCCTCTTGCTCCGCGGAGGATGAGCCAGCTTCCAACCATGGTGATGGCAATCGCCACGACGATTGCCATGGTAGCGGCGGCGGTCGATCCGGGTCGCGCCATGACCACCATGACGGTGGCGATAGCACCTGGACCTGCGAGCAGTGGCATCCCGAGCGGAACAATCGCCACATCCTGAAACGTCTGGCCTTCTTGGGTTTCCGCCTCGGTGGTCCGAGTTGCAGGCGGTTGCGCGCGCAACATGTCGAGCGCCGTTAAAATCAGCAACAATCCTCCCGCGACCCGAAAGGCCGATAGCGTCACCCCAAAGGCTCGAAACAAGTAGGCTCCGCCCAAGGCGAAAAATATCAAAACGCCGCCAGCGACAAGCGGCGCTCGGCGTGCGGTCTGGGCAATCCGCTTTTTGGGCTCGCCTTCCGTCAGCGCCAAGAAGATTGGGACCACTCCGATTGGATCGACGACAAAGAAGACCACCGGCAAGGAGGTCGCCAGTGTCGCTAGAACCTCTGAAACAAAAGTCATTTCACAAAACGCAACTTCCACACTGCAACTATGGCTTCGAGGAAGATGGCCTTGCTCATTTTGGATTCGCCTGCGCGACGATCTTCAAAAACAATCGGGACTTCTTTGACCGTGAATCCCCTCTGAAGCGCGCGATAGGTAAGTTCGATTTGGAACCCATAACCCGCGGTAGTCACCGCGTCCAAGTCGATGGCCTCGAGGACTTTGCGACGAAAACACTTGAATCCTCCGGTGAGGTCTCTAATCGCAACTCCCAGTAGCATTCGCGCATAGATTGATCCGCCTCGAGAAATGGCCTTCCGTAAGAAGCCCCAGTTTCGCGTGCCTCCGCCTTCGACATAGCGACTTCCAAGCACTAAATCCGCTCCGGATTCCGCAGCATCAATGAGCGTGGGAAGGGCCTCCGGATCGTGACTAAAATCGGCGTCCATTTCCACGAAAAGCGCATAGCCTCGCGCAAGCCCCCACCCAAACGCGGCCAGATAGGCGCGCCCCAACCCTTCCTTTCGCTGGCGGTGCATCACCTGAATTCGCGGTTCGCCAACGGCCAATTCGTCGGCGACAGCTCCGGTTCCATCAGGGCTGTTGTCGTCGACGATCAGAATATCCGCGCGCGGTTCGGCTTTGAGCACTGCCGCGGTCAGTAGCGGAAGATTCTCTCGTTCATTAAAGGTAGGAATGATGACGAGAACTGCGTTCATAGGATGCAGGCGCTTAGCAGCGATGCCAGTCGTTTCCTAGGCGAAGGAGCCGCGGCGAATCGCAACATTGACGAGCAGGCCAATGCCAATCATCGTGGAGATGAGCGAGCTACCACCGTAACTCATCAGCGGCAACGGGAGTCCGGTGATGGGAACCAAGCCAGTGACCATGCCGATGTTTTCAAAAATCTGCCAAAAAATCATCGCCGTTATGCCCACCGCAACGAAGACGCCAAAGCGATCCTTGGCCGCCAGCGCAACCGCCAACGAAGATGCGATCAATGCGCTGTAGAGTGCAAGCAGGAGCATGCACAGGACAAATCCCTGCTCCTCCGCAAACACACTGAAGATGAAGTCCGTATGTTGCTCGGGGAGGAATCGCAAGCCCGTTTGCGTCCCCTTCTTCCAACCCTTCCCCCACGCTCCTCCGCTCCCGACCGCAATCTTCGACTGCGTCGCGTGGTAGTTCGTGCTGCGCACTTCGGAAGAGGGATCGAGCCACCCACGAATTCGCGCGTCTTGGTGCGGCTTCATGAGCTTGCGAATGACCGTAGTGCGAGGTTCGCTCTGGGGCCGAAGGTAGTCATTCCAAAGGACTACGGCGGAGAACGCGGCAAGAATTCCCAGGGCAATCAGTGTACGTCTGCTCAAACCCGCGAACGCAAATAGCGTCGCCGAGGTGAAAGCCAGCATGAGTGCCGTTCCGAGATCTGGTTGACTCAAGACGAGGCCGATAGGGACGATTGCAATCGCCAGCGGAACGAGCATCTGCCGCAAGCTGTAGGATTTCGCGAGTCCAGGACGCTGCTGGTGAAAATAGCGCGCGAGCATCAACACCAGTGCAATCTTCATGAACTCTGCTGGCTGCACGCGAAATGGCCCGAGCTGAAACCAACTCAACGCTCCCTTGGCCCGCGTTCCGACGAAGCGCAGCGCAACCAAGGCGATGAGATTGGCGACAAACAATGGAACTGTCAGCTTGCGAATGAGTCGCGGATCGACGAGCGCCACGACCAGCGCGGCCACCAGACCCATTCCCAGGAATAGGAGCTGCGGCTTCCACACGCTCTCCGCTGGTGGCCTCGCTGCAGAAACGAGATTGTAGATGCCGAGTGCGGAGATTCCGACAACAGCCAGCGCCAGCGTCCACGGCGCATTGCTCACCGAACGGTGGCGCAGTTCCATTTCCATCACGGGAGGTCCTGGGTTCCCGAAAGCGTAGCATCGGGTGGCGGATCATCGTGTTCAAGGGGTGCGCTACTCTCTGTGGACGCAGGTGCGCTCTCTCTTGATGCCCGGTGGACGAACGGAGGAAGGCCATTGTCGGCGCGCTTCATCTCGAAATAAGCGCGAAATATCTTCGCTGCCACCGGTGCTGCATTGAGGCCTCCAAACCCGGAATGCTCGGCCAGAACGATGACGGTGAGGTCTGGATCATCCGCCGGAGCAAAGGATGCGAACCATGCGTGGTCGCGTAACCAATATTTCATCTGGCTGGCGCGAAGTCGCACGGCTCCGAGCTTCGCAACCTGCGCCGTTCCTGTCTTGCCGGCGACGACGACCTCCTCCAGTCTTGCTGCGCCGCCGGTTCCACCGGGTTCGTTGACGGCAGCTTTGAGCGCTGAAACTAGCAACGCTCGAAATCGCTCATCGATCTCAACCTTTCGGGCCACCTCCGGTGAAAACTCGTGGATCACTTCGCCAGAAGGTGTTTCGCTACGAAGGACGGCTTGAGGTACCAACACCGTCCCGCCGTTTGCAATCGCGGAGTACAATACAGCCATTTGGAGGGGCGTCACATTGATGTCACCCTGACCGATGACTGCGTTGAGTGCCAGTCCCTTGGAATAGCGTCCGCGGACCCCGCCATCATAATAGCTCCGATCGGGGATGACACCTGGGACTTCAGCGGCCAGGCGAAAGTTGGTTGTCTCTCCGAGACCAAATGCTCGCGCCACGCGCGCGACGGGATCGAGGCCAAGGACATCGGCAACGCGATAGAAGTAGACGTCACAACTCACCTTGATGGCTTGCCGCAAAGTGAGACTGCCGTGCCCAGATTCTAGGTCGCAGCGCCACCAACGGTTCCCCATCTGATAGCCCCCTGGACAATAGACTTGCGACTCCGGCGTAAACAATCCCGACTCAAGTGCGGCCAGTCCAGACACCACCTTGAAAGTCGAACCTGCATGGTAGTGTTGAGCTCCAGGGCGAAACAGCATCGGATGCAGAGGATCCTCGTTGATCACTCGCAGGCGGTGTGCCGAAACCCTCCCCGTCATTTCGTTGGGGTCAAAGGATGGGCGAGATAAAATCGCACGGATGAAGCCCGTCTTACTCTCCATGGCGACAATGGCGCCCGCGTCGGCGGTAAACGCGCTCTCGGCTACTGCCTGAAGTCGCGAATCGATGGAAAGGACGAGACTCTCGCCGGCAACGGCCTGAACCTCAGTTTGTCGAATGATTTCCCCGTCTTCGTCCCTCACGACTTCGCCACGGGCGTTGACGACTTCCCGAACCCAGCCGTCCCTTCCTCGAAGCTCCGGTTCAAACGCCCGCTCGAGGCCACGGCGACCGACGTAATCGCCGATCGCGTACGCGGGTCTCTCGTCAGATTCCTGATTAAAACGAAGGAACTCTGCGGAACTGATCTCGTTCATGTACCCCAGAATGTGCGCCAGCGAGGCCCCGCTGCGGTACTCTCGATGAGGGACCGGATCGATCTCGACTCCAGGCAATCGATACAGTGAGGCGGCGACCATGTCGAATTGGTCTTGGGTCAAGTCTACTTGCGCCACCAGGGGCTGGTAACGTTGTGTGCCCTTTGCACTGGTGACGAGTTGTTCAACCTTGGCACCTTGCTCCGGATCCCACTCCAGGAGTTTTCCGAGCTTCGGAAGGACTTCCGTCGCGCAGGCGACGCAGAATGCCGGCGTGATCATGAGGTCGAGACTTGGACGCGCTGCGACTAAGAGACTTCCTCGGCTGTCGTAGACCAAGCCACGGTGCGCGCGAATCCGCACATACTTGAATTGGTTTTCGCTCGAGAGACCGAGATAGTGGTCGTATCGAACGATCATCAACCGATAGAGCTGGCCTGCAAGCACGGCAAATACCGCGAGGGAGATGACCCCGAGGATCAGCACGCGGCTTCGAAGTGCGCGCGGCTCTGTGGATTCTTGGATTCTCAAATCAGCGCGCCGCGTTCCTCTCGACCTTTTTTGGGTTCGATCAGACGAAAAAGTGGCCAAAGCACGAACGCCGCCAGAGCGGTAATCGCGGCCTCTAATGCGATCGCCGGAAGCGTCACCGACGCGCTACTGTTCAAGGGGCCGGTGAGCCAGGCGAAGGCACCCGCAAGGAGTGCGTGAAGGAGTACGGCAAGCGCGACAATCGCGGTGTACGCCCCGCGCGACTCGCTATCTGCGAAATCTGAAATGATCCGAACCGCAGCAAAGATTGCAACCGACAGGAATGGGTAGAGCCAACTCGGGTAGCCAGAGAGCACGTCGAGAAAGTAGCCGACAGCAAACGCCCCCAGTGCACCTGGAATGTCACCAATTCTCAATCCGAGAAACACCACGACCGCGAGTCCGATCCCAAGCCGTGCGGAATCAAGGCCGAGGATTTTCACAAGGACCGACTGCATGGCCATGAGAATCAGTGCGATACCAACGAGGACTGCAACTCTCACGGAGCGACTCCCTTCGCATCTGGAATTCGCGGGTCGCTTATGTCGGAAGGCGAAGTGAGCACGACTACCTCTTCCGTTCGTTCGACATCGACTGCCGGGGTGATGGTGCCAGACAAGTAACTCCCTCCGTTGGTGCGCGATATTTCAACCACAGTGCCGATGAGAAGCCCTTTTGGAAATACGCCGTCGGTCCCAGAAGTCACCACGCGATCTCCTGCCAGGACATCTTCATCCCGACGGACCAAGTCGAGGCGGAGTGGATGCCCACCGCCGGCCCCGGAGACCGAGCAACGAACTCGGCTCCGCTGTATCAAACCTCCGACCCGACTTGTTGGGTCCGTAGCTACCATGACGTCGGCGGACTTGTCGGTTGCACGGATGACCTGGCCAAGGACGCCTGTCGCCGACAAGACCGCCATTCCAACGAGGATTCCCTCCCCAGAGCCACGATCGATTCGGAGCGCGCTATGGACTGTCGCAGGGTTGAGTCCAATGACGCGCGCAACGAGATGCTTGCCCGGCTGCGCATCGGCCAAACCGAGTATTCCGCGCAAGCGGCGGTTCTCCGCAATTGCCTCAGTTGCTGCATTGAGTTCGGTACGCGTGGTCGCGAGTTCGCGTTCACAGGTGACGGCCTTCTCGTTCGCACCCTGCAGGGCCACGTAGGTGGAAACGCCAGTTGCCGCTGATTCCTGAGCGTTGGTCATGAGGCGCTGGATCGGAGCTGCCACTGCAAGGACGGCTCTATCTGCGAAATTGAGCTTTCGACCCTTGTGACCCGCGGTGAGGTAGAGGAGGAGCGGTATGCCCATGAGTGCAGCGAGCACGAGGATATCGATATTGTTGAAAAGAAACTTGCGCATGAAGAGCTACTTCCGTCCTTGCATGGTGACGTCGACGATCCTACAGGGCACCACCCCTTACGCGATTCCGCGATCCGAAGGCATTTCTAGCTATGCCAGTCTCCTCTGAAACCCGACGTGCTGTTTCCTATATTTTTATCGGAGCGCTTGCGGTGCTCTTTGCGCTCGAGTGGGGGCCCGGCTCCCGAGGTTGCACATCTGGCGTACTGAATGAGCAAGATGCGGTCGCGACGGTCAACGGTACGCCCATAGTCGCTCGCGACTATGCGATCGATTACAGCCAGCAAGTCGAGGCCTTGCGGCGCGCAGGCACTGACTCGGAAGCGATCAAACGATTGAATCTCGGGCAAATGGTCCTCGATCAAATGGTGAACGCAGAGGTCTTGGCTCAAGAGGCAGAAGCGCGCGGACTCCGCGCGTCTGACGACGACCTGCGGCGCCTCTATAACACCTCGCCGATGTTTCTTCGCGATGGGGCATTCGATTCCGAAGCTTTCAACGACTATGTGCGGTCGATCGGTTTGAGTGCGGTGCAGTTTGAAGACAAGCTCCGTCGCCAACTTGCTGCGCAGCGCATGCTTGAGTTGGTGGAATCCCTCGCCATCGTCAGCGAGGAAGAGGTTCGCAATGCCTACTTCCGCCAGTTCAACAGTGCGCAGATTGGTTTCGTGGCGTTCCAGCCGACGATGTTCGCAGGATCCGCAAAAAAGCCCACCCTCGCAGAGATTCAAACTTGGACTTCGTCGCACAGCAAAGAGATTTCTGATTTTTATGACCTCAACAAGTTCAGCTACGAGATTCCCGCGCGAATCCACCTTCGCCAGATTTTCAAGCGCCTTCCCCCGGGAGCATCCCAGGAGGAGAAGGATCGCATCCGCTCCGACATCGACCAGGTTCGAGCCAACGTTTCGGCAGCGAAAATGACTTTCGCGGATGCAGCACGGACTTTGAGTGAAGACGAGGAAACAAGGGCAAATGGAGGAGACCTCGGTTTCGTAGACAAGTTCACGCTTCCTCCCCGGTTTGCAGAAGCGCTTGCCACATTGAAGTCTGGGGAAATGACTCCAGCTATCGAGACCGCAGGAGGCTTCTTCCTTGGATTTCTGGAATCGAAACAAGAAGCCCAGCAGCGTCCACTCGCAGAAGTCCAGGGCGAAATCGCTGGGCAGGTTATCGTTCGTTCGCGCAGCAGGGACCTCGCGCACGAAGCTGCGCTGCGAGCGCTTGCGCTTGCACAGAAGGGCATTCCCCTTTCCAAGCAATTTCCCGAGGACGCGGATTCCACCAATGGCTCAAGGACCTTTCTTCAGGATAGAAATCCCACCTACAAACGTACTTCCGCATTTTCGATCGCTGCGGACACGGTGCCCAAGCTCGGACCCTCTCCTGAAATCAAGAACGCGATTTTTGCACAAACGACTCCAGGGACGATCCCAGCTGCCTTGCCGGAAGGCGATGGTTTCGTCGTCGTCGATGTGCTCGAGCGAAGCATGGCGACGGAAGCCAAATTCCTGGAAGTACGCACTGAGCAAAGCGCGAAAGCACTGATGGAACGTCGCCGAGAAGTTCGCGACGACTTTTTGCGCGCCTTGCGCGACAAGAGCGCGGTGAAACTCCACGAAAAAACCCTTGCGCGCATCACCGGATCCGAAAGCTGAAGCCTTCGCCGATTGTGCTTGCTTCCGCATCGCCGCGGCGAAGCGAGCTGCTCAAGGTCATCGGCGTAGCTTTCCGAGTCTTTCGATCCGAGGTGGACGAATCGCGGAGGAGTTCTGAATCACCTCGCGCTTATGTACGCCGTTTGGCCGAAACCAAAGCCCAGGTCGCCGCGATACGGTTTCCGACGCGGTCCATTCTTGCCGCTGACACTGCGGTCGTCATCGACCGCAAGATCCTTCACAAGCCTGGGGAAAGTCTCACCAACGGAAAGGCGCTCCTGAACCGCTTGTCCGGACGAACCCACGAGGTCATCACCGGAGTGTGCTTTCTCCACCACGGCCAGAAGCACACCATGGTTGCACGGACGCGAGTCACTTTTCGCAAGCTGGCGCGAGGGGAAGTGGATGCCTATGTCCGCGGCCGAGAGGGCATCGACAAAGCGGGAGGCTATGCGATCCAGGGAAGAGCCGGTGCCTTTGTAGAAAGGATTATGGGGAGTCCAAGCAATGTCGTCGGACTTCCTCTGAGCCAAACCCTCACCCTGCTCACCGAGGCGGGCTATCTCGACGCGCCGAGGTCCCCTTGATTTCGAAGCAACAACTGCTGGAGCGGTTCCGCGCCGTCGCCCACCGCATGGAAGCCGCCTGCGAGCGGTCGGGGCGCAGTCCTTCCGCAGTGCAGTTGGTCGCAGTGAGCAAGTTGCACCCTCCGGACCTCCTTCGACTCGCCTATGCGACGATCGGCCACACTGCCTTTGGGGAGAGCTACGCGCAAGAATTGCGCGACAAGTCAGTCGCATTGGCAGATCTCGGCGCAATAACGTGGCATGCGATTGGGCCTCTGCAGCGCAAGAATGCGAAATATGTCGCCAGCGCAGCAAGCTATTTTCATGCGCTCGATTCTCCTGCCGTTGCATCTGCGCTTTCACGGCGACGCGTCGGTGATCCGCTTCGTTGCTTCATTGAAATCAACCTCACCGGTGAGAGTACCAAGGCGGGCGTGCACCCCGACGCGCTGGCCGGATTGATTGAAGAGGTCTCCTCGCTGCCTGGCATCTGCGTAGAAGGGCTGACCACGATGCCACCGCTTACGAACAATCCGGAAGACTCTCGGGGACCCTTTCGAGCGCTCGCCTTGCTCGGGAGGCAATTCAATCTCCCTCACCTTTCCATGGGAACCTCGGGGGATTTTGAAGTCGCCATCGAAGAGGGAGCGACGATGGTTCGAGTTGGCACCGAGCTATTTGGAGAGCGGTCGGTTGATCGCTAGGGCCCTTGCGCAGAAGTCCTGGGGCCATGTCGCCTCCTTCTTCATTCCACGATAGGTTCGGGGAACCCTCGAAGGAGGCCTGATCGCCACGATGTTTCGCTTTCCCCTCGCACTCTTGATCCTCGCCGCATCGGAACCAGGCTCACCGTTTCCCCGCGATGAGGCCTGCGCTTTCATCGGTGCTCCTTCGGCACCGCTCCCCTACGTACAAGGCGAAGCGCTCGAATTCGAGATCGATGCCCTAGGAATCCGCGCCGGGACGATGACCATGCGCCTCCTTCCGCCGAGAACCGACGGAGCTTGGGCCGTTGAGATTTACGCCAAGAGCAATGCCTTCTTCACCAAGATTCGCCAGATCGCGTCGACCATCGTTACCCGCTTTTCACCCCTGCGCCTTCGACCGATCCATTCGCGCGAGACGACCTCTGAGAATTGGAAGACTCGCTACGTCGAAGCTACTTACGGAAAGCCGCACGTCGCAGCGTTGCGGATCACCGATGACACTGGCCGCGAATCCACGCGAGAACTCACCTACGGGAATGACGTCTCGGACCTTGCTCTCGGCGTCTATATGCTTCGCGCAATCCCTTTGACGATTGGGCAGCCGCTTTGCGCGGACGTCGTCGCCGATCGCCGTCTCTGGCGCGTTTGGGGGAGTGTGCTGGAGAAAGAGGAGATC
>JBGSMZ010000166.1:0-24563 GCA_041739845.1 Myxococcaceae bacterium
GCGGCCCTACGGACGCGCCACACCCAATCGCGACCCGAGGCCCCACGCGGGCTCCATCGCCCACGGTGGCACCCGCGGCGAGCAAAACGGGGCCGACGATTGTCGCCGACGAAGCGATCCTTGCTGTGGAATGGCAAAAAACACGCCCCTCGGATTCCTCGAGGTGCATGAACGGATTCGCCCGCTCGAGTGGCAGCGCCGTTGCTTCGAGAAAGTCGGCCTGGGCCGCAAGGTAGCGTCGTGGAGTCCCCACATCTGACCAATAGCCAGCTGGGCTCGGCGCAATACATGCGGCTATGCGGTGTCCAGCGGCGATCATTGCGGGGTAAACGTCGTGATTTAAATCACAGGCTGCGTCGCGCGGAATGAAGTCCAGGACGGCTTCGGAAAGGACGTGAATCCCCGCGAAGTGCCACGAAGACAAGCCCCCGCATGGCGCTCCCAGCCCGGCGATCCGGCGAACATATCCGTCCGCATCGACCTCTACTGAATTAAAGTGCCCCCTTTGAGGAAGTGGGAGGAGGAGCATCGTCGCGGCTGCATTGGTGCGCCGCTGGGCGGCGACGGCAGGCTCGAGAGAACCTGTGAAAATCGTATCCCCGTTCATCACCACAGTGGCATCCGCCGCTCGGAGGAGTTTGGCGAGGCCACGAACTCCGCCGGCAGTTCCGCAAGGCGACACTTCCCGCGACACCAGGAGATCGAGTCCCAATTGATTCGCTTCCCCTCTCCCGATCTCCTCCATCAGAGCCGAGAGATGGCTCACGTTCATTCCCACATTTTGTGCGCCGACCCCGGCCACGGCGGCAAGCGCATGGCGAACCAGCGGCATTCCGAGGAACGGGAGCGACGGCTTGGGCCAAAGGGTCGTCAGTGGCTGCAGCCGCTCGCCTTTCCCTGCGCAGAGGAGAAGCGCATTCAGCACGCTCATGCCTCGGGCAGGTAGCGATCGATCACGGCCTTCAATATCCGCAGTTCCGGAAGTCGACAAA
Source organism: Myxococcaceae bacterium (assembly GCA_041739845.1). Taxonomy (GTDB): domain Bacteria; phylum Myxococcota; class Myxococcia; order Myxococcales; family Myxococcaceae; genus JBGSMZ01. The sequence goes on from JBGSMZ010000166.1 coordinate 993, forward strand.
GCGCCAAGCGCACGTAACGAAGGGAAGGAGCGATGGCGGGAAGGAAGTTGGGATTGCCCTTGACGCGATGGATAAACTCGAAGCGTCCCGCATCCTTCAGCTTGCGCTGCACTGTGAGCAGGTCGAAGGTTCGCTTCGATTCTGCCCGATCCATTGCTTCGCCTGTTTCTTCTCGCATCGCAAACAAGTATTCGTCGAGCATTTGGTCGACGAATACCCCGGGAAGCTCGACGTAGCTGTCACGAAGCAGCGCGACCAGGTCATAGAGACGCGGTCCCAGAAGCGCGTCCTGAAAATCGATGAGCACGAGCGATCGATCCTTCACCATCAAGTTGCGACTTTGGAAATCCCGGTGGGTGAAGCCGCGAGGAAGCGCACTCAGCGCAATCGCCACCTCGCGAAACGCTGAGTCGAGGGTTCTCCGATCCTCAGAGGTCAGCGCGTCGGCACTCCACAATTCGAGGCCCCATTCCCGAAAGTGCTGCAGTTCCCACTCGTAGAGATCTTCATCAAACGACCGCGAGTAAGCGACGCACCCGCGATCGTTATCGCGTTCTGCGCTGGCGCGCATGTGCGCTGCGAGGCGCACCGCCGGGACATATACAGAAGCGAAGTCAGAAGTCTGGAGGGCGCGTTCGAGCGTTACATCTCCCAGGTCCTCCGTCACCATCATCCCGCCGCGAGCATCGTATGCAAAGATTCTCGGGACTCGGACGCCGAGCCTGGTGAGGTAGCGCTGTACATTGACGAATGGCAGCTCAGTAAGGCTTCCTCCGGTTCCACCTTCCTCGCTTTGAAACGCCGTCGCTGTGTCCATCACCATCACGACGAAGCTCTCGACTTCGTTTGCAACGCGAAAGTAGGACCGACTGCTCGCTTGCCCCTGGAGGGCCTCGACGGTGCGCATCGGCAGCGTTGATTTGGTCGTCCGTTCGACGAAGCGAAGGATCGTTTGATGATCCGGGAGGTGAGACACTATCATCCTGAATGGGCGAACCGAAATGCCCTGCGGTCAATGCTTGTGCTAGCTGCGAACCATGGCAAAGAGAGTGTACCACGACATCATTGGTGCCATCGGAAACACCCCGATGGTCCGATTGAACAAGCTTCCCGGGTCCAAGGACGCGACGGTGCTCGCAAAGCTTGAGTTCCTCAATCCTGGTGCCGCGGTCAAAGATCGCATGGCGCTCCATATGATTGAAAAGGCCGAGCGCGACGGGCGCTTGCGCCCGGGTGGAACCATCGTCGAGAACACCTCAGGGAATACGGGGTTTGCAATCGCAATGATCGCGGCGGTGCGCGGCTACCGCTGCATTTTTACAATGCCAGACAAGATGTCCTCAGAAAAAGTGAACCGGCTCAAAGGCATGGGCGCACAAGTCGTCGTCACGCCTACCAATGTTCCTGCGGAGGACCCTCGAAGCTACTACGAAACAGCCAAGCGCATTGCGCGTGAGACGCCGGGCTCTTTTTTTCCAAACCAGTACCACAATCCGGACAATGTCGAAGCGCACTACTGCTCTACAGGGCCAGAGATATGGGACCAGCTCGACGGAAAGCTCGACGCCTTTGTCGCTGGCCTCGGGACTGGTGGAACCATGAGCGGCGCGGGGAAGTTCTTCAAGGAAAGGAACCCCAAAGTGCTCAATGTTGGCGTCGATCCTGTAGGGTCGATCTACGCAGGCTACTTCCACACCAACAAAATCGGGCCATCTCACGTGTATTCGGTCGAGGGTATTGGCGAGGACATGCTCTGCCAAGCGACGGATTTTTCCGTCATGGACCAAGTGCGAACGGTCGATGACCGGCAGTCCTTTCAAACGGCGCGCCGACTCGCTCGAGAGGAAGGCATATTCGCCGGCGGCTCCTCAGGTAGCGCCGTTCACGCCGCGCTGGAAGTCGCCCGTGAGCTCGGTGCTGGAAAGACCGTCGTCGTGCTGCTGCCTGATTCTGGCAACTCCTACGTGTCCAAGTTCTATTCCGACGAGTGGATGAAAGACATGGGCTTCGCCGAGGAACCCAATGAACGAACCGTCGGGGACGTCGTCGACGGAACCAGAAGGCCAGTTGTCTACGCGCGCGCGGGTCAGACCATCGCCACCACAATCGCACAACTCAAGGCGAGCGACGTCTCGCAGATGCCAGTGTTGGGAAGCGGCGAATTCCCTGTTGGGATGATTCACGAATACGACCTCCTCACCGGTCTTGCGAGTACCGATCATAAGCCCAGCGACAGCATCGACGCACTCATCGCTCCGCTGCAGGGGCTGGTAACGCGACACACTTCGGTTTCGCGCCTTCGACAAATCCTTGCGGAAGGCCATGTGGCCATCGTTCGCGAGGATCAGCGGGTTGTCGCGATCGTTACCAAAATGGATCTCATCGAATTCTTGGCGAGCTAGCTACTCTCCAGTAGGGCTTTGCGATTGCCGGCGAGTGTGCTGAACCTGCGCCATGCACTTTGAAACGCTCGCCATTCACGCCAGCCAGCCGCCGGATCCATCGACGGGGGCGATTATGACTCCCGTCTATTTGACTTCCACCTACGTCCAAGATGGACCGGGCGAACACCGCGGATTCGAATATTCGAGAACCGGCAACCCAACGCGGCATGCTCTTGAGGGGTGCCTCGCGGCGCTCGAAGGCGCCAAATTCGGCTTCGCCTTTGCTTCCGGCTGCGCCGCGACGGATGCGGTGATGCACCTCTTGAGAGCGGGAGACCACGTCGTCGTGAGCGATGACGTTTACGGCGGAACGTTTCGCCTCTTCACCAAGATGTACGAACAACTTGGAATCCTCTTTTCTTTCGTTGACCTCTGCAATCTAGAAGCCTTCGAACGCTCCTTGACGCCGTCCACCAAGTTGGTTTGGGTGGAAACACCTACCAATCCACTGCTCAAAATCATCGACTTGGAGCGCATCTCCAGCATTTCGCGAAAGCGGGGAATCCTCACCGCGTGCGACAACACGTTTATGTCGCCGTATTTTCAACGCCCGCTCGATTTTGGCTTTGACTTGGTCGTTCACTCCACGACAAAATTCCTCAATGGCCACTCGGATGTCGTCGGTGGCTTCGTGGCCACCAGCCACGAAGAACTCGGGCCGCGACTGGCGTTTGTGCAAAACGCTGTCGGAGCGATACCAGGTCCTCTGGATTGCTTCTTGGTATTGCGGGGACTGAAAACCCTCCCCGTCCGAATGGAGCGCCATGCGTCCAACGCGATGGCAGTTGCAGATTTTCTCTGCGGTCACCCAAAGGTTGCGACCGTCACCTACCCTGGACTCCAAAGCCACCCGCAACATGCGATTGCAAAGCGTCAGGGAAGCGGCTTTGGCGCCATGCTTACTTTCGAGGTCAAAGGTGGGCTCAGCGCAGCGCGAGCGCTGCTCAAGCAAACCAAGATTTTCGCGTGCGCTGAATCTCTCGGGGGCGTTGAGTCCCTCATCGAGCACCCAGCGATCATGACGCATGCGAGCATCCCTAAGGAGACGCGGCAATCGCTGGGAATCCTCGACGGATTGATTCGTGTTTCCGTTGGCATCGAACATATCGCCGACCTCATCGACGACCTGCGCGGTGCGCTGGACGCAGCGTGACCCATTCTCAAGATGCGTTGCAATCCAAACTGGTCCAGGGAGTCTTTTTTCGCACGCTCCATGGAGTCTTGACGCCGGAAGCGGAGGCCTTGCTCGCCAAGCTTGGAATCGTGCGAGATGGCATGCCGGAAACGCTTCCCCGCACGGTTTGGTATCGCGCTATCGATGCAGTGAGCGCTTCCCTTTATCCAAGTGAGACGCTGCTCGAGCGGCACCGCCATTTGGGGCACCAAGTCATTGCCGGGATGGCGGACCAACGCATCGTTCCTCGTTCCATCCTCGCCGCTGTTCGGCTGCTTGGACCAAGGCGAGCGCTTACCTTTGGAGCGGCACGCGTCACCCGCGCACCGCTTTCTCTGTCCGTCGAAGACGGCGGGGAGCGCAGCGTCATCGTGCGCACCGACGAACTTGAGCAGCCGGATTTCCTCGCTGGAATGTTAGAGGCGGTGGTGAAGGCGCTGTGGGGAAAGGCAGCGCATGTAGCCATTGCACCGTCAACAGCTGGGTTGCGACGCTTCCAACTCACTTGGGATTTGCAATGAACCCAACTCCGAGCTGGCCCACGAAACCAAAGGCATCGTCGGGAGTGGTCCGCGACGGCGTTCGAGTCACAAACGAGGGATCACGCGCGAACCCCGCTGTCCCCTGGATGAACAACGTAATCGGACCGAACGGGCGAATCCACCTCGCGGTAAGTGCAAGGGCAGGTGCGACCTCCACAGCTCCTCGAATCGCCCAAAGCTGAAATCCACCCGCGACTCCAAAGCGGAAATCTCGCAGCGCCAGCAGAACCTCGGTCGAAAAGCGCACCCGCGTAAAGTTGGGCAGCCAGCTGAATTCAAATTCTGGGAGAATCAGGATGTTGGGGAGGATTCCGATTCGCGATTCGACAATGGCGCTCACGCCGCCGACGACGTCCCGGAGGACTGCGGATCGCCGTTCCTCGCCGATCCATGGTTCGGCGACTAATCCGCGAACGCCAGCGCGAATCATCAGTTGTCTGCCTTGCACGAAGTTGAAGTGAAATCCAAGATAGGCGCCGCGAAGGTAGCCATCCTTGGCGAGGTCAAATTGATTCCATCCACCAAAGAGCAGTGCGAAGCGATTGCCAAGTCCGGCAGTTGCATCCATCTGCAGCAGCGACAGTTGGGGCAAAGTCGAAATGAAGACTGAGCCCGCTGGCTCTGCGATTGGGGAACTCCCCGAACTGTCGTCCTCGGGGATGGTCGCCAACAGTGCGCAAAGAAGGAGGGGAATCATTTGAATTCGTTCTCCGCAACAGGTCTTCCTGGACGCTCGCGCCCAGAGCAATCGCAGAACGATGAGCCTCGAGCGGTCACGCGCGGCTCACTGCAGGTGCGAATTTCCTCAAGGATTCGGGCGCTCCCTTACAAGAAAGGGATAGTGCCCACGAGATCTCCTGGCCGTACTTTGAGAGCTTCTCTTGCCTCGAGAGAAATCTCGACTCCATTTGCCGTCACCTGTGCGTGGGTTCGAATCGCTCTAAATCGCGTGACGCCGCGCCGCAATCGAATTCCCACCAGGAGATCTGCCGCCTTCCCGCGAAGTGCTGTGGGTGCAATGGGAGCCCGGCGAAACGCCTTTACCAAGGAGATGTCTGCGAAGTTGGCTTCGTAGTGAGGTCCCCCGTCGAACGGATCGATGTGCCGTACATACTGAAATCCGATTCGCTCCAGCATCTTTCGCACACCCACAGTCTCTGGTCCGACTTCGCCAACGACCCGTTGGGTCTTCTCGTCGAGCAGGGAAATGCAGATATCGGAAGGTGGAAATAGCTCCTTGATAAATTCCTTATTTTTCCGCGAGAGCTCGTCCGCGACCTTGTACTCAAGTCCAGTGAATTTCTTTCCGATTGCCTCCCAAAGCACGGAACGGCGATCTGGAAGCAATGGCGGCAGCAATTCCGCCAATACGCGGGAGCGAAACAACTTGGGTGCCATGGCCATGAACAAAAATCGCACGTAGGACAGTTGCTTGCCTGGTTTGGCGGCGGACTTCCGCGCGGTTGGATGCACGACGAGCCCGCCGATTTCCGTCGGTCCCTCGTAGTTGTAGCCGATCGATAGGTGCTGGTGCCGAAAGTGCCTGTCCAGTGAGCGTGAGTAGTGCTCGGACTCCGTAACCTTGTAAAAAATGTGAGGCGAGCGCTTGGTCCCGTGCTGCGCAATGATTTGAGAGGTCCCGAGGATACTGCGCTGGCTTGTATCTTCGAGAACGAAGAGGTATTCGCGAGACATTGGACTCACAATCTTCTCGGTAAAGCTGTGCTCCGAACGCTTGGTAAGTGCGCGAAGCACTTTTTGATTGTGCGGCAGGTTGATGCTATCGAGCACCTTCGCGAGCCGCATCAATTGGCTCGAATCGCTTGGGGTCGCGTTGCGGAGGAGAAGCACGAATCCCTTAAGTACCTGAAGGAGTCGGGCGGCGCTAGCGTTGTGACGAGAACGGTGGCATTTGGCTGGCGCCAGCCGATGCGCATCTCTGGGTTTGGCAACAACTGCAAGAGGTAGCCTTTGGCGTGATGCAAAGGTATGAATTCCCCAATGAAGCCAATCTTCAAGAGCAAGGGAGACAACGGGTCCGCTTCTATCCAGCCGCGCCCCAACGATCCTTGCTGGTGCGGATCCGGAACCAAATACAAGCGCTGTCACCAAGACGCGGATCTCTCCGCGAGGCGCTCGCAGCGCGAGGTGTTGACTCTCGGACGCGTACGCAAAGGGTCTGTTTCGCAGCGCCGTCGCATCCCAGAAGCGGTTCCCGCACCTGACTACGCCACGACAGGAATCCCGCCTCGCCCGATCGACATCGAGCCGATGCAGGGGGAGCGCCTCCGACGGATGCGACGCGCTTGTCAGGCGGCGGCGAAAATCCTCCATGATGCGGGTACGCAAGTGCGTCCAGGAACCACCACCGATGCCATCGACGCCTTTGTTCATGAACAAGCCGTTGCCCTTGGGGCCTATCCGAGTCCTCTCAACTACCGCGGGTTCCCAAAGTCCCTCTGCACGTCGGTCAACGAGGTCATTTGCCATGGGATACCCGATGACCGCGCACTCCTCGATGGCGACATCGTCAATTTAGACGTTACGATCTACCTCGATGGCATGCATGGGGACTGCAATGCCACGTTTCCCGTAGGAGCGATCGACGCCGCGTCACGGCATCTCGTCGATGTCACCCAAGCATGCCTTCGCGCTGGCGTTGGCGCAGTCACTCCCGGGAGACCGATCTCCGACATTGGCCGAGCGATCGAGGCCTACGCGACGCACCACGGTTACGGCGTCGTCCGGAGCTACTGCGGCCACGGCATTGGAGAAGCTTTTCATTCGTCACTCCAAGTGCCTCACTACTTCGATCGCCGCGCGACCATGCGCATGGAACCAGGGATGACATTCACCATTGAACCGATGATTTGCATCGGCTCTCCTGATGAAATCGTTTGGGACGACCAATGGACAGCGGTCACCAAGGACCTTCAACGCTCCGCTCAGTTCGAGCACACGGTCCTCGTGACCGCAGACGGCGTCGAAGTGCTCACGGAATACCATCCCGTCTGACGGGATGACCGGAGAGCTCCCGAGCGGGTGACAATTTGTCAGGCTACTGGCGCAATCCCTTCCGCAACCACTTGGAGTTACTACGTATTTTTGCGCACGAAGTCCAATGTAGGTGGCACTTGGCTTGCTTTTTGCCGATCCGTGGAGTCACTCTTCAAACGCCGCTTCTGGATCGTCCATTTTGTGGCGATCCTCGTGGCGTCGCAACTGCTCATGCGCGTCGCCAGCGCGGCTATCGAAGTCGCACTGGCTCCAGTTCCTAAGGAAGCCCCGGTTGCAATAGCAATTCCAGTACCAGTACCAGTACCAGTACCAGTAGTTCCAGAAATCCACGATCTCGATGCCGCTACGCTGGCGCGCCTTACCGGTCTTCCAGTGCCAATTCCAGAGCCGGAAGCCTCCGACACGAGTGCCGTCGATCTCTCGTCAGAGCCCACGCATACGACCCTCAAACTCCTTCTCTTAGGCACGCTCCTCACTGAAGGCGATCCCAACTGGTCCATGTGTAGCATCCAAGACACAGCGGCCAACCGAACGTATACGCTCATGATCGGCGACGAGGTGGCAGGAGCACCGATCATCGCGATCGAGCGAACCCGGGTGATCATTGTAAACAATGGACGCCGAGAATTCGTCGACGGCGTCCTCTCCGATGGCTCGACTGCTCCCCCTCCACCGGTACTGTCAGCCGTCGTCCAACCCAGTGAAGATGCGCAGCGCGTGAGCCTCGGTACGGGGATCAAAAAGGTGTCCGAAAACAGCTATGAGGTCCCGCGCACCGAACTCGACAAGACGCTCTCCAACTTGAATGAAGTCGCAGTCCAAGCCCGCATCGTCCCCGCCTTCAAGGACGGGAAATCCCAGGGCTTTAAACTCTTTTCGATTCGACCTGACTCCATCTATTCACAAATCGGGGTTCAAAACGGCGACGTCATTCGCCAAATCAATGGGTTTGACATCAACAGCCCAGAGAAGGCCCTCGAAATTTACTCCCAGCTAAAAAACGCAAACCGTGTCGAAATTCAGATCGATCGCAACGGCGCCACGGTGAACAAGACGTACAACATTCGGTGACCTCCCTGATGAACCATCCCTCTCAATCTTTCACGGCGCTCCTCCTGGTGATGTTCGGAGCGGTCCAAGCGTATGGCCAACAGCGCCCCCCAAGTGAAGCCCCGCCACGGGTGCGCGGCTCCCCGCCTCCAGCGCAGCTTGCGGCAGACCTGGTGCCGGACTCCGGAACGCCCGTAATTCCAAGCAGCAATGGGGTTGGCAACGCCGTCGCTCCCGGACAAGCGATCGCTCCGCGCCGGCCCACCTGCGAAGAATCGCGCCGCAAGAGTCGCTACAATATCTACTTTGACAAAGTCGAGATCGAGAAGCTCTTGCAAACAGTTGCAGATGTCACCTGCCGCACGTTCATCCTTCCCGATAACATTCGCGGAAAAATCTCGATTATCGGACCTGAGAACGGCAAACTCGAAGTGAGCGCTGATCAGTTCTACTCAGTATTTCTAGCATCCCTTGATGCAAACAATCTCTCAGTTTACGCGCAAGGACGGTACATCAAAATCATCGAGAAGCCTCGCGCCAAGCAGTCTCCGATTCCCACCACGGTGGATTCGGAGGCGCAATACACGACCAACGAACAGATGATGACGCGCATTTTCAAGTTGAAAAACGTCGACGTCGAACCACTTCGCGGCGTGATTCAGCAACTCGTTTCTCCGTCTGGCGACGCTATCGCCTATTCCAACGACACGCTCATCGTCAATGACATCGGTGCAAACATGCATCGCATTGATAAAATCATTGCCCAACTCGATTCCGCCCTCGCGAGCGATGATTTCCGGGTAATTCAAGTAAAATACGCGTCCGTCGCCGACGTCTCCGATCGCATTCAAAAACTCTTCGAATCACGCATCAATAGACCTGGGCTCCGGCCCGCCCCGGTTGCGACCTCAGGAGTACCGGGATCCGGCGCTCCGAGTGGACCAGTCACCCTCACGCAGCTCATCCCTGACGAACGCACCAACAAGCTGCTGGTCATCGCAAGCCCCGCGGCGATAGAGCGCATCGACGCCCTCCTTGCCCAACTCGACGTGCCTATCAGCGGCGAGGGGCGCATCAACGTCGTAGGATTGGAGAACGCGAATGCGGATGAAGTAGCCCAGACACTCCAAGCCCTTGCCCAAGGAACGTCCGCCCGGCGCAGCACCGCACCAGCAGCGGCAGGCGCGAGAGCCACCACCAGCGCTGAACTCTTTTCTGGCGAAGTGAAGATCTCTGCGGACAAGCCCACCAATTCTCTGGTCATCATCGCAAACCAATCGGACTTCAAAAACCTCAGCCGCGTGATCGAACGCCTCGATATTCGCCGACGCCAAGTCTTCATCGAAGCGGTCATCATGGAGGTGAATATCCAGCGTGAAACGGACTTGGGCGTGAACTTCCATGGTGGCATTCTCAACCCCGACTCTAGCGGACAGTCTTCACCGGTGTTCTTCGGCAGCAGATACAACTCCACAGGACTTCCGCCCTCTCTCAATTTGGTCAACAGTCTGAGCAGCCTCGGTGGCTTTCTTGCTGGGATCCAGGGACCCAACATCAATCTCAATGTCGCCGGAACGAACATTACAATTCCATCGTTCGGTGTCGTCCTCAATGCGCTCCAAACGTCAAGTGACGTGAACGTCCTTTCGACACCGCACATTCTGACTACCGACAACGAGGAAGCCGAAATCTCCGTGGGGCAGAACGTGCCCTTTCAGTCTGGCTATTCTTCCGGATTGAGCAGTCTTTCTAGTCTCACCGGCGCGGGCACCAACAGCCTCTCCGGCTTGGGATCACTCGGAACGTTGCCGTATGGCCAGATCCAACGTCAAAACGTCGAACTGAAGCTTACGATTAAACCACAGATCAACAGCAACGACTACGTGCGCCTGGGCATCACGGAAAGCATTGAAGAGATTGCCAGCCAAGACGCTGTGCTGGGGCCAACGACATCGAAGCGCTCTGCCAAGACAACGGTCGTCGCACGCGATCAAGAAACCGTCGTGATCGGCGGGATCATGCAGGATCGCCTCATCAGTACGGTCTCGAAGATTCCCCTTCTGGGGGACATTCCAATTATAGGCAATCTTTTCCGTTCGCAGACGCGTCGGAAGGCAAAGGTGAACTTGTTGCTCTTTTTGACCCCCTACGTCATTCGCGACACGAGCGACTTTCGTAGGATCTTCGAGAGGAAGATGAAGGAGCGTCAAGAATTCATTGAACAGTTTTATGGAGCAAGCTCTGTATACGATACAGTAATCGACTACAGTCGCAAGCCAGGGCCGCTTGCGCGCATGGTTCAGGTGGTCAGAAAGGAAGAGGACAAACTCGAAAATGGCGGCCCCGGGACCGGTGACGAGCGCCTGATTATCCCTGGACCGATCGCACCGTTTGGGCCGCAAGGGCCCACCAGCACCGTACCTGCCGGACCTGAGCGACGAGCAACGACGCTTCCAGCCGGACCGCCCGAAGCAGAGCCTGCGACGAATGCCAGCGGAAACCAACCGACCCCAACGATTGCGCCACCTGGCACTCCACCAAATCCATCCTTGCCCTCTACGCCTGCGCAGGTGACGCCCGGAACACAGCCCTCGCAACCACCGTCGCGGCCAGTGCCAGAACTCAATTAATGCCGATGAACGAACCGCTACCAGTCATCTCCCAAGCCACTGCCATTCCTGTACCCGCAGCGTCAGCGCCGCGGTCACTGCATTCCGCGGCGTTCTTGTTTGGCCGACGCCTTGGTGAGATTCTGGTTGAGTCGTTTGGTTTGACGCCCGAAAGGCTGGCAGAAGCGCTTGCGGCGCAAGCCGAAAAGGGAGGGCGCATAGGCGAGCTACTCATCGGCATGAAAGCGGTATCCGAAGAACAGGTTGCCCAAGCGCTCGCTGCGCAACTGAATCTCGACTACGTGGGGTTCATCGGCGCGGACATGGTGGAGCCGGCGCTGGTGGCTGAAATCCCCATCAATTTTGCAAAGCAAGCAAAGTTCCTCCCGCTCAAGCGCTCGGGATCAATTACGGCAATCGCGGTCGCAGATCCGCTGGACACCGCACTGCTTGACCATGCTCGCCAACTCCTGGGCTCCGACGTCGCTCCAACGGTGGCACTTCCGGCAACAATCATCGACGCTATCAACTGGGTGTACGAGCGTGACTTGAATGAGGCCGAGCAAGTGGTCGGCGAAATGGAGGCGCAGGACCTCGATGCGGCCGAGCAAGACCTCGAGGAGCAGCAAGATCTCATCGATGCGGGAGATGAGGCACCAATCATTCGGTTGGTCAATTCTCTGCTCTTTCGCGCTGCCAAGGAGCAGGCATCGGACATCCACATCGAGCCGATGGAGCGAGAGTTGTCCGTGCGCTTTCGCATCGACGGCGTGCTCCACGACGTCATCAAGCCTCCCAAACGCTACCAAAACTCCATCATTAGCCGCGTGAAGATCATGGCGCAGCTCAATATCGCTGAGAAGCGATTGCCTCAAGACGGCCGCATTCGCATTCGCCTCGCTGGACGCGACATCGACATTCGCGTTTCAACCATTCCCACAATCCACGGCGAGGGAATCGTGCTTCGTCTTTTGGACAAGAGTACAACGCTTCTCGATCTTGCGGAAATTGGAATGAATCCAACGATTCTTTCCCGCCTCGATGAGTTGATTCGACGCAGCCACGGAATCATTCTTGTGACCGGGCCAACAGGATCCGGAAAGACGACCACGCTCTATGGGGCGCTCACCCGAATCAATACGCCGGAAGTGAAGATCCTCACCGTCGAGGACCCCGTCGAATACCAACTCAAAGGCATCAACCAGATGCCCACCAACCCCAAGATCGGACTGACATTCGCTTCCGGATTGCGAAGCTTTCTTCGCCAAGACCCAGACATCATCATGGTCGGTGAGATTCGCGATCGGGAGACCGCGCAAATCGCAATCGAGGCCTCCCTCACCGGTCATCTCGTCTTTTCCACAGTGCATACCAACGATTCTGCCGGCGCCGTGACCCGCCTGGTGGAAATGGGAATCGAGCCATTCCTGGTTGCAAGCTCGTTGGTCGCGGTCATGGCGCAGCGCTTGGTTCGCTGCGTGTGTGTGAACTGCCGAGAACCTTACGTCCCATCGGACGATGAAATCGCCAAGCTTGGAGTCGATCGCGCAACCTTCGACGGATACGGAGTCGGCTCAGCCTTTCGGGCCGTCGGTTGCTCGCTATGCGCACGAAGCGGCTACCGTGGGAGGACTGGGATCTACGAACTCCTCGTCCTCGACGACGACCTGCGTCAATTGGTCCTCAAGAATGTGGACTCAGGATCCATCAAGAAACAGGCCATTCACAAAGGGATGGCCGCCCTCCTTGACGACGGGGCCCGCAAAGTTGCGCAAGGGAAAACGACTGCCGCGGAAGTCCTTTCGGTAACTCAAGAGGATCTCTAAGCCGATGCCCTTCTTCGCATACAATGGTCTCGATCCCACAGGGAAAGCCATCGCTGGTCTTAAAGAAGCGGAGTCCGCGAGGGCGCTGCGCATCGCCCTTCGCCGCGATGGTTTTTTCCTGACCGAGGTCGTCGACAAGTCCGATGTGCTGCCAGGATCAGCGGCGCATCGCCCACTCCAGAGCGCCAAAGCCACTCTGTTTTCCGAGGTCACCTTGGAAAAGCTCGGGCGTGGTCGGGTTACTACTGCGGATATCGCGGTGATGACCCGCCAACTTGCAACGCTCATCAAGGCTGGGGTGACGCTCGTTGAAGCGCTAAGTGCGATGGTTGAACAAGTCGAGAAGGGGCAATTGAAGCGGATCTTGAGCGATGTGAAGCAGCAGGTAAACGAAGGGAAATCGCTCGCCGACGCGCTCGACAACAACCGGAAAGTATTCGGCAATCTCTACATCAATATGATTCGCGCCGGCGAGACGTCCGGCGCATTGGATTCGGTGCTTCTGCGCCTCGCCGAATTTACCGAAGGACAGGCCAAGCTTCGTCAGAAGATTTCCGGAGCCCTCATCTATCCCATCATTATGATGGTCATCGGCGGTGGGGTCTTGATGATGTTGATGACCATCGTCGTCCCCAAGGTCACGAAAATCTTTTCGGACATGAAGGTTGTCCTGCCCCTCACCACACGCATCCTCATCGCGGTTTCAACGTTTCTTCAAGATGCTTGGTTTATCGTCCTTCCACTCTTCATTATCGGAGGGATCGCCGCATACCGCTGGAGCAAATCCTCGGAGGGAAAGCCTACCTTTGACAAGTGGCTCTTGCGCCTTCCCGTTCTCGGCCCGCTCATTCGCCAACTCGCGGTCGCACGCTTCAGTCGCACCCTCTCGACCTTGCTCAATTCCGGCGTCCCCTTGCTCACGGCTTTGGATATCGTGAAGAATGTTGTCACCAATAGCGTGATGTCGAGCGTCATTGACGACGCCCGCGATGCCATTCGCGAGGGTGAGAGCATCGCCGCGCCCCTCAAGAAATCCAAGGAGTTTCCGCCCCTCGTGTATCACATGATCGGCATCGGCGAGCGCTCGGGCCAGCTCGAAGAAATGCTGCTCAACATTGCTCAGAACTATGAGACCGCGGTGGAAGTTCGCGTGGGCGCATTGACCGCTTTGCTGGAGCCAATGATGATCGTGATGATGGGCGCAGTCATTGCCTTTGTAGCGTTCTCGATTCTTATGCCAATTCTTCAAATGAACACGATGGTGCACTAACATCAAGGAGCCCGCATGAACCGGCCAATCCGACGAAGTATCCAAGGTATGACCCTCATTGAAATTATTGTCGTCATCACGATCCTTTCGCTTCTGATGGCAGCGGTTGGCGTGGCGGTCATTCCAAAGCTCAACGAAGCCAAAGTGAGCACTGCGAAGCTTGATATCGCGAATATCCAGAGCGCACTCAAGATGTACTACGCCAAAAATGGCAAGTACCCCGAAAATGGTACGCCACTCAATCGCTTGTACGATTTGCAATTCCTGGAGCGAGCCCCGGTCGATCCCTGGGATCACGACTACGTATACGTATTGGAGGGAGGACGACCGGTAGTGAAATCCTACGGAGAAGATGGCGCTCCTGGAGGAACCGGACTCGCCGAGGATATTTCTTCTGTCGATCTGGGGATCAAGCGGGACAGCGCAACCCGCTGAGTTGCCAAACGTGCACCTGACCAAGACTCTGCGGCGCCCGCCAAGGGGAATGACGCTTATTGAGATCATTGTAGCCTTGGCGATTGCGGTATTGCTTTTTGGAGCTGCCGTATGGGGCGTCGGAGCCCTCACCGGGGCCAATGGCAAAGATACGGCAACGCAGTTGGCGGGGACGATTCAAGGTCTCTATGAGACCGCTGCACTCACTGGAAGGAGTTGCCGCTTGGTGATTTCTCTTCCTGCGCGCAACGAGGTGGCGGCAGTTCGTTGGCGCACCGAGTGCGCGAAGGGCGCGATCACTGCAAGTGCACAACGGGACGAGGAACTTCGAAGCGCCAATGAAGAGGAACGCCATCCCAGCAGCGCTTCGAATGGGGCGCCAATTCTGGACGGGAACGAGGCCAGCCGAAGCGAACGCTTGCGAATTGCCGAGGGGCGAATGTTTGCGCCCTACCCTGTCGAGGCGCCGATCGACCACCTGGTCGCCAACGGCGTGAACCTCGAAGTATGGACAACGAAACAGCGTCAGCCCGTGTCGAATGGGCTTGCCTATATTTACTTTTTCCCCCAGGGCTACACGGAGCGCACCATGATCTGGATTCGCCAGGGTACCCATGTGTGGACCTTGCAGGTAGCCCCGCTCACTGGAAAGACTTCGATTACAGACGAGGCGCTCTCGGTGCCGCGCACGTGACGCGCGCAATGCGGGCCTTCACGTTGCTGGAGGTCGTCATCGCCTTGGCTATTCTGTCGATGTCCCTGGTCGCGATTCTCAACATCAATGCACAAGCATTGTCCACGCATGTGTATGCGCACAAGCTCTCGATAGCCACCTGGCTCGCACGCTCGAAAATGGTCGATTTGGAGCAGGACCTCTACGACAAGCCGTTGGGAGCGGATGATGAGGAAATGGGAGGTGACTTTTCTTTAGAGGGCTGGCCTTCCTATAAGTGGCGTGCGCGCATCGTTGTCCCACGAACCGCCAACACTTCCCCGATGCAACTCCTTGGGGCACTCTTCCAAATTCCGACGGGAGCCGATGGCTCGGGCACCGGGAGCGGCAATGGCAACGCCATTGCGAGCCTCTTTGCTGACGCCGGGGCGGGAGCAGCGATCGGCAACGCGCAGGGAGGCACCGGGGGCTTCAGCGCTGGCGGATTGGGAGGGGGCAGTGCGCTCTCCGGCCTGCTGCAAGGGCCCTTCGCCCAAATGGTCGCGCAGATTCAGCAGTCCGTGCGCGAAGTGCAACTCACCGTAAGCTGGAAGGAAGGCGTCACTACCGAGTCCATCGACCTGGCTACGCACATCGTGAGCCTAGGTCCGGGGAGCGACCGCAACGGTGGTGGGCTCGCGACGGCGGGGCTTGGTTCAGGGAGCGCGTCCCTCGTTCGCCCAGACGGAACCCCGGCGCAGAACCCGACTCCCTGCCCCGGTGGAAGTGGAATGTGTGACTCGGATGGAGCCGTCCTCCATACCGCCTCAACCCTCCCTGTGGATCCGCTGAGGACGCAATGACCAGGCGCGGCTTCACGCTGATTGAGATTGTGATTGCCGTGGCCATCACCGCGTTCATCGGCTTGATCATTGCCACTTCCTTTTCGACGACGATCAACAGCAAGGACCTGCTTGATGTGGAAGGCGACCGGGACCGCTCTATCGACGCCGCGCTTGGCCGGATGGTGCGCGAAATCGGCGCCGCCTACGTGAGCGATCGCTATGATACCCGGCGCTTTCGCGACCAGTACGATCGCCCTACCAACTTCATCGGAAGCCGGGATCGGCTGCAACTGACATCCCTCGCACACCAGCGCCTCTACGCCGACGCCAAGGAATCTGACCAAGAAGTCCTCGAGTACTTTCTGAAGAGTTCCCCCGATCGCAACGCGAGCAATCGCCTTGACTTGGTTCGACGTGAAAAGGTGATCCTTGACGATCGCAACGATCGCGGGGGGAGTGAAGATACGCTTTTCGAAGGGGCCCGCGCGCTCCGCTTCGCTTATTGGGACAGCGCGCAACAGCGTTGGGACGACGCCTGGGACACGCGGCGCAGTGAAAGGAAGGCGATCCTTCCGACGCGAGTCAAGATTACCCTTGTCATTGCTCGACCGGATGGAAGCGATCTTCCGTACACCACGCAAGTTCGCATCATGTTGAACACTGAATTTCCGAGGTTCCAATGAAGTTCCACCAACCATCTCCTACCACCATGCGTGGTGTTGCAATGCTGTTGGTCTTGATTGGGCTGGCAGTCCTTACTCTGGTGACAATGGACATTCGGAAGAACTCCGTCGTAGAGCTTCGCCTCTCCACCAACAAGCGGGACGAGTTGCGTGCATTTTTTCTCGCCGAATCTGGCCTCGGCTTTTCGCGTTTGCTGTTGCGGTTTCAAAAGCAACTCGATGCAATTCAGCTCCCCAATATTCAAGGACTTCTCAGCGCCCTTTCCGGCGCAGGGGGGGCGAGCGGCGCTTCTGCGGGCCTCCTCTCGGGACTCCTCGGCGGTGCCGGCGCGACCGGCCTTCTTTCTTCCGTACTCGGAGGCCAGAGCCCCGGTGCGTTCACGCCAAGCGCCTTGAGCATTCAGCTTTGGCGGATGGCGAAGGTCGATTGCCAAATGCTCCAACAGCTCGTTCCTGAAGCCAAAAGTATCGCAGACACAAGAGCAGCATCCTCCCCCTCTCTCGAATTCGACTCCGCATACCCAGAGCTGGCGGCGGCCCAGCGGAATCGCAATTTTGGTACCTTTCAAGGATGTTTCCATTCGACGATAACCGATGAGGAAGAACGCCTAAACGTTGCAAAACTCGGCGCACCTCAGCTCACTGCGCAAACCGCAGTGAGCCAAATGCTGACCCTCTTCGGGGACGAAAGGTTCCGCTTCGTCTTTCAACGAGAAGATGCGAATCATATCAAGGTCACTCCGTCAGATGTCGTTCTGGCGATCCGAGACTGGATTGACGATGACAACTCTGCAGCGCAACTCAACACGACCGGCCAGGGGAACCCATTCTTCTCTGGCTTCTCCGACGAGGGAAGCACCTACCAGCGATACAATCCAGCATACAAAGTCAAGAATGCTCGCTTTGATAGTCTTGACGAACTCTACATGGTGTATGGCATTGGCGATACGTTTATGGCCGCTTTCGGAGATCGCCTTACCATTTATCCCGACGTGAACTCGCGCTTGAACATTAACAGCAATGACCCGGTGCTTCTGGAGCTTGCAATCCGGTCAATCGCAGATCCGCTCCGTCCGGACCCGCGCCTCCGTGATCCGCTTTTCATCGATACGCTTGTCCAGAAACTGCGAGCCGCTCGCGTCATCAATCTGTTTGGACTTGGCGTCTCGGATTTCGTGGGCATCGTGGCATCAACAGGTTTGGCACTCAACCAAATCGTTCTCGGGAATCTCTCGAGCCAACGATTGATTGGAGATAAAAGCACCACCTACCGAATTTCGGTGCAAGGCGAATCCGGCGATGTTGTCAAAACAATCACCGCAGTCGTTCGATTGGACGACGGCCTTGGTCGACTTCTCTATTGGCGAGAAAACTGAAATGGCACGCATCATCGGTCTCGACCTTGGATCCTACGCCGTGAAAACGGTAACTCTTGAAACGAGCTTTCGAGGGAGCGCCTTTACACGATTCGAGAGCGCGTTCATCGATGACGCCCTTTCCCCAGGCGACGGCTTGGCTGGAGCGCTCGCCCAACTCAAGGCGCTCAACGCGCTCACCGGTGACGCCATCATTACCGCGTTCCCCGGACTGCATCTCGCTACCCATGCGCTGGCGTTTCCTTTTGTGGACCATAAGAAAATTGAATCGACGGTCGCCTTCGAGATCGAGGGCCAGCTGCCCTATGACATCGAAACAGCGGTCTATGACTTTCAAATCGGTGCCCCAAACCCTCTGGGTGCCACGGTGCTTGCGGGCGTCGCCAAGCGCGAAGATCTGAAGGAACTATTGGCGACATTGGCGACGGCCGGGGTGGACCCAAAAATTGTTTCCCACGCCGGGTTGGTGCCTCAAAATCTCCTCGCGAACTTGCCCGCGGATATCTCACCGGAAGCGACGTCCATCGGCATCGTCGATTTGGGTCACCAACGCATTTGCGTGACGATTGGAAGCCCCGGGACGGGTCTCCAATTCGCTCGCACCTTCCACGGAGGTGGCTTTGCACTCACCGCGCAGCTCGCCGAAGCGTTTGGCATTTCCTCAAAAGAAGCGACTGCCTGGAAAGAATCGCACGGCGCTGTGGGACCTGACGTTGTGGGACCAGACGCAGAACGGGGTGCCAAGGCCATGGCCATGGCTTTGGCGCCTACCGTCCGCGAACTGCGCACGACGGTGAAGGCGGCTCGCGCCCAGCAATCCGCGCCGGTCCGCCTCCTTCTCCTCTGTGGGGGAACGGCGAACTTGCGAGGAATTGGCGATTTCCTGGCCATGGAGCTTGGAATTCCGTGCCAGCCGATGCCACTCCCCAAAGTTCCGCAAGTCCCAGCCGTAGGCCTTGATGCAGCGCAAGCCATAGCACTCGCCCAGCGAGGCATCGCGCGTGGAAATCGCGCGCCTCGATTCAATTTGCGGCGCGGGACTTTCGCTTTCCGCGGCGATTTTGGGTTCTTGCGGGCCAAACTCCCGCAGATCGGTGGCATCGCGGCAGCACTCCTTTTGCTCTTGATCGGGACTGGAGTAGCGCGCAATGCAATCCTCACCCGTCGCGATTTGCAAATCGACAACGCCATTTGTCAACTCACCAAAGAGGTCTTGGGGCGTTGCGAGAAAAACGCGGAAATCGCCATGGCCACATTAGCCGATCAGGACAGTATTTCAGGAGTCAAACTCCCAAGCCAATCCGCCGTTTTGCTCCTTCACAAACTTACCCTTGCCATTCCCGGAGCGATCAATGCGACACTTCAGGAAGCCGTCATCGAGCTCGACCGGATCAGTATCCGTTGCGAAGCAGGATCCTCGGAAGTCATGGATTCAATGATCACCGCTCTCGCCAAGGAGCGCTGCTTCAAGCGCATCACAGAAGGAAAAGTTGAGAAATCAAAAGATGGGAATGGAATCTCCTTCCGTCTCGACATTGAAGTGCAATGCCCACCTGAAGAAACCGCATCTCGATAGCTATGCAGCGACTCCGAAACATTTACAATCAACTCTCTGCCACTCTCGCGACACTTTCCCAGCGGGAGCAACGGCTCGTGCTTTTTGCTGGCACCGCCATTTGTGTCTTTATTGTTTTTCTCATCTCGCTGGGTTTTTCTCGGCGAGATGACGCGATTCGAAGCCGCAGCCATGTCAAATCCGCCCAACTCACTGAAATGATGACGCTCGTATCGACATACAGAACGCGTCGTGCGAAGAGCGCCGAGCTAGAGCGCCGGCTTCAAGCATCCAACGTGCGGCTGCTCACGTTTTTAGATGGCAAAGCACGCAAAGCGGGAATCGATCTACAAACCCAGAGTCCACGCCCGGACATTCAGCTCGAAGGATCGCAAATAACGGAAAGCAGCGTCGAGATTACCCTGACGGAAGTGAAGCTCAATCGCCTTGTGGACTTTCTCAATGCAGTCGAAGCTGCGCCGGAAATGGTTACTGTCAAATACATTCGCATCGAACCTCGTCCCGGATCCGCGGCGCTTACCGCCTGGCTCACCATCGCCGCCTACCACCTCAATTGAAAATCTCTGCTCCGCGACTTCCTCGATTGACTGTCCCCCGTTGGGTCCTTCCGCTGCGACGCCTACGCATGGTCAAGCTGCGCAGTGCGATTTTGCGCATCGTCGCGTATGTGTCGTTTGCGATGCTCTCTCTCCTCTTCGCCGCTTTGGCGACATTTCCCTACGCCGCGCTGGCGGACCGCATGAAGGCGGAAGCGGAGAGCTTTGGCTACACGGTGCGCTTTGGCTCCCTGGGTCCTGGATTGCTCTCGCTTCGCGCCACCAATGTCACGATCGCGACGCTGCAAGACATCGGAAACCCTCCTGCCCCGCTCAAGATAGATTCGATAACTGTTGGTCCGTCGGTTTTTCCGCTAGGACTTGCGCTCAACCTCAAGGCTTTCGGCGGCAAAGCTTCCGCGGCTATCGGAGGCGTCCTCGGGACGACGATGACCTTTGTGGCCAAGGACCTGGACTTCGAAAAGGGAAATTTCTCCGGCTTCACCGGGGTTACAGCAAACGGAGTCTTGAACGCAGAAGCAGACTTCTCTTCACCGGTTGGCGTTACGCATGAGGCATTTCTCCAGCGCCTTTCTGGCACCATCGCGGTCAGCGGGAAGGACATCGCTATTGCTGGCGGGAAGATTCGTGTCACGATTCCCATTTTTGGTCCTGAGCCGGTCCCCTTTGATCTTCCAGCACTTTCCGTGGGAGCCGTTCAGGGATCGGCCAAGGCCGTCAATGGTCTCATTTCCATTGAAGCCCTTCGCTCGACGAGCGCGGACCTTGAAACACAAGGCTCAGGAACTATCGTCCTGGGGCCAAGGATTGCTTACAGCGACACCCATCTCACCTTTCGCCTTAAGTTCTCGCCCCAGGGAAAGGAGAAGGTCGGAGCCTTGGGGGCTGCACTGGAGCACCTCCCCAAGGATCGCGCTGATCCCTCGTGGAGCACAGCATCCATCTCCGGATACCTCGGACAACCGAAATTTCAATAGAAGGGGGATGGTTCGGCTTGGGGAATCGTCCTTCGGAACTCTCTCGTTTTGTGGCAAATCGTTCCGACCATGACACTCGGGCTCGCGATATGGACGCTGAGTTTGCTCATGGCACTCGACTCCGGGACGCCACCGGAAGTGACCAGTACGCTCTCGGCGGCGCAAGTGCGCATCGGCGAGCCGTTTGTCGTTTCGCTCGACGTGGTGCACGACCCGGCGCTTCGCTGCGAAGTGCGACCCCAGTCAGGGAGCGCGGATTTTGAAGTGCTTTCGCAAGAGCGTCTCCGTGAGGATGTCGGAGCGACTTCAACGACGCACTTCAAGCTCACGTTGAGCGCCTTCAAACTCGGGAAGTTGACGGTACCCGCCTTTCCCATCGAAGCCACGGACGGGACGGCAACCATGGTGCTCCCTTCCCAGCCATTGCCGATCTCTGTGGCGAGTTCCCTGCCTCCAGATGCCGGTACGGAGGGTGCAAAACTCTTGGATGTCCGCCCACCAGAGCAAGTCCTAGTGCGGACTTACCGCCTCCTCTGGATCCTCTTGGGCCTCGCAGCGCTCGCTGCCGCGTTGGTTTGGTACCGCCGGTTTCGCAAGCGCGACCGACCGGTCATCGCAGCTCCTCCCGCGACCATTGCGGTGAGAACTCTGGAGGCTCTCGATGCACTGGCCAAACAAGACCTCCCTCGTCAGGCGCGCTTTCAAGAGTACTATTTTCGCCTTTCCGAGGTCCTGCGCAGCTACCTCGGGGAGCGATTTGGATTCGACGCACTCGAAAGCACAACCCCCGAATTGCTCGCGCATCTCACGTCCCGATCTACGCCGGGATTGGCCGTGAAGGACTTGTCTTCTTTTGCTACCCTCTCGGACTTCGTTCGGTACGCGAAATCCCAGCCTAGCGCCGGTGACGCCAAGGATCACTTGGATTTGGCGTACCGGATCGTCCGTGAAACTACACCCGTCACTCCCGGAACTCCCACCAACAATGCAGGGTCTTGAGTTCGCATCCCCGAGGTCCCTTTGGATCGCACTCGTGCTCATTCCGCTCGCCGGATGGGCGTGGCTTGAGCATCGGCGACGCGCATCGCTCCGATTCTCGGCCGCCTCTACTGCCTGGTCAGGCGGAAGAGGCTGGCGCCCCCGCCTCCTTTGGGCTCCACCGCTGGCAGCGCTCCTTTCCTTGGGCCTCGCCATCGTGGCCATCGCTCGGCCACAGGAGCGGAATTCTCGCGAAGAGAACCTTTCCGTTGAAGGCATCGACATCGTGATTGCGCTCGACCTTTCCACCTCCATGGAAGCTGAGGACTTCCGTCCAAACAATCGGCTTTTCGTGGCCAAGCAAGTCCTCTCCGACTTCATCACCGAACGCAGAAACGACCGCATCGGACTCGTCGCCTTCGCTGGGCAGGCGTTCACGCAATCTCCACTCACCTTCGATCACCAGGCGCTCAAAACGCTGGTCGACCAACTCAAGACTCGCATCCTCGTCGATGGAACCGCAATTGGTGATGCGATCGCCCAATCTGTCAATCGCCTCCGAGACTCGGACGCAAAGAGTCGGGTCGTCGTCCTCATCACCGACGGCGACAACAATGCGGGTCGGATTTCGCCTCTGGACGCGGCAAAGGCCGCCAAAGCGCTTGGCATTCCAGTGTTTGCGATTCTCGTTGGGAAGGGAGGGAAGGTCAGGTTTCCCATCGGGAGGGACGCATTCGGCGCTCCCGTCTATCGCGATCTCGACATCTCGGTGAACCCGGAACTCCTTCAAACCGTAGCTTCGCTCACCGGGGGTGGATTCTATCGCGCGACGGATCCGGCGAGTTTGAAAGCGGGCCTCACCCAGGTCCTCGACTCCCTCGCGCGAACCACGCTCCTCGAAGGGGGAGCGAGCGCGACCTATCGCGAGCGGTTTCAACCATTCCTTTTGGCTTCCGCCATTCTCTTAGCGTTTGCTTTGTTCGCCAATGCGACGGCACTTCGTGTGGGCCCATGACGCCCTGGCGATTTACCTGGCTCGGCTATCAACTCGGGCTGGCGCGACCGCATTACTTGCTCGGACTCGTCCTCGTCGCCGGGATCGCTGCGATTGCGCTGCGCTCGGCGATCCGGAGGCGCAAGCGTATCGATGCGATTGTTCCTCGGCGTCTGCAGGGGCAACTTGCGCCAAACACGCCCGTCGTGTGGGCCACGTTGCGAGCTGGATCCGGTGCCACGGCACTCGCGTGCTTTGTCATAGCGCTCGCACAACCACAGTGCGGCGAGCGCGCGGAAATGGTGAAACGCCGAGGCGTCGACGTGGTGGTCGCCATCGATGCTTCAAAATCGATGCTCGCGAGGGACATCCATCCGTCGAGGATCCAGCGTGCGAAGTTGGAGTTGATGAGCCTCTTGGACGCACTGAAAGGCGATCGGGTGGCCATCGTCGCCTTTGCCGGAGACGCGTTTGTCCAGTGCCCGTTGACGAGCGACTACGCTGCCGCAAAAGTGTTTCTTCGAGCTGTCGACCCGATGACCATGCCCCAAGGAGGCACGGACAT
>JBGSMZ010000030.1:0-12351 GCA_041739845.1 Myxococcaceae bacterium
CGCGGTGGAGCTTGCGCCGCGGGCGGCACTGGCGTTTGCCCGGATCGCGCGCTCTGAAGTCGAGGCGCGCTTTTCCTATTGCCCCGACTGGGTTGAGGATTTTGCTACGGCGGAGGAACCAGGACTAGCGCGGCGACTTCATCGCGAACTTGAAAAGCGATTGCTGGGGGACCGAGAACGCGGATTTACGTCCGTGGGCCCGCACGCCGACGAGCTCGACGTTTTCCTTGGAGAGCGGTTGGCGCGGCCCTACGCGTCGCAAGGACAATCGCGAGCGCTTGTCCTCGCTTGGAAGCTCGCGGAGATTGAAAACTTGGAAGCGGAAACCGGAATCCTTCCATTGTTGCTCCTCGACGACGTTTCGAGCGAATTGGATCCCGAACGCAACGCCTTCCTCATGGAAACGCTGGCAGCATCCGGTGCGCAAACCTTCCTCACCACGACAGCGCGCTCCCACGTCGAGCGCGCCGCCAGCGCCGATGCCCGATGGCTCCACGTTCACAAAGGAGCCGTCGAACCGTTTTGAGCAGTTGCGCCCTACCCTTCTGCTGCTCTAGGTGGCCAGCATGGCTGAGCCTGGAAGCGAGCGCGGCACAAGTGGGCGAGGCGCGGAGTTGAAGCTCCCGACGCGCGCTGCGAATTTTTCCGAATGGTACATCGAGGTCATCAAGCGCGCCAAGCTCGCGGACAATTCCGATGTTCGCGGTGCAATGGTGATTCGACCGAATGGGTACGCCATTTGGGAAAACATGCAGCGCGTCCTCGATGGGATGTTCAAAGAAACCGGACATCAGAACGCCTACTTCCCGTTGTTGATCCCTGAAGCGTATCTCGCCAAGGAAGCGGAGCACGTCGCTGACTTTGCGCCGCAAGTAGCGGTGGTGACGCACGCAGGCGGGAAGGCCCTCCCGGAGGGCGAGCGGTACGTCATTCGTCCGACGTCGGAAACGATTATCAACCGTTCCTTCGCCGATTGGATTCAAAGCCATCGGGACTTGCCGATGTTGTTGAATCAATGGGCCAATGTGATGCGCTGGGAAATGCGCCCGCGCCTGTTCCTGCGGACGACCGAATTTCTTTGGCAAGAAGGGCACACTTGCCACGCCACCGAAGCGGAGGCCCAAGCGGAGACCGAAAAGATGCTCGGCGTCTACGCCCGCTTCGCCGAAGATTACATGGCGATGCCGGTGCTCGCCGGGATGAAAACGGAGAGTGAGCGATTTCCAGGGGCGCTGCGCACTTACTCGATTGAAGCCATGATGCAGGACGGGAAGGCTCTTCAGGCGGGGACCTCCCATATGCTCGGGCAAAATTTTTCCCGGATGTTCGGAACGACGTTTCAAACGTCCGAAGGGACGCGAGAGTTTGTGTGGCAGACCTCCTGGGGGGTGAGCACCAGGTTGATCGGCGCCCTTATCATGACCCATTCCGACGACGCCGGATTGGTGGTTCCGCCGCGCCTCGCCCCCAAGCAGGTCGTGGTGATGGTGATTGGGAAGACGCCGGAAGAGCGCAATGCCTCAAAGCAGAAAGCTGACCAGCTTGTCGCCGAGATGTCCGCTGCCGGTCTCCGCGCATCCGTCGACGACGACCCTAGCAAGAGCGTGGGCTTCCGCTTTGCGGAGCATGAACTCCAAGGCGTTTGTCTCCGCGCGGAGTTGGGCCCGAAAGACCTCGCGAAAGAGCAACTGGTGCTGGCGCGTCGAGACACGCGAGACAAGGTTTCGGTTCCCCTAGGCGCTGCGACGCAAAAGGCGCGCGCCCTCCTAGATGCCATGCAGGTTGCGCTGCTGGAACGCGCCAAGGGACTGCGCGCCGCCCACACCATGGAGGTCAATAGCTACGAAGAAATGCGCGAAAACGCCGACCGAGGATTCTTGCTCGCACACTGGGATATGACTCCCGCCACCGAAGCGCGGATCAAAGAAGAGCTTGGTTTGACGACGCGCAATCGCCCCTTCGATTTGCCGCAGTCACCAGGGCGATGCGTCGTCACCGGCGCCCCGTCTCCCGGGCGCATCGTTTTTTCGAAGGCCTACTGAGGCCTGGCTAGCTGCCTTGGGTTGCGCGGGCGCAACGGTGAAGACGGCGGCCATTCATTGGTAGCGTTTACAGGATGCGAAAGGG
Source organism: Myxococcaceae bacterium (assembly GCA_041739845.1). Taxonomy (GTDB): domain Bacteria; phylum Myxococcota; class Myxococcia; order Myxococcales; family Myxococcaceae; genus JBGSMZ01. Next base: position 2,128 of record JBGSMZ010000030.1, read on the forward strand.
ACCCCTATAGTAGCAAGGTGCCAAAGGGACCCTTTCCTTGCAACGGAGCTGCTCCAGACCTCGATGTTTCTCGGTCCCGCGGTTGCAATCCTGCGCAATACTATCGAATCCTGATCCGGTGGGATCCATGATGACCGTGGCCCGCTAGGTACGGACCAGGCCGAGGCCAGTGTGCGAATTGCGTTTTTTGGAACTCCGGAATTTTCGGTTCCCTCCCTCGACGTCTGCAAAGCGATAGGTTCCATCGTCGCTGTGGTCACCCAACCGGACCGGCCTCGCGGACGAGGAAAGAAGGTCGTGTTCTCCGCGGTCAAGGAGCGCGCGATAAGCATCGGCGCTCCGGTGCTTCAGCCGCAGCGCCTTCGGGGGGGAGACTTTGCTGGGCTTCTGAGGAGCTACGCGCCCGATGTCGCCGTCGTCGCAGCCTACGGACGAATCCTGCCCCCGGACGTCTTGGCAGTGCCGCCTTTCGGGTGCGTGAACGTGCACGCTTCAATCCTTCCACGATTTCGGGGTGCCGCCCCTGTGCAACGTGCGATTCTCGCTGGAGATAGAACGACGGGGACCTCTTTGATGGTCCTTGAAGAGGGACTCGATACGGGAGCGGTTTTCGCGCGCGCGACCCTGACGATTGGAGAGGAAGCGACCGGGGCATCGCTGACCGCAGCGCTCGCGGAACAAGGGGCAGCGCTCCTCGCCGAAGCTTTGGCGGGCTTTGTCGCTGGTGCCCTTCAACCCATTCCCCAGTCGGTCCAAGGCGTGGTGCTCGCGCCACCAGTCGAGAAGTCCGAAGGACGCATGGATTTTTCGGAAGACGCCCAAACATTGGAGCGAAAGGTGCGCGCGTTTCAACCCTGGCCGCGCACCTGGATCGTCACCGCCAAAGGGCCGATCCAAATCCGACGCGCCAAAGTCCTGGGTACGGCGAGCGCTCCTGTCGGCGCCGTTTTGGCGGCAACTGCCGAAGGAATAGATATCGCTTGCGGCTTTGGAACGGTACTGCGAGTTCTCGAAGTCCAACTCCCAGGTGGTCGTTCGCTCGCCGCCGCCGACTACCTGCGAGGGCATCCGCTTGCTATTGGAAAGCGCTGGGACCTGCCCCAGGACCATGAAAAAGTGCAAAGCCTTTCGCCCGTTGCACGAGAAGAGTAGCCATAGCCCGCGAGGAACTCTCCAATGTCGCACGTCTTGATTCTTCACGGTCCCAACATGTTTCTCAAAGGTGTGGAGGACATTGACGATGCACTGCGGGAGCGTGCATCGGAGCTTGGCGTTGAACTCCATATTCATCGCGCCAACGGAGAGAGCGGGCTCATCGATGGCATCGAGCAACATTTGCGCAACTTAGGCGGGGTCATCGTGAATCTCGGACCTCACGCAGGGAGCGCAGTTGCCCTCGCTGAAACGCTGCGGCTGATCGGTTGCCCCTCGATTGCGCTGGGCGTCGAAGCTGACGGCGTGCCGGTCGCGCAAGGCCTCGCGCAAAATGACAATGCTTCAGACAAGGCTGCCTATCTTCGCGCTCTCGAGAGCATCTCCGTCAAAATCCCACCTGCCGAATCTTCGTCCGAACTGCAGCCGCAGGCGGAGTTGGGTATCCGAAAGACGATTGGGAGGCGGCTTCAAGCGACCGCGTTGCCGGGACCGGTTCCAACGAAATCCATTGGTCGAAAGGAAGGGCTCGCAGCCGCGGCGACTGATGGTTTGGGGCGCATGGAGGTCTCAGAACAGATTCGCGCGAAGCTATCGGGTCGGATAACGACGCAGGCCTTGAGCGCGTGGGCGCGGGAGCGTTGGGCCAAGCTCCAAGGTGGAGCCCCTTGCGAGGATGGCCAGCGAGAAACGCTCGACTCGGTTCTCTTGGCGCTGAGCTCGCCAGTCGGGATAACCGACGATGCTCTGGTCGCGGCTCTCACTCGCCTCAGTGGCCTAAATCGTTGACCGCGCGTCTTCTTCGTCGATGCCACCTGTGATTGCTTCTGCGCAGCGACGCCAACCGTAGCCGTCGGCGAGATCGCTTCGCCCAACTCCGGTTGCCGTAGGGAGATTGAGCTGCCCCAGCTTCGTCGCGTAAGGAGTCCCGCGCATCAGAATCGCCCGCTGGTGCGCAGAAACGAATGCATCGAGGAGGCGCACAACTCCTGGCAAATCCGTCTCCCCTGCGTCAATGACCGCGCTGTCCGCGCGGTCGTAGTCGAGGGGGGAGTTGGCCAGGTGCATGGAGAAGCGTAGTTGGTCGCCGAGTCGGGATACTGCCATCTCGACGAGGTGCGGCGCTGCTTCAAACGTCACCGGGACGAAGAACTTGGTGAATGCCTGCCCGACGACCACCGGACCTTGGCCGCCGTTTATGGTGAACCGGTAGGGAAAGAGATTCTCGCGCACCCTTGGCAGTCGAAGCGCCACCTGATCACCGGGTTTCGCGCCCTCGGGCACGTACTGGCGAACTTCGTCGACGTAGAGACTCACCTTCCCGTCGCTGACGAGCGCCCAGTCGGCGCTCGTCCTCGCGAGCCGAAAGCTCCAATCCCAGCCGGTGGCACCATGGGTGCAAGCCGCCAAGTGGGCGACGAACCCCGAATCGCCGCTGGCGCGAAGCAAGGGGGGAGCTTCCCCAGAACGGCAACAGAATCGCTTGTTGTGAAAGTAGCGAACCCGCGCGTTGGACCGGCTATCTTGCACCGCGCACCTTTCCCCAGAGCACCGCCGGCCAGCCCGCGGGATTTCCAAGCATATCGAGGCCGTGCCGCGCTACTCCGAGCGCGCGCGCATCAAGGGATTGCTCATAGTGGGAAAGGCCATAAACAGAAATGAGAAGTGCGGCGCCGACCCAGGAGACGACGCGCTCCTGAAAGGCAGACTCGATAGAGAAGCCGACTTCCCGCGATGCGGCGTAGCCATTGAGCAAGTTCCTGGCGAAATCCTCGAGCGCGGTCTTGGAGATGATTTCCGACTTGTGCTCGGGAGCGAGCCATCCCAAAACGTAGTCGGAGAGAAGGCTCCCGAGGTCCCGCGCTGGATCTCCCCAAAAGGAGAGTTCCCAATCAAGGAAATAGACGAGCACCGAAGTTCGAGACCGCTCCACGCGTAGCAAGTTGGCCTGGCGAAGGTCGCCGTGCAGGAGCGCCGCATCTGCTTCCCTCGCTTGCTGCGTGGAGAGCCGTTCAAGCCCCTTCATCGCCTGCGAATCGCTTTGCACTTGGGCGAAGAAGTCGATCCCCGCCGATGAGAGCCGCGCATAGAACTCAGGCCGCATGCGGAGAAAACAATCCAGCAGGTCCGACTCGTCCCGAAACGCATCGGCGAGAGCAAAGCGCGCTCGTCGCTCGCGACTCATCCGATGAAGAAATCCAAGCGCGCCACCGACCTGGCGGGCGAGTTCCGGGGGATAGGTATTTGTCCGGCGATGAAAGTGGTGGAGCGTTTCGCCGCCGTGAATCCATTCAAGAGCGAGCAACCCCTTCGCGGGTTCAAAGCGGTGGACGACGGGGAGTGCGAGGGGCGAGTTCGGGAGCGCTGACAGCTGGCTGATCCTGGCGAGCACCGACCCCTCGCGGAGAACCCCGACGTTGCCGGGGCCGTCTGCGATCTTGATGAGGAGGCGCTGATTTCCATCGCTGCCGAGGACCGTGCGGTTCTTGGAGGGAGGTGGCGCACCGATTGAATTGTCGCGCACAATTCCAAGCGACGCGAGTCGCGCGTCAAGCTCGGCGTCGGTGAGCGGTGCGCGCATTTTGGGGATTCACTCCTTGCTCAAGGCACCGTTCGGAACAGCGGCGTGTGGGAGGACCCGCCCAACATCGCTTCTCCTCGCTCGCGGGAGCGAACTCTGGGCTCAATGGTATCAACAGGGTGGTGCATCGAAAAGAGGAAGTGATTGGCGCGCGCCGCGCGCGACCGCCGTTGCCAAGCGTACGGCCATGGACTCCTACCCATAACGCTCTGCATCTTCAAGGAACTGTAAGCGCGCGACGTGAATTGCGGTAGGGTCCTCAAACGCCATGGCCACCTCATTCACTCCCTATGTTTCTGACAGCGAGAAGGTTGCCGAGTTCACTCCCAAAGCTGTTGTTCTTGGCATCTTCTTTGGCGTCATCTTCGGTGCGAGCACAGTCTATCTTGCGCTCAAAGCTGGCCTCACCGTTTCCGCGTCGATTCCCATCGCAGTGGTGGCGATCAGCGTCCTCAAGAAATTTGGCGGTTCGACAATTCTTGAGAACAACCTTGTGCAGACTATTGGAAGCGCCGGGGAATCGATCGCCGCAGGCGTCGTTTTCACGCTTCCTGGCTTTCTCTTCCTGATTCGGGGTGAGGACGGCGTCAGCGTGGGAGCACCGTTTTTTTCGTATTGGACCATCTTCACCTTGGCCCTCCTTGGAGGTGCACTAGGGGTGATGATGATGATTCCGTTGCGCCGGGCCCTCATCGTCCAAGAGCACGGAGTATTGGCGTATCCAGAGGGCACCGCTTGCGCCCAAGTGTTGGTTGCCGGGGAGCGCGGCGGGGACCTCGCCAAGACCGCCTTTATGGGGTTGGGGGTTGGGCTGCTGTACGCAGTTTGCCAACACTTGTTGAAGCTCATCGCTGCGACTCCCACCTGGGTCTCGTCGATGAAGTCTAAAATCTTTCCGGCAGCAACGGTGAATGCGGACATCACTCCCGAGTATTTGGGAGTAGGGTATATTCTCGGGATTCGCAATGCGGGATTGCTCGTGGCCGGAGGCGTGCTCGCTTGGCTCGGGCTCATTCCGCTCCTCGCGACCTTGGTGCCGGCGTCGACGATCGTCGGCCAGCTGGAGCGCCTTGGCTATGTAGCGGCGACGTACGGTTACGACCCAATGACGCAGGAGTTCGCAAAGCTCAATCAAGCACTTTATTTTGCCTACATCCGCCAGATCGGCGCCGGTGCAGTCGCCGCCGGCGGTTTCATTACTCTCATCAAGACCCTTCCTACGATTGTCAGTGCATTTCGGGGAGCCATGCGCAGCATGCGCGGAGGCAGCGGAGCGGTCGAAACGCGTCGAACCGAACGCGACCTTCCCATGAGCACAGTCTTTGGCGGCTCGATAGTCTTGGTCTTGGTGGTGGCTTTGCTTCCGTTCATTCCCGGGTCTGGATTCGGGAGCAAAGCTTTGCTTGGATTGTTGATTTTGGTGTTTGGGTTTTTCTTTGTGACCGTTTCGAGCCGCATCGTCGGCATCATCGGGACCTCTTCGAATCCCATTTCGGGAATGACGATCGCTGCACTGATGGCTACCTGCTTGATTTTTGTAGGGCTTGGTTGGACCGGAGACATGTACCAACCGATGGCACTGTGCGTCGGTGGGATGGTATGCATTGCTGCCGCGAACGCAGGCGCAACGAGTCAGGACTTGAAGACCGGCTATCTGGTTGGCGCGACACCGCGCGCCCAACAGATAGGACTGGTCATCGGATGTGTGGCCGCAGCTTTTGCGATCGGGTTTACCGTGCAAATCCTCGATAACGCACACCTGGATGTTGCGACAGGAGCCGTGGTGCACGCCATTGGGTCCGAGCAGTTTCCTGCCCCTCAAGGGACGTTGATGGCCACGCTGATCAAAGGCCTGCTGGCCGCCAATCTCGATTGGCAATATGTGCTGGTTGGGGTGTTCATCTCGGTAACGATGGAGTTGTGTGGCGTACGATCGCTGGCTTTTGCCGTTGGCGCCTACTTGCCGCTTTCGACAACGCTCCCGATTTTCGTGGGTGGAGCCATTCGCTTTCTCGCGGATAAGACTGCCGGAAGGAAAGAGGGCGAAGGAACCGAGACCGGAACTGGCGAACTCTTTAGCACCGGCCTGATTGCAGGGGGAGCGTTGACCGGCGTCTTGGTTGCAGTTCTCACGGCGCGCTTTGCACCGCTTGTGAACGCGCTCGACATCGGTGACGGCCTCCAGGCGACGATGGGCGCGCGATCATACGAACTCCTCGGTGTCGGCTGTTTTGCTACGATGGCAGCAATGCTGTTCTTCATTGGGATCCGAAAAACGGACTTGCCAGACGCAGAGGCAACAGCCGACAATCACGAACGCCTCGCGGGAACGAGTCAGATGCAGTAGGGCCCTAAGGCCCATGGCTCGCCGAATCGCTCTCATCACTGGTGCTTCAGCAGGGATCGGCGCGCAGTTTGCCGAATTGTGTGCCGAGCGCGGCTGCGACTTAATTCTGGTAGCGCGGGACGAGGCCCGGCTGGCGGCGGTTGCAGAACGCGTCAGGGCAAGAGGCGCCAAAGCAGAAATTCTTCCCGCGGACCTTTCCCAGCCAGGGGTCGAAGCTTCGATCGCCGAACGCGTCGAGGCCAAGGGACTGGTGGTCGAGTACCTCGTCAACAACGCTGGCTTTGGAAGCGGAGGAGAATTCCTCGACCTTCCAATCGAGAAAGAGCTTGGGGCGATTGCAGTGAACTGCTCCGCGCTGGTCGCGCTTTGCCACAGGTTTGGGCAAGGAATGCGTGCGCGTGGAAGTGGTCGCATCCTCAACATCGCATCCACCGCCGCTTTTCAGCCGGGTCCTTATCTGGCGACCTATTATGCGACCAAGGCGTTCGTCTTGTCCTTCTCTGAGGCGCTCGCGAGCGAGCTCAAAGGCACGGGAGTGACCGTCACCTGCTCCTGCCCAGGACCGGTAGCCACGGAGTTCGCGCAGCGCGCAGGAATCGGAGACACAGCCTTGATGAAGCGAAACGTGGCGTCCGCCGCATGGGTCGCCCTCGATGCCTACCGAGCGATGATGGATGGCAAGGTTGTCAGAGTGAACGGCGTCGTCAATTGGCTCCTCGCTTTTTCCGTTCGTTTTGCCCCCCGCGCACTCGTGCGCACACTCGCTGCTGCATTGAACAGAGTGCGCTCCTCCCCCGGAGTGCGGAAAGATTTATGAGCGTAAAGTCCGATCGTTGGATCCGCCGCATGGCGACCTCCTTCAAAATGATTGAGCCCTTTGAGCCTGGATTGGTCCGCGATGTGGACGGGGTGAAAGCGGTATCCTTTGGCACGTCCAGCTATGGCTACGATGTGAGATGCGCGAACGAGTTCAAGGTATTTACGAACATCAACAGCACGATTGTCGATCCCAAGCACTTTGACGCCAGAAGCTTCGTAGATGTCGTTGGTAGTCAATGCATCATTCCGCCCAACAGCTTCGCACTCGCTCGGACCGTTGAATACTTTCGCATTCCCCGTGACGTTCTCGTGGTTTGCCTAGGAAAATCAACCTACGCGCGCTGCGGAATCATCGTCAACGTAACGCCCCTCGAGCCGGAATGGGAAGGGCACGTAACGCTTGAGTTCTCGAACACCACCCCTCTCCCAGCCCGAATATACGCGAACGAGGGTGTGGCCCAGATGCTCTTCCTGGGAGCGGAAGAGCCCTGCGAAACGAGCTATCGCGATCGCGCCGGGAAATACATGAACCAACGTGGTGTCACGCTGCCCAAAGCATGAGCCCCGCGGCGATTGACCCCGGTGTGCGCGTGCGCTAATCGTCGCTGGCGCCATTGGCAGATGCGTCACGGCGCCTCGTCGTGGTTTGAGCCGATGATGCGCTTCGTCATCCAAAGCGCCCGGAGGAAACAAAGTGAAAGGTTGGCTCGTCACCGTTGCAATCGTTGCCGGCTGTTCCAAACCAGTTGTGAAGCCTACGAGCATGGGCACTGCGGGTGCAGGCACAAGCATCGCGGAGGGCGCGTCTTCGCCTCTCGCACTCTCGGCTACCGGTGCGGATCCCTACCTGCATCTTGAGGATGTCGAGAGCGCCAGCTCGCTCGCGTGGGTAGAAGAGAAGAACAAAGAGACGATGGCAAAGTATGGATCCGGCGCGCCGTTCACCGAACTCAAAGCGAAACTGCAGCGGGTGCTTGACTCCAAAGATGCCATTCCCGCAATCACAAAAATTGGCGGTGGCTATTACAATTTCTGGAAAGATGCCAAGCACGAGCGCGGCATCTGGCGGCGCGTCCAGAGCATCGCCGAGTATAAAAAGGCCTCGCCAAAGTGGGAAACCGTTATCGATCTCGATGCGCTGTCAAAAACCGAGCAAACGAACTGGGTTTGGCATGGAGCCCAATGCCTCTATCCAACCTATGATCGCTGCCTCGTGGCTTTGTCGCGTGGCGGAGCCGATGCGCAGTTCATTCGCGAGTTTGACCTCTCCAGCAAGACATTCCTTGCCGATGGCTTCGTGCTCCCGGAGGCCAAGAGTGATGTCAGCTGGAGGGATCGGGACACCATCTATGTGGCCACCGAGTTTGGCCCTGACTCGCTCACCGCCAGTGGCTACCCACGCATCGTGAAGGTATGGAATCGGGGGACGCCTCTCTCCGAAGCCAGGACCGTCTATGAGGGGAAGCCAGCGGACATGGTCGTCGGTGCCCAGCGGCAATGGGACCATGGCAAAGCCTACGACTGGGTGACGCGCGTCCCCGCGTTCTTCGAAGCGGAACAATTCCTCATGCTGGATGGGAAGCTGGTGCGCATCGACGCCCCCATTTCGGCCAAACTTGATTTGTGGAATGGCCAACTGCTGATCGTTCTCAGGAAGGATTGGACAGTCGGAGAGAAGACCTGGTTGAAGGGCAGTTGTCTCTCGGCACCGCTGACTGCGTTTCTTGCCGGGGAGCGCAATTTCAAGCAATTGTTCGAACCGAGCCCGACCCGTTCGCTCGACGCCGTTCGTCCCATGAAGAACGTGGTCATCCTCGATCAGCTCGATAATCTTCGCTCCCAAATCGTCCTCGCCTCGCTCAATGCGCAAGGTGAATGGACCAAAGAGTCCCTCAAAACACCGGTGTACGATTCGGTGAACGCGTCCCCCGTAGACGAACAGACCTCAGACGAGTACTGGCTCGCGCAGTCGGGATTTCTCACCCCGCAAACGCTCGCAATCGGTAGCGGGAAACATCCAGCAACCATTCTCAAGAAGCAGCCACAGCTCTTTGACGGCAAAGGATTGGAAGTCCAGCAACACTTTGCGATCTCCAAAGATGGAACCCGTGTTCCCTACTACCAAGTGTCGCGGAAGGAGATTCCGATGGACGGATCCAATCCGACCCTCCTCTACGGGTACGGCGGATTTGAAGTCTCCCTCTTGCCCTCCTACCTGTCGATCGCTGGGAATGCTTGGCTCTCCCGCGGCGGTGTCTATGTTCAGGCGAACATTCGAGGGGGTGGGGAGTACGGGCCCGCGTGGCATGAGGCGGCGCTTCGAGAAAAACGTCAACATGCGTACGATGACTTCATCGCGGTTGCAGAGGATCTCATCAGACGCAAGGTCACGACGCCTGAAAAGCTCGGCATTCGCGGGGGATCCAACGGCGGGCTCCTGATGGGCGTCATGATGACGGAACGCCCGGACCTCTTCGGCGCGGTGTGGAGTCACGCACCCCTTCTGGACATGAAGCGCTTCAACAAGATGCTCGCTGGAGCTTCTTGGATGGCAGAGTATGGAAATCCAGACAAGCCAGAGGACTGGGCATTCATTTCGAAATATTCTCCATACCAAAACACCAATCTCGAGGTGAAATACCCGCCGGTGTTGTTTACGACTTCAACCCGCGACGATCGCGTTCACCCGGGACACGCGCGGAAAATGGTCGCCAAGCTCGAAGCCGAAGGGCATCCCAATGTCTACTTCTGGGAAAACACGGAAGGTGGACACGGCGGTGCAGCAACAAATGCGCAGAAGGCAACTCTCGAATCGCTGGGCTACACCTTCCTCGCCGACCAACTAAAGCTGTCACCGAAGCCTGTGAAACCGCCCAAGCAGCGCTGACGGTTCGGTCATTTTCGCAAATCCCCGCACCGCTCCAAAAGGCTTGATTGAGAGGAGCGAGTGCAGCATTTGATAGATTCCGACATTAGAAGACCTGTCGGATGCACTTATTTGTTGATTCTGAGAGCATTTCGGAGGAGTTGTCTATGGTCTGCGGGTGTATGCTGAAGTGGCGCAGCAGCGCCGTCCTTCAACATACCGACGCTTGAAGCAATAGGTTCCACTAACCGTAAGGTGAACATGTCACTCGAAAATGAAATTCGTGAATTCGTTAGAGCCGAGATGCAGATTGCGCTGGAGAAGCTGACCAGCGCCGTCAAAGAGCTCCAGGGCAAGAACAAAATTCTTGACCGAATAGCCTCGGTATTTTCTCAGCCTATGAGCCAATCCGCGCACCCAACAGCCGCGAGCCCAACAGCCGCGAGCCGATCTCCGGGC
>JBGSMZ010000172.1:0-10014 GCA_041739845.1 Myxococcaceae bacterium
GGGTGGCGCAGGACCGCAAACCACGAGGCCGCGCGGCGTCCGCCGAAGGCGCTCGACAAGCACGTCGACGGAGGGCTTCTTGGTCGATGTAACCCACACCGGCAAGACCGGGCTAACGACGAGCGGAGCTGCCCCTTCCTCGGGAGCCAAGGGCTCGCGGAAGGGAACATTTAGGTGCAGCGGTGCCGTTGTTGCTCGGCGCGCAACCGCTGCGGTGAGGGCAGCCAAGTGAGCCAGCGCGTCGTCTCGATTTTCCGGAACCGGGAGCGCACACGACGCGCTTACAAAGGTACCAAAGAGCGTCCCTTGGGCGATGGTTTGCGGTGCGCCAAAACCATGCAGTTCCCATGGGCGGTCGCCAGTGAGGATCCAAAGCGGCACTCCGCCATGGAATGCCTCGATCACCGCAGGAAGGAAGTGCGCACCAGCGGTCCCAGAGGTGGCGAGCGCTACGGTTGGAGCGCCGCAGCCCTTGGCCAGTCCAAGCGCAAAAAAGCCTGCGGATCGCTCGTCGATCACTGTCCAGCATGCGATCTCCGGGTGATCCGCGAATGCGAGCACCAAAGGCGTCGATCGCGATCCAGGGGCAATAACCACATGGCGGACGCCGGCCTGCGCGAGTGTGCCGACCAGCGTTGCCGCCCAGCGGCGATTCAAGGTGCTAGGCAGATGCAACTCCCAGCGCGCTCAAAATCGTGGAAGCCTTGGCGTTTGTTTCTTCCCACTCCCCTTGCGGCGTACTCCCCTTCACGACGCCCGCGCCGACGAATGCGTGCGCATTGCTCCCACCGAGAAGCGCGCAGCGAATCGCTACCACCACTTCCAATCGGTCTTTCCCGCGGAGGCCCACCGCACCCCCATACCAGCCGCGCGCAAACTCTTCGTTGCGCTTGAGCCAATCCATCGCCGCATTCTTGGGAGCTCCTGCGACAGCTGGTGAGGGATGGATGGCCCGCGCGGCAGCCATGGGAGCGACGCCTGGCCTGAGCACTGCGCGGATCGATGTTCGAAGGTGGATCAGGTGTGCAAAGCGCGCTTCCGATGGAGCGGCATCGCTATGCAACGCTTCCGACAGAGGCGCAAGCGCCGCGAGGATCCCGTCGACGACTTCTTGATGCTCGCGCAAATCCTTCTCCGAACTTCGCAGTCCTTCCCCGTGAAGCGAAAGGGCAGTGCCAGCCAGTGCTTCGGTCACAAAGTTTTGCCCGATCGCGCTGCATAGATGCTCTGGAGAAGCACCAACAAACGCTTCGCCTCCCCGACCGCGAACCATAAAAGTCGTGCACCCGGCGTTTCGAGACTCAAGCGCTCGCAGCACCCTCGGTATTGCAAAGGCAACGGGAGCGGACACGCGAATCACTCGAGCGGGCACTACCTTTGCCAGTTCGAGGGTTTCGACCGCAGCAATGGCATCGCGCGCAATCCGCTCCCAGGCGTCCCTGCTACCTACATCCGGGGCGTTCGCTGGCGGAGCGCAAAGCGGCGTGGTTTCCGTGAGTGCATCGATGCGGCGCTTCAGCTCCTCCTTGGGCGTCCCCGTTGCGCCAAACGCAGCCGCCCAGGATTGTTTTCCATCCCACCAACACAATATTTCAGGGAGGATCCAGCGCTCCGCATCGAAACCAGGCCAAGGTCGCGAGGGATCGAATGCCCAGCCTCCTATAAATGGGCCTGGCGGATAGGCATCCTCTTCGGCAAGCCAATGGACGCGAGGCTCGACATCTCCGGAAAACTCCCCCGCCAATCCCAAAGCCACGCAGGCAAAGCCTGCATCCGGTCGACTCCAATAGCCCGTCTGCTCAAGCGGTCCAACGCGCAGCAGGGACCCAATGCGCACCGCGCATCCCCAACCGACGAATCCCGATCTCGAATCGCCAATGCTCACGTCGGTTGTCCTTCTAAAGCAACCCCGCTAGAGATGCAGCACTTCAGCACTCGAGTGGAGGTGAACTCCCAAATTGCCGGGAGATGAACACCGCGGAGAGGATTATTCAAGGGTCCGAGTCCTTCGATCCCAGGACACCAAACCCCCGGTGCGAATGCGCCGCGGATATCTGGACATGGTAATCGAAGAAGCCGCGTGCGGTGACGAGGGAACGTTAGGTTAGCGGCGAGGGCGGAACGGTGAGCGAGCAAATTCACAGAATGTTTTCAGCGATCGCTCCGCATTACGATCGCACCAACGAAATTCTATCATTTGGAATCCATCGCCGCTGGCGGAGCGCAGCCGTTGCTTTTGCCAATCCTTTGCCCGGCCAGCGCATCCTCGACTGCGCCACCGGAACTGGTGATCTCGCGCTTGCATTCCACGCAGCGCTTGGAACCGACGGAGAGGTCGTCGCTACCGATTTCAATCCCGATATGCTGGCAATCGCGCGGACAAAAGCCGTTGGAACACCGATCCATTTCGAGCTCGCCGACGCGACAGCACTGCCCTTTCCCGATGCATCTTTCGATTCCGCATCGATCGCTTTTGGCATTCGCAATGTGGACGATCCGCGCCGCTGCCTGACGGAACTCGCTCGCGTCGTAAAACCGGGTGGAAGCGTATTGATCCTCGAGTTCGGCCAACCCTCTGGACCTTTTGGACTTGCCTTTCGCCTCTATTCCCGATGGGTGATCCCTCTCCTAGGCCGGCTGTTGACCGGAAGTCGCGGCGCCTATGAATATCTCCCTCGAACCGCGGCGGCGTTTCCAGCTGGAGAAGCCTTCCTGGATTTGATGCGCGGCACCGGAGCATTCTTAAATCTCGAACGCAGGCGACTCACCTTCGGGCTCGCCTATCTCTACCGTGGTCAAACGTTGTCGAAGTGAAGCAGACGACCGCACCGCTTTTTGATTGAATCCGCTTCAAAGGAGTGAAAGCAGACACCATGGCCAAGGACACGCTCAGCATCACCGACAACCGAACTGGGAAATCCTACGAACTCAAGATTGAGGATGAGTGTATTCGGGCCATTGATTTGCGCGCCATAAAGACGGGTCCTGAGGACTTTGGCCTCATGACCTACGACCCGGCGTTCCTCAATACGGCGAATTGCCGATCGAGCATCACCTACATCGACGGGGATCGCGGAGTTCTTGAGTACCGGGGCTATCCAATTGACCAGCTCGCGGAGCACTCCACGCATCTCGAAGTCGCCTACTTGCTGATGAACGACCGCCTCCCGACCAAGGCGGGACTCGACGCTTTTACCGATCTGATCACCAATCACACCTACGTCCATGAAAACATCAAAGGATTCATGGATGGATTTCGTTACGACGCGCACCCGATGTCGATGCTTTCATCTACGGTCGCCGCGCTCTCGAGCTTCTACCCGGATGCCAAAAACGTCAGAAGCGCCGAAGCTCGACGGCTTCAAATGATTCGGCTGATCGCAAAAATGCCGACGCTCGCAGCTTTTGCAGTTCGCCACTCGCAAGGGCTTCCCTACGTCTACCCAAACAATGAGTTGAGCTACACCGAAAACTTCCTGACGATGGTGAAGTCGATCGGAACCCCAAACTGGCGACCGCATCCGGCGCTCGTGAAGGCGCTCGACATTTTGTTCATCCTCCATGCGGATCACGAGCAGAATTGTTCGACCACGGCAGTGCGCGTGGTGGGATCGTCAGAAGTTGACCCATTCTCCGCCGCAGCTTCGGGAATCACCGCACTTCATGGGCCGCTCCACGGTGGTGCGAACGAAGCCGTCCTACGCATGCTGCGCGAGATCGGCCACAAGAGCAACGTCCCTGAGTTCATCAAAAAGGTGAAGGACAAAGGTGGCGACACCAAGCTCATGGGCTTTGGGCATCGCGTGTACAAGAACTACGATCCTCGAGCCAAAGTCATCAAGCGCGCCTGTGACGAAGTTTTCGAAGTCACCGGCAGGAACCCGCTGCTTGACATCGCCGTCGAATTGGAGCGAATCGCATTGCAGGACGAATACTTCGTGCAACGGAAACTCTACCCCAACGTCGACTTCTACTCTGGCCTCATCTACGAAGCGATGGGCTTCCCAATTTCCTTTTTTACGTGCCTCTTCGCGATACCTCGCACGGTGGGATGGGTAACCCAGTGGGAGGAAATGATTGCAGATCCTGAGCAGAAAATTTCTCGACCGCGTCAGGTTTACACTGGCAAACGCGCTCTCAGCTACCGAGCGATCAGCGACCGTTAGAGGCCCTCAGCACAATTGACAACGCCCACACAGCAGGCACCCTCCCATGTCTACTATCGATTTTACCTGTAAGAAGTGCGAAGGAACATTTGAAATTGAGTCCTCAGACCTGATCGACGGGTCCGAGGATCTCCTTTGCCCGCATTGCCAGAATCGCCTGTCGAAATCCGCCCAAGAAGACTTTACCCAGGCCCTGGCGGAGTTCTCTGTACAGATTCAAGCCATCGCCAAGAAGTTTACTCTTGGAATGGAACTCTCAACTGACGAAGCCCTTCCTCTTCATGAGGAAGAAGTCGAAGACGAGAGTGACGAAGATGAGTTTGAGGACGACGAGGACGACGAGGACGACGAGGACGATGCCGACGACGACATCGTCGGCGCTGATGACGAGGATTGAATCACTTCTGCAAGATCGCTCCTAAAGGATGCTGCCTGCAATTCCCATGAGCGCAACGTTGGCAGCGACGGATTTCGCAAAGGCTTCTTTTTCTGCAGGCGAGAGGTCAAATTCAATCACTCGCTCAGCACCTTTGGATCCAAGCTTCACTGGCACGCTTACAAAGGCTCCTTTGACTCCGAACTCCCCGTGGAGTTCGACGGAACAAGGAAGGACGCGACCTTGATTGCGGACGACGGCTTCAACCATGAGGCACGTTCCAGCTCCGGGAGCTAGCCAGGCAGAGGTCCCAATGAGGCCGGTGAGTGTCGCGCCTCCCTTCTTGGTGCTCTCCACGACTTCCTTGATTTTCTCAACACTCAAGAACTTGGAAATTGGAACGTTTCCAATCATCGCCGAGGACGTGACTGGAACCATGTCCGCGTCCGTGTGCGCACCGACGACGATTGCTTGGACGTCTTCGATGCTCACTCCCGCAGCTGCCGCGAGATACGCGCGAAACCGAGCGCTATCGAGGACCCCTGACGAACCGATTACTCTTTCCCGCGGAAAGCCAGTCACCTGTTTTGCGACAAACACCATCGCGTCCAGCGGATTGGAGACGACGATGAGAATAGCTTCGGGCGCATGCTTCTTGATGCCGAGGCAGATTTCTTTGACGATGCCGGCGTTCACGCCAATAAGCTCTTCGCGCGATTGACCTGGCTTGCGAGGAACCCCGGCAGTCATCACCACCACGTCGGCTCCAGCGATCGCCTCAATCTTTTCGGACGCCGCGTAGGCCAATCCGTTGAAGCCTTCCCAGGCGCCCGCTTGCGCGAGGTCCAATGCCCGACCTTCGGCTGGTCCCACCTTGAGGTCTACGAGGGCGAGTTCGCCCAACTCCTTTGCCGCTGCCCATAGTGCCACAGAGGCACCGACGTTCCCGCCTGCACCGATGATTGCGATTTTTGGCCGCTTCAACATCTTCAGACTCCCTAAGTTAGGACTCCATGTGGTTAATGATGGCTTGCCCGAACTCACTGCATTTGATCTCAGTCGGATTCAAGCCGTCCTGCTTCATGAGCCGCGCAAAGTCGTAAGTGACTGTTCTCGCGGCAATAGCTCCATGCATTCCGTTGATGATAGCGGCGGCGGCCTCGTTCCAACCCAAGTGCCTGAGCATCATTTCTGCCGAAAGAATGACCGAACCGGGATTGACTCGATCCAAGTTGGCATACTTTGGGGCAGTTCCGTGCGTCGCCTCGAAAATCGCATGTCCCGTGAGGTAATTGATGTTGCCTCCAGGCGCGATTCCAATTCCCCCTACCTGGGCGGCCAGCGCGTCGGAGAGATAGTCCCCGTTGAGGTTGAGCGTTGCGATGACGTCAAACTCTTCGGGACGGGTCAAGACTTGTTGGAGCGTAATGTCAGCGATGGCGTCTTTGATGATGACCTTGCCTGCCGCGCGCGCATCGGCCATTTCTTTATTCGCTGCTTCCTCTCCTTTGGCGGCCTTTACTTTGTCCCAGGCGTGCCAGGTGTAGACGCGATCCTTGAACTCCGCTTCCGCCACCTCGTATCCCCACATCATAAAGGCACCCTCGGTGAACTTCATGATGTTGCCCTTATGGACAATGGCTACGGACTTGCGCTTGTGCTCGAGCGCGTAGGTGATTGCAGCCCGAATGAGACGCTGGGACCCTTCTTTGGATACTGGCTTCACACCGAGTCCAACGTTGGTGGGAAACCGGACCTTCTTGTACTCCTTCGGGAACTCGCGCCTGAGAAAGTCGACGAGTTTGTCGGCTTCTGCGGAACCAGCTTCGAACTCAATGCCCGCGTAGATATCTTCGGTATTCTCCCGGAAGATCACCATGTCGACCTTCTCTGGGTTTCGCACCGGTGACGGGACACCTGGAAAGTACCGAACGGGGCGAAGGCAGACGTACAGGTCGAGAAGCTGGCGCAGCGCCACATTGAGAGACCGAATTCCACCTCCGATGGGTGTCGTCAGCGGACCTTTGATGCCAACCAAGTACTCTCGAAATGCAGCGACGGTCTCGTCGGGCAGCCAGTTGTTCGTCTTCTTAAACGCCTTCTCGCCGGCAAGGACTTCTAGCCACTCGATCCTGCGCTTCCCGCCGTATGCCTTCTGCACGGCTGCATCGACAACGCGAACCGACGCGCGCCAGATATCAGGTCCCGTGCCATCGCCTTCGATGAAGGGGATGATTGGAAAATCCGGGACCGATAGCTTCCCTCCGCTGAGTTGAATGCGCTGACCTGCGGCCATAGGTGTCTCCTCGGCTTGTGAATGTGAGCTTCCCAAATCGCCCCGTCAATAACTGTTTCGCCCGTCTCTACCTTCCTCCGCTGGCGCCGCCAATAGTTCCGAGCCCGGCGATGTTGAGCAGGAGGCCAACGTCGGGCACGGCAAGTTTGGGCCTGGTTGGAGAGGTAGCGTCGAGTCCTTGGCGCGCGTAGAGATCGATGCGCCAACAATTGCAGGCCGGCGTGAACGCTACTGACAGCGTGTGCTGGGCAAGAGAGAGCACAGGATTGGAAGGCCGACCATTGGCACCGTCCCAATCGGTAGCGTTCAAGAGAATCTCATAGCGCAGTCCGAACACTCCGAATTTCCAATTCGCTCCAGCGGTAAGGCTCTCTGCGCGACTCGTAGAACTGGCTGGAACGGGAGCACCAAAGAGAAGATCCAGGGGAGCCCGCGTCCTATCTGTCCCATCGGAGAGGATATTGTCGTAGCGAACCCAAAGGCTGTGCCCTCGCCCATCGTCGATGGATCCGGAAATGGCGCCGCGGGTGAGGCGGCCGAGAATCGGGTCGAGACGGGCTTGCGCATCGACCCGATACCAATTCCATGAGAATCCAAACTTCCCATAGGTTTCTCCCAATGTCGGGGCAACGACCTCCGGGCTTACGAGGTAAAAGCCTTGCCCCAGGTCGAGTTGGAACTTGATGCCGCGTGCGCTGTCGGAGACTCGCTGACGCAACTCTGTGGCTACTTGAACCCTGGGACCCAAAAGCACGCCATCCGCACCATCGACGGCGTCGTAGGGAACCGGACTTCCGCCGCTAGGATTTGTGGTCGTCACTTCTTGCACGGGAATCGACCGAAGCGCGACCGCTGGGGTAATCGAATGTCGCCAACTCCCGAAGCTCCTGGCAATCTCGCTTTCCGCAACGCCATCGATGACCAACGCACCGCGCTGCCAAAACCTCCCGCTCGCTTCACCGATCCACAGGGATTCGCGCCAGCCCACCCAGGAACTCAGGTTCACCGCCGACCCAAGCGTCCCAAACGCACCCAAGCGAGGAAACCCAGTGAAGCGATCGCGCGCTTCGCGCTCACCCTCCTGGTAGCGCCGGTCGCCGACGCCGGAGCGATCGATGGGAATCGCACACCCGGCCGTGCCGGCGCCACCCAGTCGCTGATTGATGCAGCTCCAAGACAGTTCTGTTGTTCCCGCGTAGGTAGAGCCCTCGTTGGCACCTACGCCTTCGTCGCCGGTGAGAGAAAACAGAGGAGCCAATCGGACGTACGAACCGGAGGCATCAAAACGAAGAGGACCCCATAAATCCTTCCAAGGCACAGTCGCGGTGATCGCCGGAAGGCGTTGCAGCGTTCCTCGCGCAAAGTGTGGCGATGTGGAATTCGCAACCGCCGGGCCAGTTCCGAGCCAGCTATAGCCATTGCGCAGGTCTTGCCCGAGCGCCACATCGAGGGTGAGGAGGAAATCATCCCTTCGGTAGAAAAGGGTCGCGCTGCTGTTGAGAACACTCGAAGTTGCGGCGACCACGTCGGTCGTCAAGTCTCTGTTGAAATACCCGTCGCTGTAGGCGTTGACGTCAAGGCGCGTCCCCAGGGAGGCCCCCCAATCTTGGAAATGCTGCCATGAGAATTCGCCTCTCAAACCGCGTTGCTTTCCATTGGTTGCCGTCGGCTCCAATGGATCGCGCTGCTGGCGCAAGTCGTACAGGAGCCCAACTTGCACCCTGCCGCGCGCCGTCTCGCTCGGGACGTATCGAAATTCGGTGGTGAGCCGCGGCCCGGCGATTCCGTAGGCGCTGACTTGGGGCCCTCCCGTCACGTAGCCAGGCGTCAGCGTAAGGTCCATACTGCGTCCGAGGGTTAGGTAGACGGGAACCTCAATTCCAAATCCGTTGAGCTGGGTGTAGCTGGGCTTGATGAACAACAACCCTGTCTGACGCTCTTCAAGAGGAAGCGAAAGCCACGGAATCCAGAAAATGGGCACCTTGCGGACGCGAACGATTGCAGACGCGGCAGACACCCGTTTGGCGTCGAAGTCGATATGGGCGCGCGCCGCCGAGATTCCCCAAGAGGGCTTCAGAACATCGCAATCGCAAGGGACAATCGTAACGCCGTCCGCGCGCCATCCCTTTTTCTCTCGCACCAAATGGTGCGCGGTAACGAGCGCCATCGAGGTGCCGATGGACTCCGCTTCGGTTCTCGTCGAAGCGCCTAGGAGCGCGGAGGGAGCTACTTTGCTCTTCCCGAGAGCCTTCGCATTCGGCAGCCAAATCTCCGAGATTTGTTCACCCTCAAAACGAATCCTGATTTCTTCGCCGACGACGACGAGCATTCCCGGCTGAACCACTCTCCCGACGACGTCTCCCGTGGCAGTGAGCGTGCTCGAGAGCTCGTCATAGCTCAGATGCTTGGCGTCGAGGGCCACTCCCGTGGCCCGGAATTTCGCGTTTCCTCGAGCGTCGGTGAGCTTTCGCTTCCCGTCGTAGGAAACGGAATCCGCGTGTACCGTGAAAGTCGCTGGCACCGCTGCCAAGCCAATGAGGAGGAGAGCCGAGTACATTCGAGAGGCCCGGCAGCTTCTCTCATTGCCGCGGCGTGAACTCCAGCGTCAGTTCGCGTTCCTGAGGGTTCACCTGCAGGGTCGCGTCCCGTTTGAGTCGAATGGAGATTCGCGCTCGAAACGCCGGCAGGGCTTCGCTTCGAACGAGGGAGACTGGCGTTTCAAAAAACGACGCATCGATGATGCCGCCAGTTCCCGGGATTCTGGTGGTTTCGAAAACAATCTCGTAGCCATCGGCGCGCTCGTTGACAGTGTAGGAGGGCATTCCGCTCAAGTGCACAACGACGACGCCGACGCGGTCGCGTTGTTTGAAATCGAATCCCTTCAGCACGTAGAGACCTGGCTCGGATTTTCCCGGCGCCTCGTCCAGTGGCCTCCCTGTTTCGCGCGCGAACCTCGCCCTCTCGGAACGTTCGCTCTTTTCAAAAGCCGCATCCGCCGTCGCTAGGGCGCCTTTGGATTTGCTCTCGGATTGCAGCGCTTCGCTTCGAGCGCGTTCCTTTTGCAGCGCCTTTTCGAGCTCCGCTCTCGCGCTATCATCGCGGAAGGCGCGGTCTTGAGCCTTGGCGATGGCTTCTCGAACCTTGGTTTCGGACTCTTGACGCGCCTTCGATTCTCT
>JBGSMZ010000043.1:0-3613 GCA_041739845.1 Myxococcaceae bacterium
CCGGCCATCGGAAAAGGGAATGAGCCAATACCAAACGCCCATCGCTTCTGGATGGGTCGTGATGCGAATCTTGTTTCGGTCAAAGGACTGGGAGGTCGCCGCGATGCGATCTTCCAGGTGTGTGAAGAGCGCGACGCGCGGCGGTAAGGTGGATTGCTTTTCGAGTCCGAGCAGCCGCGGAAGGGTCCTCCCGAAACCACTGGCATCCAGGACGAAGTCGCAGCGCAGCTGGTACGCGTCGCCTGCAGCGTCGCGAATGGTCGCGAGAGGTTCCGGTCCGGGCGTGAGTGCGGTGAGCAGATGGCCAAATCGGAGCGTTGCTCCAGCAGCCTCCGCACCGCGCGCCAAGATTTCGTCGAAGCGCGCGCGTTGGACTTCGTAGGTAGTTCCCCAACCGGGCGTCCATTTGTCGCGAAAGTCGAATTCTGCGTACGCTCCGCGGTAGGAGAAGGAGGCACCGTTCTTGTGCTGAAACCCCGCTTCGACGACCCGCTGGAGCAAGCCCGCTTTTTCAAGGTACTTCATGCACTGCGGAAGCAGGGACTCTCCAATGGAGAAGCGCGGGAAGGAGTCGCGCTCGATGATCAGCACCTCATGTCCATGCGCTCGAAGGAGTGCGCCGGCGAGAGCCCCTGCGGGGCCGGCGCCAATGATGAGAATCTGCGTTCGCTCGATGCGCTTCAAGTCTTCTCCCCGTGCGGTGCTTGCGTGAAGAGTCCAAAGCGCTGCCTACAACAGCCGGGCCCCCGCTGCGGATGAAAGAGGAGTTCTCGCCGCATCATCGGCTCCCGGTGTCTCCCCTTGCGGCGCGCCCCTGCGGGGGCGAATTGTCGGGGACCGGTGCAAGGAGCTGGAGGCTTGACCGAACCTCACCGGCCCGCTATGGGCGGCGCTCCCCGAAGTGTAGGAGTTTCGAATTGGCAAACACTCCCTCCGCGATGAAGCGCATCCGTCAAACGCAGAAGCGCAACGCGAGAAATACCTCAGTGAAAAGCGCTGTGAAGACTGCAGTCAAGCGCGCCCGATTGGCGGCGGCAGCTGGTGACAAGGGAAAAGCCACCAGCGCGCTGCGCTCGGCGACTGCACTCATCGATACCGCCGCGAGCAAGGGAATTCTCCACCGCAAGAATGCGTCGCGGCGGATTTCCCGCTTGGCTCAGCTCGCTGCGCGCAACGCCAAAGCCTAGGGATCAGCGGACACCTTAGGATTCTTTGCGCGTTCGCCGGCCTTGGCCTTGTTCCAGTGAAAGTTGAGCGTATCGAGTCCCACCGATGCGGGGGATTCCCCGAGCTCGGAAAGTGACCGCTCGACGGAGCGAAACCTGCGTTCGAACTTCCGATTGGCGGCGCGCGCGGCAACCTCTGCCGAAACGCCCAGATGCCGTGCATAGTTGGTGAGCGAAAAGAACAGGTCGCCAAGCTCGTCTTCGATGGCGCGCAGGTCTCCAGAAGCCACGGCGAGGTCGAGTTCCGCAAGTTCTTCATGGATTTTGGCGCGCGCGCCATCGCTGTTCGGCCAATCAAATCCTACCGATGCTGCTTTCTCGCCGAGGCGCTGCCCGTGGAGGAGGGCGGGAGCGTGGCGAGATCCCCCGTCGAGGGCGCTGGATTTACCTCCTTGCAGTAGCCGGCGTTCGGCGGCTTTGACCTCTGCCCACGACGCTCGAGGCGTTTCGCCGCTCTCGTCAAAGATGTGGGGATGGCGGCGAAGGACTTTGTCCACAGAGCCGTCGACGACCTCCTGGAACGTGAAGCGCCCTCGTTCTGCGGCAATCTGGGCTTGGAAGACAATTTGGAAGAGCAGGTCGCCCAATTCATCCTGAAGTGGGCTCCAGCTATCGTAGGTTGCGGCTGCCGTCATGGCGTCGAGGACTTCGTAGGCTTCTTCGAGAAGAAAGGGGCGGAGTGATTCCAAAGCCTGCGCACGATCCCAGGAACATCCTGAAGGGAGGCGAAGTTTCCGCATCACCTCAAGGAGCCGATTCATGGAGGCGCCGACGTCAGACACAGGGACTTTGCCTGATACCATCGAAGTACTCGAACTCTGACGGAATGTTCACTATTCTGCCGCCGGTGCATCATGGCGCGAAGCTCTTCACGATTGCGGTCGTAGCTGCATTGACTTGCGGAGCAGCGATGGCTGCTCCCGACAGCGATGCCTTGCAAGCTTCAGAACTCCCTGCCGGACCCGCCCCAATAGCGATGCCAGAGATTCGCGATGCGGATCTCGCAACGATCTGGGGCGCATGGAAAGCAGTGGAGGCAAGTCCAGATTTCGAACGCGAAGCGGAGACGCGCGAGGCGATTTTGGACGCGAAATACCGCATAGATGCCCAAGGTCTGGACGGCTGGGCGATGGCGATGATGCGCTCCTCTCGGGAGCACGCGGATCGCGGCGACACCGGCTCGGCCGTAGAAATAGCCATCGCCGCGTCGCAACTGGCGCCTGATCTCCCGGGAGCGCAAATCGAACTTGCACGCGCCTACTTCCGAGCGGATCCAACAGAAATCGAACGCGTGGCGCGCGCCTTGAAGTCGGCCTACCGGGCGCTCTTCGTAAACGTCCGAAGCTATCGCCCGCTCGTTGGAAATGTGTCCGCGATTGCCGTGCTTGGGCTCCTGGCGACTGCCATTGCCTTGGTCTTCGTGCTCTTTCTTCGACGAGCCCGCTATGCGTTCTTTGACTTCCACTTGTTGTTTCCAAGAGGAGCGGCCCGGTGGCAGACGGGAATCATTGCGCTTGCGCTCCTTTCCCTTCCCTTGGTGTTTCGCTTGGGTTGGGTGGCGGAGTTGCTCCTCCTCTTTGCCGTGGTCGCCGCCTATTTGCCCCTACGGGAGCGCATTGTGGCGCTCTTGGCCATCGCCATTTTGGGAGGAGTTCCTCGAATGGTTGGAAGTGCCATCGAAGGCGCCACCTTCGCCGGAACGGCGGCCGATGACCTCTACCGAATCGAGCGTGGATCTCACGACGTCGAACCCTTGGTCGCCGAGTGGGAAGCGGAAGCGAGCGCGGGTCGATTGGATTTTGCAGGCTGGTATGTGCTCGGTCGGCATGCGCTTCGGCGGGGTCAGCTAGACGCTGCGCTTCAGCGCTTCACGCGCGCGCAACAATTGCGTCCAAACGACTTGGGTACGCGCGTCAACCTTGGAATCGTCTTCTTTCTTCAGGGCGACGTGAACAACGCTCGGATCATCCTTGAGGGTGCGGTGAAAGAACGCCGTGATCCGATCATTCTCTATGATCTCGCGCGCGTCTATCAGCGGCGCTTCGCGACCTTGGGAGACGCTTCCGCTGGCGAACAGGACAAAGCGACCCAGGCGTTTTCCGCTGCCAGTGCGCTCGACCCCTCCCTCCTGCGCGGCGTCGTCGACGAAAAGATTGCAGCGGACACCGACGGTCATCGCTTGGTGCGAACCTATCCGCTGGGCACCGGCGAAATGGTCGCGCAGGTCGACGCCCGGCGCGAAGCGCAACGTGAAGAAGCGCGCGCCCGGCTCCAGCTTCTCGGGGACGTTCCGGAAAGCTTCGCGCCCTGGTTCCCGGGAATTGCCGGAATCGGGATTGTGCTCCTGGGTGGTTTGGGGCGATGGCTCAATGTTGCCAGGCCCTGCT
>JBGSMZ010000085.1:0-2916 GCA_041739845.1 Myxococcaceae bacterium
CCTGGGTGGTCTTCGCGGTGCAACGGCGAGACGTCAAGGCAGTGCGGCCGAGTGACTTTCACGACCCGGTCTTTGCGCGCACCCTTCGCAGGGCCGCAATGCGCGGCGTGCAAGTGCGAGCGGTGCGCCTGCTTCCGAGCAAGACAGGAATTCGCTGGGGCGGAGAAGTGCCCGTGGACTTAGAGCCCTATCCGATGGCCGCCATCGGCGCGTATGCGGCAAAGCTGACATCGACCAGCGGTTGGTTGCGCTCCGATGGACGCGTCGCCGGAGCGTCCATTTAGTCCATCGGGTGAAGCTGCTTGAGTGCCGCAATAATCCTGGCCTTGGTCGACGTGCGCGTGCTTCGCGCTGCCGGCTTGCTTGCCGGCGTCTTCATGGGGCTGGTCCTCGCAACCCTGGCGTCCCGCTTGGTTTTGTCCTTAGGCTGTTGTCTGCGCTTGACAATCACCGAGCGCGCTTTCCCTCAAGAATCGCGTCGAGCGCACGAGAATCTTTCGCAAGTCGGGTTTCCAAGCTCTTAGCGTCGAGACCCATGCGACCGAGGACACGGGGGAGGACTTGCGCCAGGGATTGGTCGGAGGTTTTGAGCTCCATAGCGACCCGCAGGAGTGCGACTCCATAGGGGCCGTCGTTTCCCGAGGCGGCTTGAGGCAAAATGGGCGCCTGCCTCCCAAGCACTTGGGACTGCCCAGGCTTTGATGCAGTACGGACACTTGCCCTCGGAGCGCGCACTTTCTTCACCGAATTGACGCTACACGACCCTACATGCGTGGTCAAATTCGTCCACCTGCTCCTATGGGGCTCAGCAACGAGCCCAACGGGGAAAACAGCAGAAATACCGGGAATAATCTAGCGGGGTAAATGTTTACCCACTGTAATTTACGTTCAAGGGTCTTGACTCTGGGTTGGTTGTGCGCCAGGGTCCTACTTCAGAGCACATTCGCCTGAGGGGGATTGGACTTGAGCGCAGATTTCGGCATAGCGAACGTAGACCAATCATCGGCGAGCGTCCTTCTTGGGAACCGGCGGGACGAGGTGCGAGTGGTAAGCGTCAATTCGCGCCGCGCGTCCTTGACCAGGATGTCATGCCTGTTCGCGGGCGGCTTTCTTTTACTGGGCGCGGCGGCCTGCCAGCCAGGGTCAACGGGAGACCCAGACAGCGGGCCTTCGGGTGCATTGACCATACAGACGGACCGCCTTGCAACTGGAACTGCGGGGGCGCGATACTCTCAGCGAATCTCTGCGACCGGTGGGAGTCCTCCCTACAGTTGGGCAATTTCAAAGAAGGCCGCATCTTTCGACTGGCTTTCGATGGACGCTACCTCGGGCGTCTTGTCTGGGACTCCGAATTCAAAAGCGGAAGGAAGCATCACCGTAGCCGTCAAAGACAGCGCAACGGGCTTCGTGGAAAAGCCCTTCACGTTGAAGGCAGAGGGGTGCACTTCGGCGAGTGCTTGCGTGGGTTCCGATGGAGGGGCTTGCTATACGGGTACGCAACTTTGCAATGCTGGTGTGCTTGCGCCGTGCAGCCTGAGCGCCATAGGCTCTACTGACGCTGGAGAATGCGGCCCCGATTGCGGCCAATGCGACGAAACCGCGAACGCTTGTAGGGCGGGACAATGCGTCTGTGGAGACGGCGGCTCCTGTGCGGCCGGGAGTCAGGCGTGTTGTGATGGCGGTTGCTCCAATCTCGACGACGCGAAGAGTTGCGGCATCTGCGGCAACGATTGTACCAAACGGCTCTCCGACGGGGGCCATACGCAGGCGAAATGTGAATCCCGTCTGTGCGAGGCTGTGTGCGACCAAGGCTACACGTTCTGTTCCGGAACCAAGGCCGCTGACGCTGGAGAGGCCGGTATTCAATGCACTGACCTCAGTACCGACCTCAGGAATTGCGGCAGGTGCGGGAACGCGTGTCTCCCGGCAAATCGCGCGACGTATGGCTGCGGGAATGGAAGTTGCTTCCTTGCGACATGCGATCCCAGATTCCTGGACTGCGACAGGAGCCCTGGGAATGGCTGCGAGGTAGAAGTCGGCGCCAACAATTGTGGCGGCTGTGGCGTACCATGCATCCCCGGAAGCAACGCCCGTGGCTCGTGCGACTCGTCGCCGCTTGGTAAATGCAATCTTGCATGCAATTCGGGCTTTTCAAGCTGTAATGGCAAAACGGACCCCACCGTAGGTCTGGCGTCCGGAGAGAACTGCAGCGTGCAGCTCGCCACGGACCCCAATAACTGCGGAGAGTGTGGGCGCCGATGTGGCAACGGTCAAGTTTGTG
Organism: Myxococcaceae bacterium; assembly: GCA_041739845.1. Lineage (GTDB taxonomy): Bacteria > Myxococcota > Myxococcia > Myxococcales > Myxococcaceae > JBGSMZ01. Next base: position 2,282 of record JBGSMZ010000085.1, read on the forward strand.
CGGGAGGAGAGTGCGGCTGCGCGACAAGTTGCAACGGCAACGGGACCGCCTGTAGAGGCGGTAGTGGCCGGCAGGTAAATAACATAATCATTGGCGCGAGCTGCGTCTGCGACACGACGACAGGCTGCTCGGGGTGCTGCTGGGGAGCCTCCTGTCAGTCCGGCGATTCCGCGTCCGCCTGCGGAGCGGGCGGACGCGCTTGCGTGGCTTGCGGCGCGGGCTGCGACAAATGCACAGTGACCATAAATCCTAAAGGATATCCGTTGGTAAAGTGCGGAAGCGCCAACGAGCCACAGGTTTGTTCCGGAGGTCGTACATGCGTATGCGAAAGGCCAACGGGTGACTGATCGTGTCAGCCAATGTGCAGCTCTCCACATTTTCAGAGACTACGGCATGAAAGCGTTTGCTTCCAGGTTACCAGTGTGTGCGGTTCTTTGTGTCTCGGCGCTGGCGTGCAACCCGGGTGATAATGGCGGCGGTCCGCTCGACTCCGGCATTTGTCTGACGCGCGCTTGCCCCACGAAATGCACGAGCGGCGCCGCGTGTGCTGCAGGCCAGGTCTGCGCCGACGGCTACTGCGCCAATACAACCGCCTCGGCAGTGGCCTACCATGCGTGCGCGCTCGACGTCGATTG
>JBGSMZ010000091.1:0-4339 GCA_041739845.1 Myxococcaceae bacterium
CAGACGGCTCGTCCTGGTGATGTCGAACGTGCAGCCCCGCCTCCCCCCGATGAAGGTGCGCCTGCTTCGGAAGCGGCTTCAGCTCCAGCTTCCGGCCAAGGAAATGGTGACTCGCCGCCGAGTGCTGAGTGAAGCATTGGAAGTTCGCAGCTCTCCTGGCAGTTGCGAGCTGTGACAAGCCCGCCGTGGTAGGCAGGGTTGCAATCGCTCCATTGGAAGAGATCGCCGAAGTTTCGGGCGCAGATGTCGCCGCCCTCCTCAGGGGGTCCTTCGAACGCGCGGGATTTCAAATCGTTGGGGAGGGAATGGTTGTCGATCTGTCGATGGATGCGCGCGTCGACGTCGACAAACAAAGCCCGCAAACGCGCAAGATGCTCTGGGTCCACCTTGGAGTGCGTCCGCGCGGACGGGACAACGGATTCTCCGTAGCGCGCCGCGGCGAACTTCATGATGAAGGTGGCGCCAGCGGAGAATTCACGACGGTCCTGGGTCGATGCCTCGATCAAGCCGCCAGCGAAGCAGCGAAGACGATCGCGCTTCGCCAAGCGATGGGTTTCCGGGTCCGGCGCGCGCTCAAAAGCAAAATCCCGGCGGAACGCGCGGCAGCGCTTCGAGTGCTGGTAGAGCGCAAGGACCCAGCGGCGCTGGAGCCGCTCCTGAATCTGCTCAGTTCCGAAGATCTCGATGCGTACCAACGAGCTGTCGGAGCACTGGCGGAACTCGGAGAGGTCGCGGCGGTCAATCCGATCGTTCAAAGCGCAAGTCGCCGTGGACCTTTGGTGGAACGGGGGGTCCTCTACGCTATCGCATCTCTGGGAGGTGATGACGCTCTTGCCTACCTCGACTTTTCTGCGACCGGCGCTGCCGATCCCGGCGTCCGACAAGCGGCAGTTGAGGCCCTTGCAGAGTTGAAAGCCAATCGGCGAGGCGCAAAGGAGAAGCGATGATTCGTTTGGCGACGTTCAGTTTCTTAGCCGTGGTTTGCGTTTCGTGCGCAAGCGTGCGGACCGAAAATTCCAAAGCCAGTCCGGATGCTGCGGAGTATTTTGCTTGGACCATCGGTACGGAGTGGAATTATCGCGCCGACCTCTTGGGCTCTCAACACGAATTGGTCATCGTACTCAAGCGCCTTGCGGCTGACGGCGCTGTTGAGGATTCAACGGGTTCCCGTTTCTTTCATGACGCGATCGGCGTGCGCGATAGCAAGCGCTATCTACTCAAGAATCCGGTCATTGCAGGAACCCGGTGGGAGAACATTGTTTCCGTCTCCTCCATGGAGCGCTACCGAATAACTGACGCCGGCAAGGCTTGCGCAACTCCCGCGGGCGCTTGGCAAGATTGCGCGTGGGTAGAAGCGCAAAACCCACTCCCGGACGGGAAAATTTTGGTGAACAATCTGGTATTCGCGCGTGGAATTGGAATCGTGAAGCTGGCGACGACCTTGAAGTCAGGTGATAAACTGATTCCCCAGGGGTCACTGGAACTGACAGCGTTTCATGCAGTGCGTCGAAGCTATCCTGGTCGCACGCTTCCTTAGTGGCGACGGAACGAGAAAGGTCGAAGCTGGAGACCGTCCAAAGTCGATTGCTGGGAGGGCTGGCTGAAAGATCCTCAAGCGTCTTCGCACCAGCGAAGGGAAGTGCCTTTCTGAGGCCCCCTAGGGGGGGAGTTTGAAAGTGCTCGCGCGATGGGTTGGAAGGGTGTCGAGTGGCTGCGGGCGAAGGGATTTCGGATCGAGGCTGCACCGTTGAAAGGGTACCGCCTTCGCGGAGTTCCAGATCGGGTTTCGGCTGCCGAAATCGCACCACTGCTTGAAACGCGGCAGTTTGGTCGGGAGATCGTCCACTATGAAAGGATTGGAAGCACGAACGCGGAGGCCTTTCATAGGGCCCAAGGCGGAGCAGCCCATGGGACCTTGGTGATCGCTGAGTTTCAAGAGGCTGGACGTGGGCGTCGGGGTAGGAACTGGGTAAGCCCCTTCGGATGTGACTTCTTAGGTTCCCTCGTCCTTCGTCCGTCCGTTCCGCCGAGCCGAGCACCAGAGATTACGTTGCTCGCTGCCGTAGCTCTCGCCAAAGCCATCGAATCGGCGGGGGTATCTCAGCCAAAGATCAAGTGGCCAAATGATATCCAACGCGACGGCTTGAAAGTCGCTGGTGTTCTCACGGAACTCGCGGCGGACCAGGACCGCATCCACTTTGCGGTCTTGGGAATCGGCGTCAATATCAACTCCAATCCGGGTGAGATGGCGAAGGAACTCGCGCAGCGGGCGACCTCTTTGCGCGCCATTGTGGGGGCCAGAATCGACCGCGCTGGTTGGATCGCGCGCTTTTTGGGCCACCTTGAGGAAACCTATACGCTTTGGGAGACCGACGGCTTCCGCCCGATTCGAGAGGAGTGGCGAAAGCGCACATCCACCATCGGAAGCCGCGTTCGCATTTCTATCGATGCGAAGATGCTTGAAGGGCGCGCTATCGACATCGATGATACGGGCGCATTGCTGGTCGAAGCAGGATCCACATTGCACCGAATCGTCGCCGGAGATGTCGAGGAACTCCGAACCACTCAGGACTGACGCCTTCGGGACGGAAACGCTATGGTGGGGGAGAATGCTTCTTGCGATCGACGTCGGCAACACCAACACGGTAATCGGCACTTTCGTCGCCGAGAGACTCAGCGCGCACTGGCGCATCGAAACGCGACCGAATCGTACTGTGGACGAAATCGGGGTCCTCTTCATCCAATTGCTAGCTCACTCGGGCATAGCACCCACCGCTGTGGAAGCGGTGGTCGTGTCGAGCGTGGTCCCCTCGATGCAATCGGCCATTGGGGAGATGAGCAGTCGCTATTTCGCCTGTACGCCAATGTTCATCGGTCCCGGTACCAAGACGCACATGCCCATTCGCTATGACAATCCCCGGGAAGTCGGTGCGGATCGGATTGTAAACGCCGTCGCCGCGTACGCCCGTTGGCCGGCGGCGCTCATCGTCGTGGATTTCGGCACCGCTACGACATTCGACGCAGTGAATGGCAAAGGTGAGTACCTCGGTGGTGCGATTTGTCCGGGAATTGGCATTTCCATGGACGCGCTGTTCAACGCAACATCAAAGCTCCCGCGCGTAGAATTTGCGGCGCCGCCGAGCGTCATCGGGTCGAACACCGTACACTCGATCCAGGCAGGACTCGTTTTTGGTTATGGTGCACTCGTCGATGGAATTTGCGGCCGCATCGCTGAAGCAATGGGGAGTTCGGTTCGGGTCTTTGCGACGGGAGGACTCGCACCCCTGCTCGCGACCCAGTCCAAGGCCATCGATGAAGTGGACGAGTTTCTGACACTCGAAGGACTGCGGATTTTATTCGGAAGGGGAACCGTATGAGCGGAGCTGGAGAAGGCGGCTCAAGCAAACCGGATCCGGAACCAGGGCTAGCGGCGCAGGGAGCGGCTTCGGCAGGAGTTGTCGGAAGCCCTCAGGAAGGCTGCCCGATCGACGATAGCTTTCTTTCCGAGGCGATGCGCAAACACGTGGATCCAAAGTCGCCAGTGCCATTGCGAATGATGGCGGCAAAAGGACTCGTTCCGCTTTCTGGGAGCGACTTGGTTCAAGCGCAATTCATGTTGGTATTCGACCCGGATCCTGAGGTCCAGGCGGCGGCCTTGCAAGCTGCCTCTGCGATCCCTGAACGCCTCGCAAGTAGTGCGTTCCGAGACGAAGAAATTCCAGCTCCGGTTCTCGGGTGGCTGCTGTCGCTCCATGTTGGGAATCCAGTCTACGCTGAGATGCTCACCCTCAATGGCAGCACGCCGGATAGCGCCATCGCCGCCGCCGCTGGGGTTTGTGCCCGTTCGACCGCGCAAATCATCGGAGACAACCAGCTTCGGATCCTCCGCGAACCGGAGATCATCCGGCATCTGGCAACCAACCCGAACGCCGCTGGCGCACTCCTCGATGGCGTCTGTGACTTTGCCGTGCGCAGCGGCCTCTTCCTTCCGGAAGTCGAAGCGATGGCCCGCGCAGAGGTTCGGTTGTTTGGCGCTCCCCGGTCAACCTCTTCGGTTTCGGAAGAAGTCACCGCGGACGCAGTACTTGCGGATCTTCATGACCAACCAGAAGGAGGAGATACGCATGAGCTCTCAGACGCAGAATGGCAGCGACGCCCGCTCTACAGCAGAGTTTCGAAAATGAGCGTTGCGGAGCGAATCAAGCTCGCCACCAAGGGAAACAAGGAATGCCGTGACCTCTTGATTCGGGACCCCAACAAATTGGTCGCGGTAGCGGTCATTCGAAGTGCGAGGATTTCCGAGGGCGAGGTGACTGCCCAAGCCAGCAGCAAGACCGCA
>JBGSMZ010000107.1:0-10584 GCA_041739845.1 Myxococcaceae bacterium
GCAAACCCCGCAAGAATGCGCATCGTCGTCGACTTTCCAGCCCCGTTGGGACCGAGGAGGCCAACGACCTGCCCTTTGGGCACCTCAAAGGTAAGCCCGCGAAGCGCCAGGGTGCTCCCGTAACGCTTGGTCAAATTCTCCACTTGGATGAGCGCAGTTGTCAAAACATGGTCCTTCAGCCGCCGAGTCCGGTGAACGGGTAAATATCCGACGCAATCTTGTCAAGGGCTGAGAACACCGGAACGGTCCAAATGCTTCCGCTATCTAGAAATGGCGCCCTTTACGACCGCCCGAAACCCTGCCTCTGAGAGTTCTCCAGAGGAAACCTCGACAATCTGTCCGCTCCGGTCGATGACGAAGAAGGTCGGAAGCACGTTCACCAAATAGGACGCACCAACTTCTGGTGTCCCGAGGGCCACATAGGGAGCAACTTCGGGATTCTCCGAGAGGAACTTCCCGACGACTTCCTCTTGGACGTCGACGTCGTCGACGTTGACGGCGAGAATGCCAATATCTGCGTCTGAGAATTCCTTCCCCACCGCAGCCAGGTGGGGCAATTCGCGGGCGCACGAATCACACCAAGCCGCCCAGAAACTCAGGAGCAAGGGGCGCCCACGAAAACCAGAAAGCGCCGCTGGCTCGCCTGAGACCCGCTGCAGGATAAAGTCCGGAGCGGCCTTCCCCTCGAGGAGCCTCTTGCTGGGCGATCCTAAGTTCCACAGGAGGACAAAGGCGACTACGAGCGCGACTGGAACAAAGACTTGGAGAATCAACGACCAGGACTTGGGAAGCTTCACCGCTCGTCCTCGCTGGGGCCGTCTGGAGACTTGAGTGCCTCCAAGGTCAGGACAAACAGCGAAATCCCCGCGCGCAGGAGCGAGCGCGCGAGGGGAAAGCGGCTCACAAACCGCGCGGCTGCTGGACCCACGCGGTAGTACGCATCGACGAACAATCGGCCGACCGCATGGGGAAGCAAGAAGTTGTCACGGAACACGCGGAGCCTGTGTAACTCCCGCTCGCCCTCTTGGAACACGGCACTTGCCACAAAGCATGGTCCTTTGTGCCCGAGCCAAAGGACGCGACTCGAGTTGAGGTTGAGGACCCCCCGGAGCACGTCTTTGGGCGTATAGATAAACGCCAAGAGATCCCGCGAAGCGCTCGTCAAGACCCCATTGCTCGCATCGTCGAACTCGATTCGCGTTTGCTTCCCGGTCAACTCTTCGACGCGAAAGACGTAGTGTTTGCGATTCGCCGTGCGCGTCGTCACCTCTGTTGCCCGCGCTTCCGCAAAGTAGACCTCAAATGCGGACTTGCAGGAGGTGCATACGAACGAATGCATCGGAGTGTGAGGAGAAAACGCGTACTCTGCAACCTTCCGACAATTGGGGCATGCCAGCTTCGAGGAGACCTGAGGGTCCGGACGGGGATCGAATCGCGACGCCCCCGTCCTTCGGTCAAAAACGATGCCCGGGTCTTCATCGTTGCGCTTCCAAAGTCTCAAACTCGCCGCCAGTCCGCGCTCCTTGTGAAGCGCTCCGCGCCACGCTGGCTCCGCCGCCTCCACTTTGCCTTCGCTGACAAGGCAAAGCCATTCCAGGTGGGCGCCAAGGGCAGCTTGGATTTCTTCCGCACGCGAACCAAGAGGGCGGGCCCGCGCGAACAAGGCGATTCCCTCGGCGATGAGGGCGAGGACTCCCAAGCGCATCGGTTCGTCTCGGCGGCGATACAGCGGCGGTTCCGGAAGACGACCGAAATAGGCGAGCGCATCGCGGCGAACGGATTCGGCGGTGTCATCCGCCGCGACCGTCACTTCCGCGATTTTGGATTCGATTTGAGAGTAGAGCACGGTGGAATCAGGCCAGAATGAGGGTACCAACGTCCAATCGAAATATTGCCTCGGGCCCCTGGAGGAGTAGCACAGTCCCATGGCCTTGATTCGCTTTGTGCTCTGGACCATCATCTGCGTTTGCGCTGGCTTCTACGTCGCAATGACCGATTGGCGAAGCGCCCGCATCGCCCGCAAAGTGCTCGTGCGAATCAATCCTCCGAGCGTTTCCAAGCTCGTCGACCTCGAAGAAGCGCGCGCAGCGATTCTCGAAGAGCTGGCGGAGAAGCCAGAAAGCCTCCGCGAGCGCACGCGCCCAATGCCTAAGGAAAGGTACGACACCAAAGATCGGCAGGCGATAGAAAAACTGATTGAAAGCAGACGTTGAGACCTTGTTTTCCGTGCCTTTCCCGAGGGAAAACTGTACAGTTCTTCCTATGAAGTCGGGAGTTCCTGCGATGTTCGCCATCGCCGCTGCGGTGTGCGTTGCTTGTGAGGCGCTGCCAACCCCAGCGCAAGAACGGAAGGCCACCCAAGCGCTTGAGTCCTCGGCGGAATCTCTGGAGCACCAGCCCGCTGCTGTCCGCCGCGAGTTCTACGCTGAAGTCGCCAGGCAGTCGCAATCCGAAGAAGGAATGCCGGGGGCTTCGCTCTTTCCGTTTGCGGTCGATGGGGGCTTTGTCGCTGCACCAGCCTTAAACCCCAAGCGCGACCTCATGGACGGCGAAAATGCACCTTCGGCAGCCGCGCTTCGATTCGAAGATTTCAACGCCTTTGGAACCGATCGCAGAGAAGCCTTGGGCGGTCTCTCTGAGCGAGAGGCGGCGGAAGTGGTCGCTCGTGCACTTCTGAGCCATTGGGGCATCGACGCCGCGCGAAGCGTTACCGTCGTGCGCAGTTCGAGAGCTGGCTACGCCGCTGCCTGGGTTGACGGTGAACTTCGACTCAACCCAGCGTTCCTCTACATGGCTTCTGCTCCAGCAGCAGGAAACTAGGAACTTCGGAGGGTCCACGGTGGCTTTGAACGCGAAGACGTTCTTTGCGCAACTCCCTTTCACACTGCAAGCTACGTCTTTTCCGGGGCTTGGGACTCGCTACTCCGGGAAAGTGCGCGACAGCTACCGCGCAGGAGATCGCCTCGTCATGGTGACGACGGATCGCCTTTCGGCCTTTGACCGCAACCTGACGACCCTCCCTTTCAAGGGTGACATCCTCAACACCCTCGCCTGCTTCTGGTTTAAGCAAACCCAAGAGGTGCTTCCCAACCATCTCCTATCAAGCCCAGACCCAGCGGTGATGGTGGCACAGGTAGCCAAGCCTTTCCCCGTGGAATTTGTCGTCCGTGGATATCTCGCTGGGAGCCTTTGGCGAGACTACACAGCGGGCCGCGATTCTTACGACCTCCGACTTCGCGCTGGAATGAAGGAGAACCAGCAATTGGATAGGCCCGTCGTGACACCTTCCACCAAGGCTCCGGCTGGCGAACACGACGCACCACGCACGCCGGCGCAAGTCGTCGACTCAGGGCTCCTTTCGCAGAGAGATTGGCAACGCTCGCGGGAGGCGGCGCTCGCGCTGTTCGCGGCGGGGCAGCGCATCCTTTCCAATCGCGGACTCATTCTCGCCGACACCAAATATGAATTGGGCCTCGTTGGCGACAAACTCCTTGCAATCGATGAAATGCACACGCCAGATTCCAGCCGTTTTTGGATTGCCTCAGAATACGAAGAACGGTTTCGGCAGGGCGTCCCGCAAGCGATGCTCGATAAGGAAATCTTCCGCCAGTGGCTCATCCAAGAGCGCGGGTTTTATGGAGATGGAGAAACCCCTGAGATACCCGACAAGGTTCGCGTCGACCTCGCGCTGGCCTATGCGCGCGCATTCGAAGAGATCAGCGGAACGGTTTTCCCTTTGGTGCCAGGTCCTGTGCAAGCGCGAATAGCGGCGAACTTGGCAAGCGCAGGACTGGTCTAAACGGAGGGGCCCTACTCTTCCTCGGAAAGGGCCCTCTTCAAGTCGATGATTTGCGAAGCGCCGACGTATACTTTGGTCTCGATTTTTCCGACCTTTCCAATATCTGAAATGATGCGGGCCATCCGAAGCGCCTGCGTATGAACCGTCGTCGCATATTCAAGGAGCCTTTGATCCTTGAGCCCGCGTACGAGGAGTTCGGCGAAGCCCATCACCGAAGTGAGCGGTTGATTGAGCTCATGGGCGGCGGCGCCAGCCAAAGCGACGATGTGCTGCGATTCTTTTCGCATGCGGGTTCTTAAGAAAACCACACGAAGCGCAAGCTCCGATTCAATCGAGTCGCCAAAAACGACATCGGATATTCGCGGATCGAACTCGGCGCGCTGGGATGCGAGACCGAGGACCGGCATCCCTGAAGGCAGTTGCTCCAAGGACTTCTTCACATCGTCCATTTCGACGAGCGCGATATCCGTCGCCTCACTCCATCGTTCGGAAAACCGCAAGCCAGCGACAGCGAGTGCCGCTTCCGCACGAAGTCGCATCGCCCCCTGCGGAGGGAGCATCAAGATGACCTGTCTTTGCATCGCCACTTTCACCATTCACTAGCGAGCGCCGCTTCCCGCGAGCCCAAGTGCTCCCCCATTGCTTCTCTACCGCAAACGACGTGAAAAAGTCGGCTATTCCCCGAGCGTACTATGAAATGTATAGTTGCAAAGGGTCTGGCCATCGCGCTCCTTCCTCATACCTGCTGAGAATTTCGTTCGCACTGTTGATTTCTCATCTGGCGCAAAGGCTGGGGTCGGGATTACCTTGGGTCTCAACAGCCCAGTCATAGAGATTTCGCAAGGAGCTTGCCAATGCCAGAGTTACCCGAAGTCGAATTATCGCGACGCGCTCTGGTTGGCTGGTTTCGAGGCCGCACCCTCATTCGCGGGGAGGCTGACGCGTCGCGCGTGTTTCGAGGATCGCGTCGTACTGCTTTCGAACGACTCCAGGGGAGACTCGAGAGCGCGGAGCGCCGCGGAAAATATCTGGTTTTGCGATTTTCCTCAGGCGCTAGCGCACTGACCCACTTTGGAATGACAGGAAAACTCGTCCGCTCGCGGAGGGGCGAATTGGTGAAGTTCAGTCGAGCGCGCTTCATTCTCGACTCGGGAGATGTGATTCACTTCGCCGATCCTCGAATGTTCGGAAGAATTGAAGTCCTCGGGGAGAGTGGTCTTGCGAAGGTCGCCGCATTCGCTTCGTTGGGCATCGATCCACTGGTCGACGGGCTCACCCCAGAATCGCTCAGAGGCGCCATTGGGCCCAGCAAACAACCGCTCAAAGTTGCATTGATGGATCAAGAGCGCATCGCAGGCTTAGGCAACCTATGGACCAATGAAGCGCTGTTTTTGGCCAAGCTTCATCCTGCGCGGAAGCCAGGGTCGTTGACAGCTGCGGAGTGGAACCAACTCCAGCGCGCCATTGAAAGCGTGATAGCGGAAGGCCTAGACGCACCCAACTCCAACGCAGACGAAATCGCTTTTGCAGAAGATGCCGGCGATGCGGGTCGCTTTTGGGTCTACGACCGTGCTGGGGAGGCTTGCGCGGTATGCGATGCCCGCGTCAAACGGATTGCATTGGGAGGGAGATCCAGCTTCTATTGCCCGCACTGCCAACCAGCGAGGCGCACGGTGACGAAATCAAAAGTTCGAGCAATTCGAAAGGTAGCCTCGCCTCCCAGCAAACGGAGCTCTCACCGAAAGCGTGGTGCGAAATGACGGGCAACGCCATTGGCCTCAACCACGTTGCGATAGCGGTCAAGGACCTCGACGCTGCAATCCGCTACTACGTCGATGTCCTCGGCTTTCGTCCTCCCCAGGTAGAGTTTGTCGAGGACCAACAAGTAGCGACCGCAATCTTCGGAGCGGGCATGGGGCGCATTGAGCTCATTTGTCCAACCGAGGCAAATGTGGGAGTCACCAAGTTTCTGCAAGTGCGCGGCGAAGGGCTCCACCATCTCTGCATCGAAGTCGCCGACATCGATGCCGCTCTGGCGGATTTGAAAGCGAAGGGAGTCCCGCTCATCGATTCGACTCCGCGGATTGGTGCCGGCGGAGCAAGGGTGGCCTTCGTCCACCCCAAAGGTGCGCTCGGGGTACTTACGGAGCTGACAGAACGCGCTTCAGCGGAGCATTCTTAGACGCCCGGCGGATCCCAACCCAACAAAGGATTGCAAGACACGCTTGCGCGCCCAACGTCATCGCGTCGGGAAAGATTCCTAATGGCGCCACCGTGATTCCGGGACTTGGGAAATACGAGAGCACACCGAGTTCTTGCAATCCATGGAGCCCTCGCCCCAAGAGCATGACCGCCGTTGCCAGCAGCAGCGCAGTTGAAACCTTGAATATCTTGGGAAGAGGGAGCGAAATTCCTATCCGCAATACAACTCCGATGGCCGCAAAGAGGAGTGCGAGCCCCAAGAGCGCACCCCAAGCTACTGGTCGCCAGTCCTGCGCACCAAGCCCTTGGAGAAAGAGCGCCGTTTCAATGCTCTCCCGGCCTGCGGAGAAGAATGCGATGGTGAAGAGCGTAGCGCTACTTCCACCAGCAATGGCTGCTCCCACTTGAAGCTTCAAGCCGGCCACGTAGGAGCTGATGCGGCTTCGCCGGTTGAGCCATACTGCGGTATAAATCAACAAACCTACCGCGGCGAGGGCCACCGTAGACTCCATCCATTCACGATTTGCCCCGCGGAACAATGCCTGCCCAAAAATGGTGACTGTGGCCCCGAGAAGCAACGCCGCAATCCACCCGGCGTGCACGAGGCGCTGCTGCGTCTGCGCTCCCATTTTTCGCAAGACTGCCAAGAGCGCACCGATGACGAGAACCGCTTCCATTCCCTCGCGCAAGATGATGACGAGTGCAGCCAAGAATGTGGTCCAGGTGCTTGCCGAGGTATCTGTCTTTTCAGACTGTTCCAAGAGCAATTGCAGCGCGGCCGCCTCTGCAGCCACATCCCCCTGACCTTGCGTCGCCGCGCGCAAGCGCACGAACGCTTGCTCGAGGGACTGCGTTAGTTTGGCATCGCGAGCCTTAAGCGTCGGTTCAATGGGTTCGATATTTTCAAGGTACGCTTCGATGACGCCCTGGCGCGCCTTGCGAGCATCTCCCGCGCGAAAGTTTGTAAGCACCTCGCCAATTCTTTGCGAAGCGGCGGCGATATTGCCCTGGATTGCGTCGGTCGGGAATTCCCTCCGAAGACAGGCGAGATCGCCCCCGCCGGAGCGGAGCTCGGCGTCGGTTTTCTGGGCTAACACCTCTATGGATTGAACTGTTCGGCTGCCAGTGCACGGAGGTTGGCGAAGGGTCATCACGTAGAATGCAAGCATCCAGCGAATCTCCACACTGAGATTCGGAAACCCGACCATCGCCGTTCCAGGAATCCCAAAGGTTGCCGTGCTGTAGACGCGCTTTGGGGACATTGCGTCCATCCGTGCAGCGTCATGGAACGACGCGGGAGGTGGCTGGAGAGCTCTCCCTGCTGGTCCGTCTCCCCACCCTGTCGCTCCGTGGCAGCTTGCGCACTGCGCGCTGTAGACGCTCGCGGCGCGTTCCAGATCCACGGTCACTCTTGGGATTCTGAAGACGTCGTGGTCCTTGGCGAGCGTGGATGCGAGCGCGCTCGCGCGCTCCGGAAATGAGGGATCGCGATGCGCAAGAAGACCGATGAGTGCGTTCACTTGGTCGAGCTGCGCCTGCGGCGCGGGCGTAAGTTCTCCGAGCACCAGGCTGACTTCCTGCAGCAGCGCCTCCTGCTCTTTAAGCTCGACCTGGTCGCCTTGAGCGATTGCTCTTGGAGAATCCGCGGCGACGTATTCGAGCAGCGCCACACTTCGCTGCCACGCCGTCGTCTCAATCTCACCAGGCGCCGCCGCGAGTACGGCAGCCAGGAGCAAAAGGGACATTCGGCTCCCCTAGTGCTAATGCGAATCAAAGTCAATTCTGCCGCATGCGCAATTCGTCCCGCCAGCTGCGATTCTTCGCCGCATCGCGCGGGTGCGCGTCGCTACTCGCCGAGGTAGGCTTTTCGAACTTCAGGCGAGGCGAGCAACTCTTTGCCGGTCCCGGTGAGGACCACCGAGCCAGTTTCCAGCGCATAGGCGCGGTGCGCGAGCTGCAGCGCTTTGTGGGCATTCTGCTCCACCAGCAGCAACGCGACGCCGGCTTGGTTGACCTCGCGGAGCACTCCAAAAATTCTCTCGACGATCTGCGGAGCAAGTCCAAGCGAGGGCTCGTCGAGGAGCACGAGTTTGGGACTGCTCATCAGCGCGCGCGCCACGGAAAGCATCTGCTGTTCCCCGCCGGACATAGTGCCCGCGGACTGCTTGCGGCGCTCCTTCAAGATCGGGAATAGCTGGAAAGCCCTCTCGGCATCGCTGGCGATAGCCGCCATGTCCTTGCGCAGGTAGGCACCGAGTTCGAGGTTTTCCTGGACCGTCAAGTTCAGGAAGATTCCCCGTCCTTCAGGAGCGTGCGCCATGCCGCGCTCCACGAGGTGGTGCGATTCCAATCCCAAGACAGATTCCCCGCGAAATAGAATCTCTCCTTGGGTCGCTTTCAACATTCTGGAGATCGCGCGAAGCGTGGTCGTCTTCCCGGCCCCATTGGCGCCGATGAGTGCCACCACTTCGCCCGGTCTCACGGTCAGGGAGACACCGCGAATGCCGACAATGGCTCCGTAGTGCACCTGAAGATCGGAAACTTCCAGAATTGCGTCGGATGCTGCGGCGCTCTCCGTCATGCTTTTGCCTCGCCATGAAGCGACTTCAAGTGCGCCTCCTCCATGTAGGAGTCACCCAAGTAGGCCTTGATGACCTTAGGGTCTTTGCGGATTTCCTCCGGCGCTGCCGCGGCAATCGTCACCCCGTGGTCCAAAACCACCATGCGCTCGGAAACGGCCATCGCCAGACGCATGTCGTGCTCAATGACAAGCACCGCAACTCCGAAGCGGTCGCGGATCGACGGGATGAGTCTCTGAAGATCGAGCTTTTCGGAAGCATTCATACCGGCCGCAGGCTCATCGAGGCACAGCACAAGAGGCTTGGTAGCGAGAGCGCGCGCGATTTCGAGGCGGCGCTGCTCGCCGTAGGGGAGATTCTTTGCGGTCTCGTGCGCCCGGTCGCCCAACCCCATCACCTCGAGGTAGTGCATCGCGAGTTCGTATATTCGCGCCTCTTCGGTTCGATGCCGCCGGGTCAAGGCGAGCGCATCGAACAAATTGCTCTTCGCCTTTGCGTGGCATGCGACGCGGACGTTGTCGAGCGCCGTCTGGGACTTAAAGAGGCGAATGTTTTGAAATGTTCGCGCAACGCCACGAATGCATATGCTGTGAGGGCGAAGCGTGTTTACCAACTTCCCGCCCACGAGCACTTTCCCCACAGACGGGCGGTACACGCCAGTCATCGCGTTGAACGCCGTCGTCTTTCCTGCCCCATTGGGACCAATGAGTCCCACCAATTCACCCGGCAGCAACGCGAGATTGAAATCGCTGAGCGCAGTGAGACCGCCGAAAGTCATTCCCAGGTGTATTACTTCGAGCACCGGCGTCCTCATCGCTGTCCCTTACCGAGGTGAATCCCATGACCTGGCAGCGCGTGAAAAATCATGGCAGCTTGTCCTCTGGAGGGTAAGATCGAGACGTACTTCCCGGAGGTTCTCCATCGAGCGGAGGCCGCACTTCGGCGACTTCGTCGGCAAGAGTGGCTGGTCTGCGCTCCCAAAAACGCGCAAACATACGCAAGTGCCAAAATTCCTTGGTGCCAAAGAGTCCTTGCGGCCTCGCCAGCATGAGCCCAATCAAGAGGATCGCGTAGACAACCATTCGGTAGGCGGAAATATCGCGCAATGCTTCCAACAGCAACGTGAGGACCACCGCCGCCACGATCGATCCGGTGACCGAGCCAAGCCCTCCGAGGACCACCATGACGACGATTTCAATGGATTTGACGAAGGTAAACATCTTGGGGTTTGCGATGTGAATGGCATTCGCGAGCAAAGCACCCGCCAGACCCGCGAAAGCCGCCGAGATGACAAATGCCTGCACTTTGTAGCCCGTCGTATTTACGCCCATTGCTTCGGCGGCGACTTCATCCTCTCGGATTGCCACTAGCGCTCGCCCTTCCGTTGAAATCGCAATGCGCTGCGCCATCAGTACCGTTGCCACCACTGCAAAGCCTACCCAGACAACATTTGCCCGTCCCGGAAGCCCGGACATGCCCGCAGCGCCACCGAGGCTCGGCATGTTCTCGACCAGGGAGCGAATGATTTCCCCAAAACCAAGCGTGACGATTGCAAGGTAGTCGCCGCGCAATCGCAGCGATGGCATTCCCACCAGCAATCCGGCAACGGCGGCGAGCACCATTCCCGCGACCAGCGAGAGCGCAAAGGTCGAATGCGCAGAAATAACCTCAATCGTCGAGACCGACAGGAAAGGCGCGAGCGAATGAGTGAACCCGTCGAGGAACGGGAACCGCCCCCCATGCGCCGTCGCAACGGCCTCAAAGAGCATGGTGATTTTTGCTGAGGTGTACGCACCGACCGCCATGAACCCGGCATGGCCGAGTGAGAATTGCCCAGTGAACCCATTGACGACGTTGAGGGACACGGCGAGAACGATATTGATTCCAACGATCATCGCAATCAGCGCGTAATTCTCCGGCGCGATAGCTTGAATCAAAGCAAAAATGGAAGTCCCGACGACTAAAGGCAGGACGCTGCGCAGCCAGAGAGGCATTTTCAAGCTC
>JBGSMZ010000181.1:0-3942 GCA_041739845.1 Myxococcaceae bacterium
AGCTGCTCGACTACCTCAGCCCGGTCGACGGCCGACCAGCGCCGCGCGACGAGCGCGCCGATGACCTCACCTACTGGCGCACCGTCCTGGTCGCGGATGGCGTCAAGGCTCCCGAGGCGCGAAGCGATCCAGACCATCACACTATGGAGATTTATCCCCCATGAAAAAGCTGCAGCACCACAAGTATACCGAGGGCGCCGAGGCAGCTCGCCTAGCGAGTTCCAACGAACGTGCAACCCACTGGAAGAAGTGGGGCCCGTACGTGAGCGAGCGGGCCTGGGGCACAGTGCGCGAGGACTATTCCGAGCACGGAACGGCCTGGGACTACTTCCCCCACGATCACGCCCGTTCCCGCGCATATCGCTGGAACGAAGACGGGATCGCCGGCATCTCCGATCGCCGGCAACGCATTTGCTTCGCGCTGTCGATGTGGAACGGCACCGATTCGATTCTCAAGTCACGGCTTTTTGGCCTGACCGGGAGCGAGGGCAACCACGGCGAGGATGTGAAGGAGCTGTACTGGTACCTCGACTCGACGCCGACGCACTCGTACATGCGAATGGTCTACAAATATCCACAGGCCCAGTTCCCTTACGCTCGCCTCGTCGAGGAGAATCGCCGGCGCGGTCGAAGCGAGCCGGAGTACGAGCTTTTGGATACTGGCGTGTTCGACGACAACCGCTACTTCGACGTCTTCGTCGAGTACGCGAAGGCCGGGGTGGATGACATTGTGATCCGTATCGAGGTCGTCAACCGCGGCCCCGAAGAGGCCCCGATCGACCTGCTCCCGACGATCTGGTTTCGCAATACCTGGGACTGGGGAGAGGAGGAGCAGCGCCCTTCGATGCACGTCGACGGCCATGCGATTGAACTCAACGAATCAGAGCGAGGCCGCTACTGGCTCCACATGGAAGGCGACCCGGAGCTTTTGTTCACGGAGAACGAGACCAATCATGCTCGCCTTTACGGGTCCGAGAACAAGACGCCGTTCGTGAAGGATGCTTTCGACGAGTACGTCGTTCATGGGAACAAGAGCGCAGTCAATCCCGCGAAGACGGGGAGCATGGCCGCCGCACGCTATTCGTTGCGCGTGCCAGCTGGAGGCACCAAGACGGTGACCCTGCGGCTGTCGAATACGCACCTGAATGACGCAGCGATGAGCGAAGCGGGTGACATTCTCGCCGTGCGCAAGAAGGAAGCAGACGACTTCTATTCTACGGTGATTCCCGGCGACCTTTCCGAAGACGCCAAGAACGTGATGCGTCAGTCCCTTGCCGGGCTCATGTGGTCCAAGCAATTCTACCACTACGTCGTTCGCGACTGGAGCGCCGGGGACCCGAACCAGCCGCCGCCGCCGGAGGCGCGCAAATCCGGTCGCAACAGCGATTGGAAGAACCTGCACAACGCCGACGTCATCTCGATGCCCGACAAGTGGGAGTACCCCTGGTACGCAGCCTGGGACCTGGCCTTTCACTGCGTCCCGATTGCGCTCGTCGATTCGGAGTTCGCCAAGGAGCAGCTCGTGCTGTTCCTACGCGAATGGTACATGCACCCGAGCGGCCAGATTCCTGCGTACGAGTGGGCGCTGGGGGACGTGAACCCGCCGGTCCATGCGTGGGCCGCATGGCGCGTTTACAAAATCGAGAAGAAGCGAAAAGGGAAGGGCGACCGCGTCTTCTTAGAGCGGGTCTTCCACAAACTGATGCTCAACTTCACCTGGTGGGTGAACCGGAAAGACGCCGGGGGGAAGAACGTCTTCCAAGGCGGGTTCCTAGGGCTCGACAATATCGGGGTCTTTGATCGCAGCGCGCCGCTTCCAACCGGTGGGCACATCGAGCAGAGCGACGGTTCGAGTTGGATGGCGATGTACTGCCTGAACCTGCTCGCCATTGCGCTCGAACTCGCCAGCGAGGATCCGGCCTACGAAGACGTGGCCAGCAAATTCTGGGAGCACTACGTCCATATCGCGCACGCGATGAACACGCTCGGCCTCTGGCACGAAGGCGATGGGTTCTACTACGACATGCTCCAGCTTCCGGATGGCAACCGGATTCCGATGACCACCCGCTCGATGGTCGGACTGATACCGCTCTTCGCCGTCGAGACCTTGGACCCGGAGCTTCTAGAGAAGCTCCCCGCATTCAAGCGCCGCCTTGAGTGGTTCATCGATAATCGGCCGGACCTGACCGGTAGCTGCTCCTGCATGCGCACGACCGGGGAGGGAGGTCGCCGGATTTTAGCGATACTGGACCAAGAGAAATTGCGCCGGGTGCTGAGGTACGTCTTCGACGAGACCGAGTTTCTCTCCGATTACGGGATTCGCTCGCTGTCGCGCTTCCACAAAGAGCACCCTTACGCGCTCACGGTGGACGGCAGGGATCATCGCGTTGGCTACGAGCCAGGCGAATCCTCAAGCGGTCTCTTTGGCGGAAACTCCAATTGGCGCGGGCCCATCTGGTTCCCCGTCAACTACCTGCTCATCGAGTCCCTCCAGAAGTTCCATTTTTACTGGGGCGATGAGGTGAAGGTGGAGCTGCCCACGGGCTCCGGGAACTTCGTATCGCTCGCCGAGGCGGCGGCCGAGATTTCGCGGCGCCTCGTCCGGATATTCTTGCGGGACGGAGCCGGCCGTCGGCCGGTCTTCGATTCTTACGAGAAGCTGCAGCGCGACCCCAACTTCCGCGACCTCATCCCGTTCCACGAATACTTCCACGGAGACGACGGGTCGGGGATCGGCGCAAGCCACCAGACGGGGTGGACTGGGCTCGTCGCAAAATTAATCCAGCAGAGCGGAGAGTAGGCACAGCCAGGGGGGCGTTCACATGCCCCGTTGCCGCTTGCTCCTGACAGAGTAGTAATCGCAGAATTGGGAGGAATATGACTTACGCATGGCTCATCGCGATCGCCGCCTTCGTAGCAATCTTTGCACTTCTCCTCATGGCGAGGCGCGCCCCGACGGTGCCGGTGCATTCGAACGACCCCAAGAAAAAGCGCGTCGTCGTCTTGGGCGGCGGCTTCGCAGGCATCTACACCTGCGCCGCCCTAGAGAAGTTGCAGGCTGACGACTCCTTCGAAATCATCCTCGTCAACAAGGAGAACCATTTCGTCTTCCAGCCGCTGCTGCCTGAGGTCATTTCCGGGCAAATCGGTCTGCTCGATGTCGTGAGCCCGATCCGCCGGGTCCTGCCGAAAACAGGGCTGCACGTTCGGGAGCTTGAGTCTATCGATCTCGAGAACCGGACGATTACGACGAGCACCGGGTTTCACCCGCACCCGCACGTCCTTCGCTACGACCATCTGGTCTTCGCCCTCGGTACCGTCACCGATTTTCGCGGCCTCCGCGGGCTTCCGGAACACGCCTTTCCCTTTAAGACCCTCAGCGACGCCTTGACGCTCCGCAACCACCTGATCCGCGCGCTCGAGGAGGCGGCGATTGAGCAGCACGACGAGACGCTCCGAAAGCGACTGCTCACCTTCGTCGTCGCCGGAGGTGGATTTTCAGGCGTCGAAGTCTGCGCAGAGCTCAACGACTTCGTCCGCGGGGTTGCCGCCCAGTATCGGGGAATCGACCCTAAGGAAATCCGCGTCGTCCTCGTGCATTCGCAGGAGCGCATCCTTCCAGAGATGAAGGAAGAGCTCGCCATGTTCGCCCAGAAAATCCTCCGCAAGCGAGGCGTTGAGATTCTGCTCAAAACCCGCCTCAGCGCAGCGACGGGCGAGGGGGCTTTGCTCGCCAACGGAGAGGTCATCGGCACGAAGACCATCGTTTCGACGGTGCCCTCGTCGCCGCATCCGCTCATCGAAGCGCTCTCCTTGCCGAAAACGAAGAACGGGAGAATCGAAGTAGAAGGGACGCTCGCGGTGAAGGGAAGCGACCACCTTTGGGCCGTGGGCGACTGCGCCATGGTTCCAGCGGCCGACGGAGGATTCGCGCCGCCCACC
>JBGSMZ010000134.1:0-20216 GCA_041739845.1 Myxococcaceae bacterium
GCGTTTCAATCTTCACTTGGAATCTGGCAAAGGTTCACTGAGCACCTTACCGCAGATGCCACCGGATTCTACAATCGACGCTTTGACGACGTCGTTGCTACAAGTTTCGATGCAACCAAGGATTCCGCTGCCAGTTTTGCTCCCTACCAGAATCTTGGACTGGGGCGAGCCTATGGGCTTGAAGTCATCGTCCGCCAGGAGGTATCGAAATATGTGTTCGGGTGGGTTGCGTACACTTTTTCGCGCAGTGAACAGCGAAACGCTGGGAGCGGGAATCCCTATCGCTTGACACAGTTCGACCAAACGCACATTCTGACTATTGTAGCGAGTGTGCGCTTGCCGTGGGATTTTGAAGTTGGAGCGCGCTTTCGATATGTGACCGGCAATCCAACGAATCCGCTGGTGCGAGGGCCGGATGTGTTTCGAGCAGACGAAAATGCCTACGCCGCGACGCGCGCGGGCTTTGGCACCGGCCGCCTCGAGGATTTTCATCAACTTGATATTCGAATCGACAAGAACTTCTTGTTCAGAAATTGGACTTTAACGCTCTATCTTGACGTTCAAAACGTCTACAATCGTCGAAATCAAGAGCTTACGACAACGGATTTTCGCAATCGCATGACCTATCCAATTGGTGGATTACCTGTGTTTCCCAACCTTGGCGTGAAGGCAACCTTGTGAAGCAATGGATGGACTCCCGTGCTTCGCTGCTTTTTGCCCTTTGCCTCGTGGGTGCCTGTGTCGATGTTCCCGATCCTTCGCGCGTGAACGATCTGCGCGTGCTTGCGATGAAGGTAGAACCACCGGACATCTTGCTTCCCGGCTGCGGCACGCTGCTTGCGACGGATGGAGGATCATTGGACGCGGGACTCCTCCCTGCGTGGCAAGCAGCGCTGGCACAGAGCGTGACGCTCACGACGCTGATCGCCGACCCCGATGGGGGCGGGCGCTTGCTCCCCTACAGCATTCGCGCCTGCAGCTACCGCGAGGACGGGGGTTGCCATGCGGCAGATACCAGCGCTGCATTGGGAGGCGGGGTCACGGGGGAAGGGGAATTGAAGGTGGAGCTTCCGTCGTTGGGGCTGACGCGCGCCGACGCCGGCTGGCTTCTCCAGCGCGCCTTTGACGAAGATCCCTATCGTGGACTCGGTGGCCTTTGGCTTCGCCTGGAGGTTGCGCTGTCAGCTCCCGACGGATCCAATAAGATTTTTGCGCAAAAAGTGATGGTGTATACCTGCGGGTTTTTCGACTCTCAGAAGGCCAATCGAAACCCCGCAATCAGTCAGCTTACAAGAAATGGCAACCTCTGGGATGCCTCCGAGGTAGCGCTCCTCGCGAGTGCTTCGAAGACACCGATCCGTCTCATCGTCGCCGACGGCGGCTACGAGCCCTACGTCGTCCCGAATTTCTCATTGCAAGCCGTCAACCTCACAGAGATTTGGTCGCTCGATTTCTTCACGACGGCGGGAAGTTTCAACCGTTCGGATCTCGAAATTTCCGCTACGGATCCTCCCGGCGCGGCTCGAATGTTCCTTGTCGTTCGCGACGGACGCGGAGGGGAATCGTGGTTGATGCGCGATTTCGAGGTCTCCGCTCCCGCCAAGTGAAGCCCCTGGAGAGATCGCCGTGCGTTCAATCGAGCGGGGAGGCGACAACGGGTCTCGCATCGGATGAAATCGACCGGACCTGAGCTGATCGGCGGATGGACCATTGACTTCGACCACATAAATCACGAAAATGCGTCGTCTTTGAAGACAAGCTTCGGAAGACAGTTGGCAATTCCACACACACACTTCGCGCTTCGGGGGATGCAAAACGCATGAGCACTGGGCCGCGCTTCCACATCTTTTTTGGGCAGGGCGGCTCTGGAAAGACGACGCTGGCAGCAGCGCGAGCTCTTGAACTCCAAAATCGAGCGCCTTCGGAGCGCATCCTCATTTGCACCAGCGAGAAGGGCGGAGGAGCGCTCGCGGACACTTTCAAAAAGGCGATTGGTTCTAAGCCCACGAAGCTCGCTCCTTCGAAGAGCAAAGAGGGAGGACTTTGGGGATTGTCCATCGAAGCGGACCAACTCGAGGCGGCAATTGCGATCGTTCGGACCGGCTTTGAGGAGATCGCAGCGAAGGGGAGGACCCTGAGCGAAGACGAGGTTCGGCGCCTCCTTCAGATTCCGTTCCTCGGTCCGGAAGAATCCGGTCTGCTCCTTGCGCTCGGTGACCTCCTTCAATCTGGCGCATGGGACCGTATTGTCCTCGACGGGCCGTCTTCCTCACATGCGTTGCGGTTAACAGATGCGCTGCTTCGCTTGCGGAGGCTCGTCGATGTGGCCCGTGGTCATCGAAGTTCGCGCGCACTCAAGGCGACTGGAAAGATTCCAACTCAGGCAGACCCGCTCGCCGAACGCCTGGATGCAGCCATTGCCCTCATCCGAGATAGCGGGAAGTCCGAGATTGTCGTGGTGACCGTTGCGGAACCGGTCGCCGAAGGGCAGACCAAGTGGCTCCTCAAAGGCCTTCATGAACGAGGGGTCCAAGTCGCAAACCTCGTTGTCAACATGATCGAGGATGGAAAGTCGAGTCGCGAGACTTCCAATCGGCGCGGGCTTCAAGCCCCTCACGTGCGGAAATACCAGTCGCTGCACCCGAGAGTACAACTCCTTCGCAGAGCGGTTACGGGTCCCAAGGGTGTCGACGGCCTTCGCGCCTTTGCAGAGCTCTGGGCAAGCAATCGAGAGACCAAGGCGCTGGCTTTTTTGCCTGCGGAGAGCCCGCCCGCGCTGGTGCGAGCCCCATCAATGCCACCGGTAGCCGCCCCCGCCATACCGCCGACGCGCTTCATATTCTTCGTTGGATCTGGCGGGACCGGCAAGACGACGTGCGCCGCGGCTGCTGCGGTGACCCTTACCGAGAAGGAAGGTCCGGTCCTCCTCCTCTCTGCGGATCCAGGCCATACGCTTGCTGATGTCGTTCTCGGTCGCTTGACCGATACGGAAACGCAAGTGCGGGGAACCAAGGGACTCTACGCAAGAGAGTTCGACTTCGCGGGATTTGAAGCAAACTTCCGAAAGAAGTTGAAGGAAGCTGTCGATTCTTGGATCGGCCCAGAAAGTCGCGGGGATCCATTTGCGGTCGATCGAACACTCTTAAGACAGCTTGCAGAACTTGCGCCCTCGCAGTTGGATGAATGGGGGCCCATTGTTGCGCTTACCGACGCCTACAGCGCAGAACGGTTCAAGCGCATCGTGGTCGATCTTCCGCCATCGCTCCATTCGGTTCGCCTGCTCGAAACGCTCGCGATCGCCCGGACCTACTTCGCAACTCTTGAGAGCGTTTTCCACCGCCACCGTTCCAAGGGATCCGGTCCCTTGCTCTCTTTCGTAGGAAGCCAGCTCGCAGTACTCGACAAGTTCGAGAAGGCGATCACGAATGAAGTCGAATGCCGGTTTTTCGTCGTGACGAGAGCTGAAGAGCTCACGCTTCCGGCTGCGGCGCGCCTTGGCGAATATCTCAAGGGTCGAAGAAACAGCATTGAGCGCGCAATCGTCAACCGCATTCTTCCCAAGACCAGCTGCCCGGTGACCGAGGAAAGGCGCAAGCACGAACTCGAGGTCGCGCGTTCTGCGGAAAAGAAGTTGGGATTGCCTATCACACTTGCCCCAGCGCTTGGCCGGCACCCAGCAGGGCTGCGTGAACTCAAGGGCTTCCGAACGAGTTGGTATGCGGTTTCGGCGATATTGAAGAACACGCGCGCCGCATAGTCGTGCTCCGTCAGCGCCGGCTGCGAAAAAAGCGCTGAAACGAGGCGCTGATTACCCAGAGATTCAAGAGTGCGAGGATGCCCAGAACAGACGCAGCGCCAAGCGTGCGCGCGTTGGGACCGGGGCGATCGCCATCGAGAAGCAGCCACTCGACCGTCGCGTTGGTGGATGCCCCATACGAAGGAAAAATATCTGCATAGCGCCCTGCTTGCGCGCGCGAGAGCAAGCGCCCCTGCGCTTCAAAGAGTCCAGCTCGCGGAGCAGCGCGGACCGCACCCTGTCCAATCCGCTTCTCGTCAATGGTGGTCGCTCTGCGCACCAGCACGGGGGCGCCTTGGAGTCCTACAATCGTGAATTCACCAAGGGTCTCGCTGGTGTACCAGCCGCGCGCAGACGGTCGGCCTGCGATTCGCGCGAAGCGATTCTCTACCGCCCGTTCGAGGTGGTAGGCGGAAGGATCGCCCAAGTCGATTGCGGTCTGAGGCGTCCAAATATAGGCAATGCTGAGGCGCATCCACCAGAGCAAAACTGCGCAGGCTAGCAGCGCGAGAATCGAAATTGGAAGCAGTGCTCCGCTGCCACGGAGCTGGGGAGTTCCAATATGGCGAGATGCCACCGGATCCTACCCGCGCTTCGACTTTTCTGATTTGCTTCGTCCAGCACCTGCGCCAGGAGTCTTGGAACCCCCGATAGTGATGTCGAAGATTCGCTTCAAATCGTCTTCAATGTCGAGTTCCGTCACGGCCTTTGCAAAGGCGAGTTCCTTGATAAGAAGCGAGCGCGCCGTGTCGAGCATCTTTCGCTCGCCGAAGGATAGATCCTTGTCCCCCTTGAGAAGGTAGAGATCGCGCAAGACTTCGGCGATTTCAAAAACGGATCCGGTCTTGATCTTCTCCATGTATTCACGATACCGGCGATTCCAGGTCGTCGAGTCTACCGCGACCTCTTTTTCCTTCAGGATTGCGTAGACCTGGAGGACATCTTCTTCGGAGATGATCTCGCGAAGGCCCACTTGTCCGATCTTGTTGATCGGGATGAGGAAGCGGCCGCCGTTGCGCTCCAACATCTTCAGCACGTAGAAAGCTTGCCGTTGGCCTGCGACTTCAGTGTGTTCGATGCCTAGAACTTCACCGACGCCGTGGCCTGGGTACACTGCCTTGTCGCCTTGCTTGAACATTTGGTCCTGTTTCGTTGATTGTCTTGCAGGCGCTGTCCGCATCGCCTCTTGAGGCCCGAACCCCTAGCATGTCCTTTGCTTCCAGCCAATCACCCACGGTGGTTGCGAAGGACGGGAACAGTGGATGGGCGCAGCGGTGAAACCAATGGCGGTCGCGATGCGCCCCATGGTCTTGCCGGCGATCTTGGTGTGGGGCGGAAATGCCTTGGCGGATTATGTCGAGCGAGGCGATCCAATCGCCTGCTGGGCTATCGCGCTTACACTCGCAGCAGTGGCGGCCAGAGCGGCGCCACGCGTAGGAAGTGCGACGACGCTAGCGCTCGCATGGGGTGTCGCTGCGTTTGGCGCCGCACGATTTCAACTCTTGACCGAAACGCCTCGTGCCGGTGAGTACCGACTCGAAGGGAATGTCGATGCGAGAAGAACGGATGCGGAAGGTGATTGCCTTACGCTTGCGGTGGCTTCCATCGATGGGGTTCCGA
Source organism: Myxococcaceae bacterium (assembly GCA_041739845.1). Lineage (GTDB taxonomy): Bacteria > Myxococcota > Myxococcia > Myxococcales > Myxococcaceae > JBGSMZ01. The sequence continues at coordinate 5,417 of JBGSMZ010000134.1, forward strand.
CGGCGTTTCGCGCGAAGCTATGGAATCGCTCAGATGCAACTGCACTCCCGGTACTTCCTGGTCAAAGGGTGATTGCCCAAGCCAGAATTCGTCCATACTACCCAACGGGTAATCCGGGCGAGGTGAATCCCGGCCCCCTGCGTCGGCGCGAACGCCTCACCGCAACGGGAAGCTTCGATGGTCGCATGGCAGTGCTGGCCTCGGCACCTGCGCCTTGGACTGCTTGGCGTTCAAAGCAATGGGTTTCTCTCGATCGCGCTTCGCGCGATGTCATTGCGTCAGATTCCGCTGCCTCCCTCGTCTTGGCGGTGGCCGCGGGCCGACGTGGTCTGCTCGACGGCGAGGCGACAGATGCTTTTGCACGCAGCGGTTTGTCCCATGCGCTGTCAGTAAGTGGCCTCCATATTGGCGTAGTTGCGCTGGCCGCGGCTTGGGTCTTTCGATGGGTGATGACGCGGCGGATATTTCGCGGACTGCGCACTGTTGACCCGCGAAGGGTCCTAGCTCCGTTCGTGGCGCTCCTCGCCTGGTCCTACGTTTGGTTTACCGGCATGAATGCGCCGGCAGTTCGAGCGGGCCTGATGGTGACCGTTGGTATTGGTGGTTGGATCTTTTTCCGTCGCAGCGACGCATTGAATGCCTTGGCGGTGGCATTTGTGGTGATGGTTTTCCTCGATCCAGCGGCTCCAGCCGATCTCTCCGTACAGCTTTCGTTTGCGGCAGTGGCTTCGCTCATCATTCTTTCGAATCGCTTGTTGCCGAACTGGAACTTCGCCTGGCCTCGACGCAAATGGTTTCGTTGGATTCTTCGCGTCGCCTTCACCTCGGCGGCCGGATCCTTGGCTGCAACGCTCGGAACCGCTCCCCTCGTCTTCGGTGCTTTCCATCGCATGAGCATCATTGGGGTAGTTGCCAACGTGATCGCGCTGCCTATCTGCGCGGCACTCACGGTCTGCTCCGCGAGCGCTGTCGCCGTTCACGCTGTCGCACCGGCACTCGCTCTTCCGGTGCTGCGCCTCGCAGGTTGGCTTGCTTCCATGCTCTTGTCGGTAACCAGTGCTGCCGCCTCTTTTCCCTGGGCAGTGGTCGAAGGACCGAATCCACCTACCTGGATCGCGGTGCTCTGGTGGGCTGGCTTGGCCGCCTTCGCCTTGGGTAAGAAGAGCTGGAGGTGCTTGGGGATCGGGGCACCGCTTGCGGCTTTTTTCCTTTTTGCTCATGCGCCCAGCGAGCGGGTCGTTGTCACGTTTCTTTCAGTCGGGCAGGGGGACGCGGTGCTCATTGAAGCTGGCGGGATCGCGGCCTTGATCGATGGAGGCGGAGTTCCTGGAGGGGCAGATACCGGCGAGCGCTTCATTCTTCCCTATCTCCGGCAACGGCGCATTTCGACGCTCGCTTTGGTGGCGCTGTCGCACGCCCATCCAGATCATGCGCTGGGCTTGAGCGCGGTGTTGCGCGCGATCCCCGTCAAGCGCGTGCTCTTGCCGCGGGACGTTGGTCGGGGCGAACTTGTAGAGGAACTGCTCCTGGCAGCCGGTGACGCCACCGTGGAAGAGGCGGAGTTGGGTGATCCCCCTATTCGGCTGGCGAATGCCGAGTTGCGCATCCTGGGACCCTTAGGCGGGCGCGTGGCGAGTGACTTAGAAAACGATAGATCTCTTGTCTTGGAATTGGTTCATGGCGACATCACCTTCTTGTTTCCTGGGGACGTTGAGCGGTTTGGCGAGGAGGTGCTGCCGTTTGAAGCGGCGACGGTGGTCAAGGTTCCTCATCACGGGTCATTGACTTCCTCTACGGAGGCTTTCGTTCGCACCGTCCATCCTCAGGTTGCGGTCTTCTGCGTAGGACGTGGAAATCGCTACGGCTTTCCGAAGTCGGAAATTATGGATCGGTACAAGCGTGTAGGCGCAACCTGCTACCGGACGGATTCAGATGGAGCGGTAACAATAGCGAGCGACGGAACTTCCATTGAAGTGCTTACCGCGCTGTAGTCCGCTCAAATGACCACTGTACCTGCACCGAAAAGGCCGTCCACGGACTCAACAAACTCGTCCGACAACTTCACGGTAAACGAGGTGTCTCCGATCTGGGCGTAGCCTCCAGTTGGGAGTCGAACGGTAAAGCCTACGGGGGTGCTGCCAGCGTGGCGCTTCGCGATCTCCGCGAATTGCGCCAACGCGGATTTCGAAAGCCCTTGGCTGGCAAAGCGCAATTCAAGGCGATGCTTTCGACTCTCGCGAAGCGATCGGAGGGACTCGATGGACTCGACTTTTATTTCAATGGTTTGGCCGTCCGCTTGCGTATCGCGGCCATACTGGACGACGCCACCGACAAGAATGGGCTCGTCAGATTTAAGAATGCTCTCCCAAGCTTCGTATCCGCCCTTGGTTTTGTCGCGCCGGGGAAAGCACACCATGTCAACTGAGCCGGTCAAATCTTCGAGCGTCACCCGCGCCATCTTCCGTCCCGTCTTGGTTGGAAATTCACGCATCCTCGCCACCACGCCCGCAACCTTGACGTCCTCATCACTGCGGCTAGAGGAAAGCGTGGAGATCGGACGAGCAAGCCACTTGAGGTCTCGCGCGAATTGGTCGAGCGGGTGCCCCGACACAAAGTAGCCGATGGCATCTTTTTCGAATTGGAGCAGCGTTCGCTCCGGCCATGGAGCAACCTCTGGATACTGGACCTGAGGACCCGCATCCGCACCGACGGCTGCAAACAAGTCGCCCTGACCCAACTCCCGGTCACGCTGCGTCGTGGCGCCGTGGGCGAGTGCACGCTCGATCGCTGCAAAAACCTGGGCGCGGTGGCGACCTTCGAAATCAAATCCACCGGCTTGAACCAATACTTCGACCACTTTGCGATTCAGGCGCTTGGCGTCGATGCGGTCACAGAAGTCAAAGAGCGACTTGAATGGCCCCGCTGCGCGGGCTTCCAAAATAGCGTCAATGGCAGCAGTGCCCACGCCCTTGATCGCGCCCAAACCAAACCGAATCTTTCCTTCGACAACGCTAAAGTTGCGTTCGGAATCGTTGACGTTGGGCGGCAGCACTTCGATTCCCCGGCTGCGGGCAACGGAAATGTATTCGACGACCTTGTTGGTATTCTCGCGCTCGCTCGTAAGGAGCGCGGCCATGAATTCAACCGGGTGGTGCGCCTTGAGATAGGCGGTGTGTACAGAAATGAGGCCGTAGGCTGCTGAATGGGACTTGTTGAAGCCGTAGCCCGCAAAAGTCTCCATGAGCGTAAACACCTGATCCGCGACTTCATGGCGGACCCCCTTCGCCACCGCACCTTCCGTAAAGCGGCTGCGCTGATTGGCCATCTCTTCAACTTTTTTCTTTCCCATCGCACGCCGAAGGATGTCGGCGCCACCGAGCGAGTAGCCAGAGAGCACCTGCGCAATTTGCATGACTTGCTCTTGGTAGACGATCACGCCGTAGGTTTCCCTGAGCACGGGTTCGAGGGATGGATGGGGATAGGCGAGCTGTTCGCGTCCACGTTTCCGGTCGATGTAAATGTCGACCATGGTTCGGCCATCGTCGAATTTCTGGTTGAGGGGCCCCGGTCGGAACAGTGCGCCGGCGGCGATCACATCCTCGAAGCACGACGGCTTCATTTGGCGGAGCATGGTCGTGAACCCGCTCGATTCCATCTGAAATACTCCCGCCGTGTCTCCAGAGCACATCAGTTCATAGGTCTTTGGATCGTCAAGCGGGATCTTCTCTCGCGCGAGCGGTGTGGCGCTTCCTCTGGTCCGATTCACGGCAACAATTGCAGCTTCGATGACCGTGAGTGTTTTGAGTCCTAGGAAGTCGAATTTGACGAGCCCAACCGCTTCTACTTCGTCCTTTGCGAACTGGGTCACCAAGGTCGTTTCGCCCGGAGGTTGGTACACCGGTACGTATTCCTCAAGCGGTCGATCGGCGATGACGATGCCCGCCGCATGAATCCCAGCGTGGCGGTTGAGTCCCTCGAGAGCGAGGGAAACCTCAAGCACTTCCTTGGTCGTGATGCTTCGACCTCCGGTGGCAGTGAGCGTTTTTGGTCGCTCGACCATTTCCTTAAGCTGTGGTTCGCCGACGAATCCCTTTTCTGCGTCGCCATAGATCGCCTGCCGGAGGCTAATGTTGAGAACATCCGGAACGAGCTTGGCGATGCGATCCCCTTCCGAATACGGAAGTCCATAGACTCTGCAAACATCTCGAATCACGCTCTTGGCGCGCAACTGCCCGAAAGTGATGATTTGGCCGACGTTGTTGTGGCCGTATTTGTCCTGGACGTAGCGAATGACTTCGTCGCGCCGGTCTTGGCAGAAATCGACGTCGAAATCGGGCATCGACACCCGTTCCGGATTCATGAAGCGCTCGAAGAGGAGGTTGAATGGAATGGGGTCTAAGTCTGTGATTCGGAGCGAAAATGCCACGAGGCTGCCGGCACCAGAACCACGCCCGGGTCCCACTGGAATTCCCTGAGACTTTGACCAGTTGATGAAATCTTGAACGACGAGGAAGTATCCCGAAAATCCCATTCGGTGGACCACTTGGAGCTCGTGCTCAAGACGAGCCCGGTACGCTTCTTGGTCGACAGGGTAGGAGAGTTCTCCGAAGCGGCGTATGAGCCCCGCTCGTGCCAATTGGTCCAAGTACCCTTGCGGAGTGTGCCCTTCGGGGACTTTGAAGGTGGGGAACACCGGGCGATCAGCCAGGATCGAGAACGTCTCAACGCTCTCGCTGATCCGCATGGTGTTGTCGACGGCCTCCGGAACGTCAGGAAAATAGGAGCGCATTTCCTCCGCCGTACAGACGAAGAGCTTGTCCGTTCCGTAGCGCATTCTGTTCTCGTCGTTCAGTGTCTTCCCGCTTGCAATGCACATCAATAATTCGTGCGCGGCGGCCTCTTCGCGGCGCAGGTAGTGCGCGTCGGCAGTCGCCGCCAACGGGAGATGGAGGGTCTTCGCGAGCTCTTTGAGATTCGCATTTGCAGCCTCCTGCTCCGGTAGACCATTCCATTGGATTTCCAAGAAGAATTGTCCGGCCTCGAAAATGTCCGCATAGTCCTTGGCCAGACGCCTCGCGGAATCCATGTCTCCACTGCGGCATGCCTGCGTGAGGTCTCCGCCCAAACACGCAGAGAGTCCGATGAGGCCTTCCGAGTGCTCTCGCAAGAGTGGCTTGTCGATGCGGGGATGAAAGTAGAAGCCTTCGCGATACGCGGCGGATGAGAGCTTTCGCAAGTTCGCGTAGCCCTTTGCGTTGCGGGCAAGAAGAATGAAGTGGTTGGACGATCGCTCGCTTCGATCCTTCCTCCCCTTGGCACCAGCGACGTACGCTTCCATTCCAAAAATGGGTTTGATGTTTGCTTCCTTGGCCTTCTTGTAGAAATCGACCGCGCCAAACATGTTCCCGTGATCAGTGACGGCTACTGCGTTCATTCCCTTGGATTTCACGGCACCCACCAGGTCCCGCATGCGAATCGCGCCGTCGAGGAGCGAGTACATTGTGTGAAGATGAAGATGGGTGAATGCCATAGCGACCTCCTTGAAATAGCACTGCCTGACCCTGCGCTACATCATGGGAGGCGTAGAAAGGTTCCGACTTGACGCCCACGCATGCCGCAGCGGTGGACGGATCCTCATCAATGCAGGATCTTTTCGATTCGCCGATCGGGCACGAGCCAGATCAGTGCGACGCTGCCGTAGACCGCTACGCCCATCCAGTCGCGTACGAAAGAAAGCGCCATGCCAGCAGCATAGAGCAGGAGCGACAACTTCCCTTTGATGTCTGATCCAAGGGCTTTCGCGATGGCCGAGTCCTTGCCGTGATGCGCGGTCAGGCTGCGCACCAAGAGGAAGTAGGCGAACCCATTTGCCAATAGGACGCCGCCGTAGGCGAGCGTCGGATCGTGCGCGAAGTGGCTTTCCCCGAGCCAACCTGTCGAAAAGGGAACGAGCGAAATGGTGAACAACAAAGCGAGGTTCGCCCAGAGGACTTTCCCGTTCACGGTCTTGATCGCTTGGGTCATGTGATGGTGATTTGCCCAGTAGATCCCGATGTAGAGGAAGCTCATGACGTAGGTGAGGAACTTGGGCCACATTGGCAACAGGTCTTGAAACGAATCGCCATGAGGTATGCGGAATTCCAAGACCATGATCGTAATGATGATGGCGAACACGCCATCGGTAAAGGCTTCGAGGCGCGCCTTGTGCATGGTGGGGAGGCTCCTAGGTCGCAGGCGGTGACGGCTCTACTTCAGGTGATTGCGTCGGAGCAGGCTCCGCCGGGAGGTCGCTTAAGGGTTTGAATACTACTCCGGACCCAAGACCAGGGCGTTCCGACCGGTCTGCTGGAGGCGCCGAGCGAGATGGGCGCTCTCCGCGTCGCCGAGGGCTCTTGCCGAGGTCACCCTTGCGGGATTGTCCAGCACGCAGCCGTTCGAGGCATTCCAACAAGTGCTCGAGCGCTTTGGCAGCTTGAGGATCTTCGAGGAGGAGGGCAATTCTTTGCGGCAATCGGTCGCTGCTCTTCGCGACGGGTTCTGGGCTCACGACCGGCGGTGGATTGTACACAAAGTCGGCCTTGTCGATGGGATCTGGATCAAGGCGCTCCAGGGCGTCGATAGCCAGTTGGTTGTGACGTTGAAATGCTCCTACTTTGCCGCGGACAAGTAGGTAATCTCCAGCGGCAAAAGCAGCATCAGCGGCGTCGATATTTTGAAATACCCTGGCTGGAAGCAGCCCCGTGCGATCGACCAAGTCGATCGCCAAGATTTCCTTGCCCGCACGCGTTCGGTACCGATCCTTCCGTGCAGCCAGAAAGACCGTGTGAAGGGCGCTACCGAGGGCCACGTCGGCTACAAACACCTTGCGGATTGTCTCTTGAGCGGCGTCTTCAGTGATTTCAGTGGGAGATCCGTTGGTCATGGTTGGCCTTGGCCTGTATCCCAATTTCGCGCTCCGCGCATCGACGCTAGATGCGACGAGACCGTCGGTGCGCGGTAATCGTCACCCGAACCATGAGCCCTGAAATTGCGAAGGTGATGACGAGGCCCGCGATGATCGCCACCGGGCTTGGACTGGCGAGGAGGCGCAGCGCAATCGTCGCTCCTGCCACCCCAATGACCACCCAAAGGAACCAGGCTCCCCGCCAGGCGGATTCACCAGTCGTCCGGGCGGCGCGGAGCAGCGGGAGCGCACCAGCGCGACGTCCAACCTTGCCTTCTCCTTCAAAAACGAGGTCGGTCGGCTCCACCAAACCCAAGAGCCACGCCCTCTCCACCTCGCGAAAGCTCGAAAACTGGAGTTCCTCGCCAACTTCATTTCGGACGCGATATTTCACTTTCAGGGAGTCCAGTTGGAGGATTCGGCAGGCTTCAACGTGCGAAGCAACAAACGCATGGATAGCTCGAATCGCGCTAACCCGCGCAATGGACTTCGCATTGGATTGCTCCTCGTTTAAATAATGGAACTATTTCAACGGGTTAAGACGCCAGTTTGAGTTGGCACGTAGTATGAATACAGGGCTACTGCTTACGCGCCCGACAGCCTTGGAGGCCACCCTATGAGTACAGACAAACGCAGTAGTAAGATACTCGCGAAGACCTTTTTTGTTCAACTCCGAGCAAGTGGCTACGAGCCGATGCAGATTCTCGATGTCGCAACAGAATTGATCGACAAGGTCACCCTTGAGCTGCAGAGCAACCAAGCTGCAAGCGTGGAAGTGCGTCCAAGTCCCAACTAGTGCCGCTCGGGGTCGCGGGTTTTCTGGCCAGTTGGCGGGTAGGCGGGGCTCGCAATGAGCAGGAGTGCGGTAGCGAGCAGGAACACGTAGCTCGATGTCCAAAAGACCTCTGAGAGCGCTGCGGCAAACGCCCCTAGAAGGCCTGCTCTTCGGAGCTTTTGCGAAATCGGGAGCGCCGGCAGCGAAGCAAATGCGAGAAGTGCTACCGCTGTGAATGCCCGTTGCGGGTGTCGCCGACAGGCATCCAACAATGGATGAAAGGTTTCTCCCAGGATCTCTGCGAACGCCAAGACCGCAGCGATTGCGGCTACCAGAACAGCGCCGGCGGCAACATCCTTTGCGCGACCTGCTTCGCCATTCCAGTCCTTTGTCGCGAGATCGACCGCTGCCTCGACAGCGGAGTTAATGAGTTCCGAAGACAGAACCAGCGCAATGCAAAGGATGATCGCAAGCCGTTGCGCAGTTCCCAGAGCGACGACGCACGCAAACTGAGAAACCGCGATCGCGCTGAGCCGATGAATCCGAAAGTTGCGTTCACGAGCGCCATGGTGAACACCGCGGAGCGCCTCTCCTACTGCACGGGCAATGCTGCGAACAGGGGGGGCTTCCACTGGAGATTGCACGCCGCATCGTAGCACGCTCCTGAATCGGAGCCTCCGGCCGCCAGGAGACAGGTGTTCGAGAGGACCAGGATGCCTGGTTGTCGCTCGCGACGAGGGAATGGCAGTTCTCGGGAGCGACTGGACCGTGCGCAATAGCATCCAGGAACGCGCCGCCGGTCCCTGGAATCCCTCAGCCGAAGCGGTGTCGTTGGGTGTGATCTGCGAATATACGAAAAAATGCCACCGGGAGCGTCGTCTTTGTTGTGCGGAAAGGTGGGCGACGCTACTTCCTTAGAATGCAGTTACTCGAGCACGCGTCTCGACGCAGCTCACTGGAATTTGCCGCTTCCGTTGAACAGACGGTGGGCTTGGTTTTGTTCGGAGCTCCACGCGAGAGCTGGCGAGCAAGGAACGGGAAGGCTTGGCGTAGGCTTTTCGGGTCGAACGGGCAGCTTTGACCGAGCCAGCCGAGATCTCCGGGAGCGTGGATGCCTGCGAGACGCAGGACTACCTTGCCGCGGCCTTCGATGTTTCGCCGAACCCTTGCATGCTTGTCATTCCTGATGACTACCGCGTGCTTCGAGCGAATCGAGCAGCACAAGATGCGAGTCCATCTGGTCGTGCACCAGTTCAAGATGTACCGTGTTTCGCCTACTTGTTTGGAGGCAAAACGCCGTGTCCAGGGTGCGCTCTTCGAGCGCCTCAGGGTGGTATCGCAACTTTCAAGATAGGGGATCGCAACTGGCAGGCAAGCTTTCATCCCCTTGCGCAAGCGCTGATGGTCGCGTGTCACTATCGCGATCTTACCGATGAGGTTGCTCGGAACAATCGCCTCATCGAAAGCGAAAAGATGCGTTCGATGGGCATGTCCGCGCGCGGTGTTGCGCACGAAATCAACAACGTGCTCCAGGCCATCCTCGCCTTCTCTCAGTTGATGGCAAAAGAGCCAGGGCGCTCGACGGACGAAAGCACCAATCTCCAGTTCATTGAGCAATCGGCGCGCCGATGTGCTCGAATCGTCGGAAGTCTCCTTCGATTGGGCAGAATTGAAACAGAAGGGGATGCTGGTCCGTGTGACTTAGCGGCAATTGTCGAAGACGCATTCGCGATCTTCAAAGGGCAATTGATGGAATATCCAAAGGTGCGCTTCGAAGTGGCGCACGGCCAGTCCCTCCCGATGCTCTATGGCGATGCGGGACGCCTTGGACAAGTAGTACTCAATCTTTTCTCCAACGCACTGCAAGCCTTGGAAAACGGCGAGGGGAAGGTGACCGTTCGCACGGGGGTCGTAGACGCCTATTGCTTCGTGGCGGTTCGCGACTCCGGCGTGGGGATTCCTGAGGAGGACTTTCCAAGGCTCTTCGACACCTTGTTCACCACCAAGCCTCCTGGGCAAGGTGCTGGGATTGGACTCTCCATCACTTACCAAATCGTGAAGGAGCATGGCGGCCACTTCTTGCTGGATTCCAAAGTGGGCGAGGGAAGCGAGTTCACAGTGATGTTGCCGATTAACCGAGGGATAAATCAATGATTGCCCAGACCAAAGGCACCCGTACCAAAGTGCTCGTTGTCGACGACGACCAGGTCGTGCTGCATGCGGCCGCAGAAATCCTCAAGCGCGAGGGCTACACGGTCATCGCCGTCGACGATGCGGTGGAGGCACTCGCGGCGGGCGCCGACCCTTCCGTCGACGTCGCGGTGCTCGACATCAAAATGCCAAACTACGATGGACTCCAACTCCTCAATGAATTCAAGAGGACCCGACCTGACCTCGAAGTCATCATGATGACGGGCTATGGAACCGTCGAGACGGCAGTCGAGGCGATGAAAGCTGGAGCGCTGGAGTACTTGCGCAAGCCCTTTGACAAAATCGAAGTCCTCTCTCTTGCGGTGCATCGCGCCGCGGAGCGGAAGTCACTCCGGGACCGGAATGTCTATCTTGAAAATGCACTGAACGCCCGAGATCGCTTTGAAGACTTGATTGGGCAATCCACCCATATGCGGGAGGTCTTTCGCCTTGTAGAAACGGTGAGTCAGACCGGTTCGAATGTGCTCATCCAAGGAGAAAGCGGCACAGGAAAAGAACTCGTCGCTCGCGCGATCCATTTTCGGAGTCCTCGTCGCGATGGCCCTTTTGTTGCCGTCAATTGCTCGGCGCTCACGGACACGCTCCTCGAGAGTGAGCTGTTTGGGCACATCAAAGGGAGCTTCACTGGAGCCATAGGAAACAAGAAGGGCCTTTTCGAGTCTGCCAATCGCGGGACGATATTTCTTGACGAAATTGGCGACGTTTCCGCAGCCACCCAAGTTCGGCTGCTTCGCGTGCTTCAGGAGGGCGAAGTGAAACCCGTGGGCGCCACGGAAAGCACCAAAGTCGATGTTCGCATCATTGCCGCTTCCAACATCGACTTGGCGCGAGCGAAGGAAAAGGGAAAGTTCAGAGAAGATTTATTCTATCGGCTGAATGTATTGACTGTCGCACTTCCACCGCTGCGCGATCGGCCTGAAGACATACCTCTGCTAGCCTACCACTTCCTGAAATTGTACAGCGAAAAGTTTGGGAAGCCCGTGAAACGCTTGGATTTAGAGGCCTTGCAGGCGCTCACCGTTGCACGCTGGACTGGGAACGTTCGCGAGCTTGAAAACGCGATCGAACGTGGCGTTGTACTCGCGTCTGGAGAGGCTCTCACGCTCGCAGATCTGCCGCCGGAGATTCGAACCGGGGCACGCGGCGGTGGGGAGGTCGTATTGTTTCATTTGGCCCATCTGCCGTACGCGGAGGCGAAGAAGCTAGCGATGAGAGCTTTTGAGCGGCGCTACTTGTCTGCGCTCCTCGAAAAGTCCAACGGCAACGTTTCTCAAGCGGCACGGGAAGCCCAAGTAGACCGTTCCAACTTTCGACGGCTCCTCAAACAATATGAGGTCGCTGGCCGGGGGCAAGGTCTGCAAGCCGGGGCTAGTGAGGCGCCGCAGGCCGAGGATCGGCTTCGGATCGTTCGCCCTCCGTCATGAGAGGAAGGGTCCGCTGAAGCCATTTCTTCAGGCTGAGGAGAGCTTCGCAACGAGCCCAGCGCGATCGACAACGTAGCCTGGAGGGAGCCGCGCTTCCACCTTCTCGCGGAAGCCGCTCACCGGAAACCCTCCCTCTACCAAAGCTTGGACACAGGCGGATTGGACGCGCATGGCGGTCTCTGAAGCCGTCAACAGGAGAAGGATATCTTCCAGAGCATCGCCGTACTTGACGCGAGCGATGGCGCGGACAGCGGCGATCTTCACGTCGTCTGAGGGATCCTGCAGAAGCGGACGAGCGGCGCTTCCCGCTTGCGGGTCGCCGCGTTCCGTCAGGAACTGGAGGAGCACGATCTTTTTTTCCGGATCGCGCGTATGCCCCGCACCCAGGTGTCGGAGTTCCGCGACGCATGTTTCGACAAATTGCTCGGCAGGAAGCACTTCCGCGAGAATTCGGGCAGCCCAACTCGATGCGGAATCGCTGCGATGGAGGAACTCGGTTACCGGGCCGGAGGCGAGCGACCCTTGAGCGACGATTGTATCGTAGACGAGGGCTTTCTCATCGGCGTCCGTCGTCTGCGGCTCTACCGCGAAGGTAAAGCGCAAGAGAAGGATTGCGATGGCTTCTGGTGCCCTTAGTGCTGCGAGGGCCTCGATCGCTTTTTGGCGAACGAGCGGATCACCGTACTTCTGCTGGAGCTTGACTCTCAGTTTGCGCGCTTTGGTAGCAACATCGCTACCCCCAAAAATGTCGAAGAGGCCCATGACAGCGCCATTATCAAGGAGTGCTAGAACTGCAAATCGGCGCGCACACTCTCCGTATAGGCGGCTTCTACGACATCGAGCGCGCGCCGAGCCTGTTCATCGAGTTCTTTCGGCAATTTTACCTGGATAACGAAATACAGGTCCCCAGGGGCGCCGCGCTTGAGCGCTGGCACGCCTCTCGCCTTGAGGCGGAGCTTGGTGCCAGATTGGGTATGGGGTTGCAGCGTAACGACGCCGGACCCACCGAAAATGGGGACCTGTATTTGCGCGCCCATCGCCGCTTCCTTCACCGTGACTGGGAGGTCGACGAACAGGTCGTTCCCTTCGCGCCGGACAGACCGGTGAGGCAAAACACGGAACTCGACGTAGAGATCGCCAGCGGGCCCACCTCGTTCGCCGGGCTCGCCCTGGCCAGCGAGGCGCACCTTGGACCCGGTCTCCACTCCGGGCGGGACTTTGACCGTCAGCCTCTTCGCTCCAAGCTGAAATGTCCGTTCCGATCCGAGGACAGCTTCGTTGAGGTTAATATCCATTGCAGCAGTGATGTCGGCTCCGGGCCGCGGACCGCGACGCCGTGCTCCTGATCGTCCGCTGCGTCCAAACATTTCGCCCAGAATAGATTCGAAGTCGATGCCGCCCGTCTCATTGGCGCCGACGTCGAATCCGCCGCGGGAGCTTTGCGAGCGGTAGGCGCGCAGCGAGGAGGCCTTCTTCTCGTCCCAGCCAATTCGTTCGGCGTCTTCACCAAACTCGTCGTAGAGAGCGCGCTTTTTGGTATTCGATAAGATTTCGAAGGCTGCATTGACCTGCTTGAAATTCTCCTCTGCGGATTTAGAACCTTGGTTGTGGTCCGGGTGGTACTGGCGCGCGAGCTTGCGGTACGCTTTTTTCACTTCCTCGGCAGATGCGCTTCGCGCAACTCCGAGCCGCTGGTAATAGTCTTGAGCCATGATCCCCGCGCACAGTAGCCATTTCGCGGCGCGGCGCCACCTGATCCTGCTCTTGGCCTTCGGAGCACGCGCAGGAGCAGCGCCGGATTCCGGTTCCGCACCGTGGATCATCGACCGAGCCGTCGCGACCGTTGACGGGAAGGCGATTACCCTCCGCCAAGTGGGGTTTGAAGGCAGGGTACTCCTCGTCTTGGGAGGGGCTCCTCGGGCAGCATTTGCACCGCTCGACGCACCGGCGCTTTCGGCCAGTTTGGCGACGATGATCGATGAACGCCTTGCGGACGCTGAAGCCGAGGAAGTCGACGCCTATCCGGTGAGCGAAGACGAAGTTTCCAAAGCGATCGAATCCTTTCGCGACGCACTGGGATCGCAAGGAGAACTCGATCGCTTTCTTGCCTCGACGGGGGAAGTGATCTCCGATTTGCGAGAAGTCCTGCGGCGCCACCTGCGAGCGCAACGCCAATTGGAAGGGCGCATTCGCCTCAAGGCACAGCCGACCAACGCTGAGCTGATCGCCTATCAAAAGGATCACCCGGAGTTCGCCGGCGAGCCGCTCGAGCAGGCACGTCAGCGCCTTTTTGCGGAAAGATTTCAAGTGCTCGCTCGCGCGCAACTCGAAGCTGCACGCCGCGCTGCGGACGTGCGCATTCTCGGCACGCACCTGCTCGACGCAACCCGCCCGTGAGCTTGGAGACCTCGGGCATTCGCGCCTTGGCAAAGTGCGACCTCCTAGCGCTCGTAGCGCTCGAGCAATCGGCGATGCCCAATCCGTGGTCAGGACCTGCGATCGCCGCCACCATGGAACGCGCGTCCTGCTTCGCCCTGGGAGTCTTCGGAGACGGCACCTTGGCGGGATTCGTCCTCGGATGCTGCGCTGCTGGTCAGTTGGAAATCTTTCAAGTCTTGATCCATGCGCGATGGCGCCGCCGAGGTTGGGGAGCTGCCTTGCTCGAGCAGGCAAGCAACCATGCTCGTGCGCTGGGCTGTGAAATGGCATATCTAGAAGTTCGAGAAAGCAACTCCTCCGCGAGGCATTTCTACCGAGCGCTCGGGTTCAAAGAAGTGGGGCGAAGGCGCGGCTATTATCAGGACAATCATGAAACCGCAGTCCTGATGGCGAAGCCTTTGGAGCGAGCGGCGCCTCACGCTCCAGAAATACCGGGTGTTGACAAGGGCGATCCCATTCGCTAGGCGGGCCGCCTCTCACGACTGGAGCACGAAAGGCCGCATGCCAACAGTAAATCAGCTGATTCGCCGAGCTCGTGCAAAACTCCGATACAAGTCGAAGAGCCCTGCGCTCAAGTCGAATCCTCAGAAGCGAGGAGTTTGCACGCGCGTCTACACCAACACCCCCAAGAAGCCGAAGTCAGCACTGTGAAAAGTTGCGCGCGTCCGACTTACCAACGGCGTCGAAGTGACTTCCTACATCCCGGGAGTGGGACACAACCTCCAGGAGCACTCGGTGGTGTTGATTCGCGGAGGCCGCGTCAAGGACCTCCCAGGGGTGCGCTACCATATCGTTCGCGGCACGCTCGATTCAGTGGGCGTCCAGGGACGCAAGCAAAGCCGCTCCAAGTATGGGGCCAAGCGGGCCAAATAGTTTTTTCCAGGAGATTCAATGCCGCGTCGTCGCGTACCCAATCGTCGCAAGATCAATCCCGATCCCAACTTTCAAGATCGATTGGTCGCCAAGTTCAGCAACGACCTCATGCGACGGGGAAAGAAGTCGACCGCC
>JBGSMZ010000135.1:0-14957 GCA_041739845.1 Myxococcaceae bacterium
GGGATTCACGGCGAATCGAGTAGGAGTCCGCAATGGCCTGCTTGCCTTCCGTCGTGTTGACGACGAGGGTGACTTCGCCCGACCGAATCGCGTCCACCACATGCGGCGGACCCTCGCGCACCTTGTTCACCTGCTCCGCATGGACGCCCGATGCCAGGAGCGAAGAGGCGGTTCCTCCCGTTGCGATGAGGCGAAATCCAAGAGCCGAGAGGCGACGCGCGATCATGACGAGCGAGGGCTTGTCCTCGTCGCGCACGGAAAGAAAAACGACACCAGCCATCGGAAGTTTGCTCCCGGACGCAGCCTGCGCTTTGCCAAACGCAGAAGCGAGCGTCGTATCGATCCCCATGACTTCGCCAGTCGATTTCATCTCCGGACCGAGAATGACGTCTGCGGCGCTAAACCGAGCAAAGGGGAATACGCTTTCTTTGACCGCGACCCGTTGCACCGTCTGTTCCCGCGGAATCGAGAGATCCCGCAGGCGTTTGCCGACCATGCAGAGCGCCGCGATTTTGGCCATCGGAATGCCTGTGGCTTTGGAAATGAAGGGCACTGTGCGCGAAGCTCTCGGATTGACCTCGAGAACGAAAATATCGTCTCCTTGAATAGCGAACTGGACATTCATGAGGCCCACGACATGGAGTGCTTTCGCGAGTTCCTCGGCCATCGCACGGAGGCGAAGAATGATCTCCTTCGACAAGGTATGCGGCGGGATGACACAAGCGGCGTCCCCGGAATGAACGCCGGCTTCTTCGACGTGTTCAAGAATACCGCCGATGAGGCAGTCCCCAGTCGAATCGCAGACGAGGTCGACGTCCACTTCAGTCGCACGGGATAGAAAGCGGTCGATGAGAACGGGGCTTCCGGGAGATGCGGATAGAGCGAAATCCATATAGCGATGGAGATCGACCTCGTCGCGCACCACCTCCATCGCCCGCCCGCCCAATACGTAGGAAGGCCTAACCATCAGCGGATACCCGAGACGCTGCGCGACGGCGATGGCTCCCGCTGGGGCGCGCGCGACGCCACTCTCTGGTTGCTTGAGATGAAGCGTGGCAACGAGTGCGGAAAAGCGTTCGCGGTCTTCCGCGAGGTCGATGGCGTCATGGCTCGTTCCGAGTATCGGAACCCCGGCCTCAGAAAGGGCCCTTGCGATATTGAGTGGGGTTTGGCCTCCGAGCTGGACGATCACGCCGAGAGGACGCTCCCGCTGTGCGATTTCAATGACGTCCTCGGTGGTCAGCGGCTCGAAGTAGAGGCGGTCTGAAGTATCGAAATCCGTCGAGACCGTCTCTGGATTGCAGTTGACAATAATAGACTCGTAGCCGGCTTCGTGGAGCGCGTAAGAGGCGTGGACGCAGCACGTATCGAATTCGATTCCCTGCCCAATGCGAACCGGACCCGAACCCAGAATCATCACTTTGCGTCGATGCGTCGGCGCCGATTCATCTTCCTCGTCGTAGGTCGAATACAAGTACGGCGTATGGGCTTCAAACTCCGCCGCGCAGGTATCGACGCGCTTGTAGCTCGGACGAATGTGAAGCGCATGACGGCGATCCCTTACCGCTTGCTCTGACAGACCTACGGCGGCGGCGAGTTGCGCGTCGGAATAACCTTGGGACTTGAGCTTTCGAAGGCTTGGCGCATCGATGCTCTCCAAATCGTCGATGCGCGCCAAGTCATCGACCATGTCCTTGAACTGGCGGAGAAACCAAGGATCAATTCGGGTGAGGTTCGCGACTTCCTCCACGGAAACTCCAGCCGAGAGTGCTTCAAATATATTCCATGGAGTATCTGGAGAAGGCTCCGCCAAAAGCGCGGCGAGGACTGCGTGCGATCGCGGCGAACCGATTGGAATAGGGAGTTGTCCCTGCTCGAGGCTTCGAAGCGCCTTTAAGTAGGATTCGCGGAAGGAGCGACCGATAGCCATCACTTCCCCCACCGAATGCATCGTCGTTCCAAGGCGTCGGGAAGATCCAGGGAACTTCTCGAAGTTGAACTTGGGAATCTTGACGACGACGTAGTCAAGCGCCGGTTCAAAAGAAGCGGGCGTCGTTCGGGTGATGTCATTCTTGAGTTCGTCGAGCGTGTAGCCGATCGCAAGCTTGGCCGCGATTTTGGCGATCGGGTAGCCAGTTGCCTTCGAGGCCAGCGCCGAACTCCGGGATACTCGGGGATTCATTTCGATGACGACCATTCGACCGTCGTTGGGATCGACTGCAAACTGCACATTCGATCCTCCGGTGTCGACTCCGATTTCGCGAATGACGGCGAAGGCCGCATCGCGCATCCGTTGGTATTCCTTGTCGGTGAGCGTCTGGGCGGGGGCGACGGTGAGGGAGTCGCCGGTGTGAACACCCAGCGGATCGATGTTTTCAATCGAGCAAACGACAATGCAATTGTCCGCGCGGTCGCGGACGACTTCCAGCTCGAATTCCTTCCATCCGATGAGCGATTCATCGATGAGGACTTCGTGCACGGGGCTTGCGGCGAGCGCTCGAGGCACAATTCTTGAAAGGTCCGCGGCTGTGTACGCGATGCCTCCACCAGCTCCTCCAAGCGTAAATGACGGGCGAATGATCGCCGGAAAGCCAATTTTCTGTGCGAGCGCAATTGCTTCCCGCTCCGACTTGGCAATCCCTGAGCGCGGCATTCCAAGGCCGATACGCTCCATGGCGATCTTGAAGAGTGCGCGGTCCTCGGCCTTGTTGATGGCTTCGAGCGATGCGCCAATGAGCTGCACACCATGCTTCTGCAAAATGCCCGCTTCAGCGAGAGCCTTCGCGAGGTTCAAAGCGGTTTGGCCGCCCATCGTCGGAAGGAGCGCGTCGGGGCGCTCCTGGATGATGATCTGCTCGGCGGCCTCGAGGGTGATCGGTTCGAGGTAGGTCCGATGGGCGAGATCCGGATCGGTCATAATCGTGGCCGGATTTGAGTTGAGGAGAACGACGTCGATGCCCTCCTCTTTGAGAGCCTTGATGGCTTGGGTTCCGGAGTAGTCGAACTCGCAGGCCTGCCCGATGACGATCGGCCCGGAGCCAATCAACAGCACTTTGTTGATGTCGGAGCGGCGTGGCATCGGTGTGTGGCCTCATATGCGTTGTTGCTGCCCAGGAAAAGAGGCGCAAACGCCGAATGGGCAATGGGAAACAGGAAAGCGTGAAGGAGGGGACTATGGAGCGGAAAGCGCTCGGCGCCGACGCGGAAGAGCTGATCGCCAAATTCTTGGAACATTCGGGCTACCGGATTCGGGACCGAAATAAGCTCTGTCGCCATGGGGAACTCGACATTATTGCGGAGCGCGGTGAGGTCTTGGCATTCGTCGAAGTTCGCATGCGATCGTCACGCTATGGCGGGGATCCGACAGAATCAGTGACGCGGGCCAAACAGAGGCGGGTGATCCTCGCCGCGACGGAATACTGTCAACGCCACCGGCTATTCGATCGAGCGATTCGCTTTGATGTCGCCGGTGTCCTGGGTCAGGGAGGCACACGGACCGTCCTCTATACGGAGGAAGCGTTTTCGGCGTGGTACTAACTCGGGGGAGCGATGACGACCGGATCCTTGTTCCTGGTAGCGACGCCTATCGGCAATCTCGACGATATTAGCGGGCGCGCGCTCAACGTGCTGCGCTCCGTCGACTTGGTGATTTGCGAGGATACCCGGCACTCGCACATCTTGCTGCGTCGCTACGGAATTAGCACTCCGACCAAGAGTCTCCCTGCCTTTGCAGAGCGGAAACGGGCCGTCGGAATCGTCGATGCTCTCGTGCGTGGCAAATCCATGGCGTTGATCACCGATGCTGGAAGTCCTGGGATTAGCGATCCCGGCGAAGCCCTGGTGCGCCTTGCCGTGGAGAGCGGGATAGCGGTACTGCCGATTCCTGGAGCTTGCGCAGCCATCGCCGCCCTCTCTGCGTCAGGACTCAGAACGGGCCGATTTCACTTCCTGGGATTTCTGCCTCGCAAGCAGAGCGAAGCCGCGACCATGCTCGAGGAGGTTTCCGTGTTGCGCGCCACACTCGTCCTCTACGAAGCTCCGGGGCGGGTCGCGCAGACGCTTGCAATACTCGCAAGAACGCTAGGCGGCTCGCGAAAGGCGTGTCTCGCCCGAGAACTTACGAAAATCCATGAGGAGTTCCTGCGCGGCTCCTTGGATGATTTGTGCGTTCGATTGGAAGGGTCCAGCCTTCGCGGCGAAGTCGTAATCCTCGTGAGCGGAGCCCCCGAAGCGGCGGCGACCGTTGACCGGGAAACGGTACAGGCAATGCTTCGCCTACGGCTCGCTTCAGGCACCAAGCTCAAGGAAGCGGCGCGGGACGTAGCTCGCGCCGCGGGTTGGAAGGCCGCCGACGTCTACAGAATCGGTCTTTCCGGTTAGCGAGGAATTCGGTTTCGACTCGGGCGCCGCACCGATATGAGCGCGCCATGTACTTCCAGGACATGGTTCAAAGGCTCCAGTCCTATTGGGCGGCTCTCGGTTGCATCGTGCTCCAACCCTATGATCTCGAAGTTGGTGCTGGCACCATGGCGCCGGCAACGTTCCTTCGAGCGCTCGGACCAGAGCCATGGAACGCAGTGTATGTTCAACCGTGTCGACGACCTGCGGACGGGCGCTATGGGGACAACCCAAAACGGCTCTTTCAGCATCACCAACTCCAAGTCCTGCTCA
Organism: Myxococcaceae bacterium; assembly: GCA_041739845.1. Classification (GTDB taxonomy): domain Bacteria; phylum Myxococcota; class Myxococcia; order Myxococcales; family Myxococcaceae; genus JBGSMZ01. Next base: position 4,672 of record JBGSMZ010000135.1, read on the forward strand.
AGCCAGCTCCTAAGAACCTCCAGAGCCTCTACCTTGAATCCCTCAAGGAGATTGGCATCGACCCACTCGATCATGATCTCCGCTTTGTCGAAGACGACTGGGAATCACCGACTCTCGGCGCCTGGGGCCTCGGTTGGGAAGTCTGGTGCGACGGGCAAGAGGTCACGCAGTTCACTTACTTCCAGCAGTGCGGAGGGTTTGATTGCCGGCCGGTTTCCGGAGAGTTGACCTATGGACTCGAGCGCATAGCGACCTTCCTTCAGGGTGTGTCGAGCGTCTTCGATGTCGCTTGGACAGAAGGGGTGCTCTACCGCGAAGTGTTCCACACCAATGAAGTGGAGATGTCCCGGTACGCTTTTGAGAGATCGGACCCCAAGCAACTGCTCGCTCTGTTTGATTCGCATGAAGCCGAGTGCGAACGCCTTGTTCGCGACTGCAAGTTGCCGCTTCCGGCGTACGATTCCGCGCTCAAGTGCAGCCACATTTTCAATCTGCTCGACGCCCGCGGGACGATTTCCGTAACGGAACGAGCGCAATTCATCAAGCGGGTGCGCGACAATGCACGCCGCTGCGCAGCATCCTACCTCGCTGCGCGCTCAGCCCTTGGCTATCCGCTGTGCAAGACCCAGTGGCGCGTCGGATTGCAGCCGCCGATTCTCGACGGTGGCCGCGCCTCCGAAGCCTGGGACGCCATTCGTGTCGACGCAAATGCGCACGAGAATCTCGGTGGGTAATCTCCTTTTTGAAATTGGCTGCGAGGAGTTGCCCGCGAGCTTTGTGGGGCCAGCGATAGCGCAGCTCACCCATGCGTTTGAAAGCGAATGTGACAAAGTCGGACTCACCCATGGCCCGATTTCTTCATTTGCAACGCCGCGCCGCCTCGCACTCCTTGTCCAGGAAGTGTCCGACCGAACCGCCGCTGTCGAGAGCGTCGCCCAAGGACCGTCGATTCAGGCCGCCTTCGATGCGAATGGGGAACCGAAAATTGCCGCTCGCAAATTTGCGGAGAGTGTCGGTCGAAGTATCGACCGCCTCGACAGGGTAGAGACGCCCAAGGGAACCTACCTCAGCGCACGCGTCATCAAGAATGGTCAGGACGCGCCTGTGCTGCTCCCTCAAATTCTCGGGAAGTGCCTTCGCCGGATCTCCTTTCCCAAGTCGATGCGCTGGGGAGATGTCGATGTGGCATTCGCGCGTCCGATCCAATGGATCGTTGCCATGCTGGATCAAGCTGTCCTCCCCCTGGCTTTTGGCGACGTCGCCAGTGGGTCGACAACCTTTGGGCATCGGGCCCATGCACCGGGACCGCAGCCGATTTCCGCGCCCGACGGGTATGAGGCTTTGCTCAGAGACGCCCATGTCCTTGCGAGCAGGTCAGCGCGTGCGCGAATTCTTGCGGAATGCCTGAAGGAAGTTGCGGCTTCCATTGGTGCTACGTCAGTGCCCGATGCGGCGCTCGAGGAGCAAGTCGTCGACCTGCTAGAAGCAGTGCATCCGATCGTCGGTAGCTTCGATCCAAAGTACCTGAAGCTGCCACGCGAAGTATTGATTCAGGAGATGAAGACCCACCAGCGCTACTTTGCCTTGGCGTCAAGCGATGGGCGATTGCTCCCCAAGTTCGTCGCTATCTCGAACACCCAGGTCCGCAATCCCGATGTTTCTCGCCGCGGCTTCGAGGAAGTCCTGCGGGCCCGTCTCGCAGATGCGCAATTCTTTTTCGATGAAGATCGCAAGCTTCCTTTGGCAAAGCGCGCAGAGAGGCTGACCCGGAGAACTTGGTTCAAGCCGCTTGGCACCATGGATGACAAGGCAAAGCGGATCGGAAAGCTTGCGCAAGTTCTTGCAATTCAAGCGGGTGTCAGTGGCATTGGGTCGGAGCTTGAGCGCTCCGCCGCGCTGTGCAAGGCGGACCTCGAATCAGGAATGGTTGGAGAATTCCCCGAACTTCAAGGCGTGATGGGGCGGGTCTATGCGCTCGCCGACGGCGAAGCGGAAGCAATCGCCGTGGCAATCGAGGAACACTACCTGCCACGGCACTCCGGTGACGCACTCCCGGTTGGAAACGTTGGCGCGCTGCTGGGGATGGCGGATCGCATCGATTCTATCGTCGGGCTCTTTGCCTTGGGAAGAAAGCCGACGGGCGCGAAGGACGAAGCTGGAGTTCGGAGAGCCTGCCTGGCCGTCATTTCCATTGCGCTCCACCACAACTACCACTTCAAACTCTCCGCGATACTCGATGAGGCCTATGCGCTCCTCGAACCAATGCTCGCCTCCGTGAAAGGCGCGTCGCCTAAAGAAGCCTTGGTCGCAGAAATTCTGACGTTCTTTCGCGGACGCTTGGCAACGGTCTTCGGCGAAGGAAGCAAGCCTGATATCGTGGATGCCGTTCTGGCCGCAGGCATCGATGACCTGGCGGCGACCCGAGACCGGGTCGCTGCGCTGCGCGGCCTCTCCCTGAGTCCGCAGTTCGCTTCGTTGGTGACAACGTTCAAGAGAGCTGCAAACATTGTTGAAAAGCAAGCGCGCCAGGTCCCTCCAGGTCCAGTCCGCAAGGAGCTCCTTGGAAAGCTGGTCGGAAGTGGCGCAGAGAAGCACCTCCATTTGGCGATCGAAGCACAGCGAGAAGCGATCGCGGCGGCGACGATTCGCGGCGACTTTGTCGGAGTATTGGCTGCGGTTACAGAACTTGAGGCTCCGGTTGCGGCATTCTTCAACGAGGTCATGGTGATGTGCGACGATATCGAACTGCGCACGAATCGCATCCGCCTCCTTCAATCCGTGGCAGCGCTCCTTTCCAACCAAGTGGACCTCTCAAGAATTCAAAGCACCTGATGGATTCAAATCATTGCGGCGGGCGAGGCGGGACCATAGGGTGCGCGACCATGCACGGCCCCCTTACGCCTCTAGGCTTGCTCCTTGGAATTCTAGGCTCGCTCGGGGTTGGCTGCACAGGCTCGCTCAATGATCCTCCGCCAACCGATCGTTTCTACTACCCCAGCGACGTGACCCATATCGACGTTCCCGGTACGGATGACGGGATGCTCTTGGTAGTGAGCGCCAATTTCGACAAGCGTTTTGAACGCGGCTGGGTAACCGCCGTTGATTTGCGCCAAGTGTCCGATGGTGATGGGGGCCATCTCCCGGAGTTTGGGGCAACGCCTAGGAATGGCCCCGTACAGCTCACCCAACTCGGTGAGACAAAGGTGATCGGTGTCGATTCGTTTTCTGGAGAAATGGCGAATCTCCGATTGTCTGACAGCGCATATCGCGTGTTCATCGCCTCCCGATCGGAAGGGATGAAAGTGCAAGGAGTCGACGTTCGCCTCGTCGACGGAGGTGTGCGGCTCCGATGCGTTCCCAATCCTCCAGCGGGGTACGAAAGCAACTGTGGAATAAGTGCGCCCACGCTTACACCTTCGGCATTTGAAAATAGCGCAACAGGAATACCAAGAGCGCCTTCTCCCTTTGGGGTCGCAGTGAAGGTTCGTCAATGCACGGGCGAGAGCGATTGCGGCGAAGGGCGGACCTGCGTCGATGGAGGTTGCCTTGCGGCCAACGGAGAGCCGTTTGGCGACGTCTGGGTTTCGCACATCCAATCGGCGGATTCGCCCTACGCTTCAGGGCTCAATCTCAGCGGGTATTTGGTACGACTACCATCGGATAACCTCGAACTCTCAGGCGCCGGACAATTCTACTATATGGGGGGCTTTCCCACTGCCTCCCTCGCCATCGGAGAGCGATGGGTGTACGCCACGGGGCGATACGCGGGGAGCATCACCTCCGTCTTGGGAGGGCGCGACAGCACGCGCGACTCTACAGCGGTTAGCGACGGAGGGGCGTTCCTTTCCGGTCTCGAAGCGTCGCTGGCAGTCCTCGATACCCGAAGCATCGTGCTCAACACGCAAGAGACGGTAGCCTATGTCGTTGGCAGAAGCCCCGATGTCTTGATGGAAATCGCGATGACCGATGTCACAACGGCGAGCCCGACCTTCGCGCTCGTGCGGTCAGTGTGGTTGCCCGGCAACCCCGCGCAAGCGGTTCGCTTGCCACGAGAAGGCGCCAACGATCTCATCGCGATTTCGTGTTCAGGCGTCGGAACTATCGCCCTCTATGATCAGGGCCCGGGACAGCTCGTCGCCCAGATTCCCGGGGTGGGACGGCAGCCATTTGGGATGAGCTATTCCGTTCGCGGAGCAGGGGTACGTCTCTTCGTTGCTAATTTCTACGACTCCCGGGTGGCCGTCATTGATATTCCAGACCTTTTCCGCCCCCAGGACGCGAGGCTCGTGGCCCATATCGGGCCGCGCGCGGTGTGTCTGACGGACGCTACGATCAGCGGAGAATGCCCAGGAGGGATACCTTGAAGCGTAGCGCGATCCTGATGGCTCTCGTCGCTTCTGCATGCACGCAATCTTCGTCGAGCGTGACTGCGTCCCTTGCGGGGCTTCGAGGCTTTGTTCTCTTCGACGATCGGATGGATTCAGGGGTCGTTGCGGATCCCGGCTGGGATGCGGGAATCAACAAGCGCTACCTCCTTCTCACGTCGACGGATACCAACGAGCTTCGCGTCCTCGACCTCTGGCGACCTGGCCTCTTGGGACGTGGTTTTGCACAGGCCCCCAATCCGCTTGAAGCACTATCGATTCCCGTTATTGCGCGCCCGCAGATCCTCGCTATTGATCAAGGAATTAGCGATGGAGGCTCCCTGGTCACCGGCGCCTACGCGTATGCGGCCGCGCAAGGAGGGCAGGAGCTTTCGGTGGTAGATATTGATTCCGAAGCGTTTTTCCAAGTGACCACATCGCCGCTCGCCTTGGCAGCTCCGGTGACCGCAATGGTTGCCTGGATAGGAGAAGGCCTCGTCGCACTCCCGGACCAAACGACGCTCTACATTGCAACGTTCGATGGCGCCACCGGAGGGCTTTGGAAGCTGGTTCTTCCGGTGCGTGGAAGCGACCGATACGAGAAGATCGGGACAGCGAAGCCTGAACCAATCCTGCAACTCGACGGCGAGACTGTCGCTTCCATGGTCTTGATACCTCCGTTTGCGCAGCGGACTTTGGACGGAGCGCCGTTTTGTTCAACCAGCGCGTGCTTGGCAATCGCTACAAGATCGTTGAAAGGATCGGCCTACTCGAGGACGGTGCTCGTCGATCCGAAGACCCTTGCTTTGGGAACGTTGCAATTTCCAGGGCCCATTTCGGTGCTCGCACCAACTTCAGATGGCGTTCGCCTTTTTGGGATTCTCGATCCTGAGAAATGCGACCTCAATTCATGCGGCGGCGTCATCGGCGTCAATACGGCGACGGGGGCTGCGGATGGGGGTTTTCCGGTTCTTGCGCGATTCACTGGAGATCCGATGACTCCCCTTGGGGCTTCATTGAATCCCCTCGATCTCTCGATTGGAAGCGGAGCTGCGATCCTGCAAACGACGCTATTGGTCGATGGCGGGATTTCGCTTGCGCTACAGACTTACGAGGCCCTCGGCGCCTTCACGACCGGCGCTGGATACATCGTCCCTTTCGATGGCGCCTTGGGGACGAGAATCGATTTCGATGGACGCCGCCCAAGTTTGGCCTCAGCGATACTGGCGACTCCCAGTGGGGACGAAGATTCGGGGAGCTACACGTTTGCAACGGGGACAATCGCCAGCGCCAACATCGGCGCAGATGCGAGCACTTATACGAGTACGCGGGTTCAGTTCACCGTCACACCGGATTCCGGCTTCCTCCTCGATGGAGGGACCGGTACACCGGCCGTTCCCAACGCACCCTTTGTCCTTACCGTTGCGGATGGCTACCTGCAGGGGCAGACGTTCACCGCCTCCTGGGAAGGGCTCATTTCTCCGTATATTTCGCTGGCGATACCCGCAGACGCGGGGCGCGTCCTTCCGGCCCTATCGGGCTACGAAGGGCGCATCGCTGTCGGTGATACAATCATCCTTGGCTATTCCTTGGACGATGGAGGAACGAGCGAGTGCGGCAGGTCTTCGGTCTTGCGCTTCGACGCTGGTTGGGTCGAAGCGGAGGCAATTCCTCCCGACTGCAGCGCCCCCAGTCTGTATTCTATCCGCGCCGGGGCGAGCGCACCCGTTGTCGTCGAGGCGTCGATCGACGGATTCCTGGGGCGCAGCAACACGGGAAAGACGCTCACCTACCAGAAGAACTTCCTTACCTACCCGCTGAACTATGATGGACCGCGTAACGCGCTTGAGGTGCAAATAGGAGATCTCCCTCAGAAGTGGGGCGCCTACTGGCAATTTACGCTCAACGGAAATCTTATCCCCTACCAGCTTCAGATTGCGTCATCGACCTGTGGGACGTCGACCTTCGCAGTGGTCCCTGCCGGTATCATCCTCGCCTCGCTGCCCACCTATATAAGCGCGATCAGCACCGTCTACACCTGGGAAGCACTGGTGGGTTTCCCAGGACCGAGCGCCTTGGTAGAAGTCCCGCTTCTCACCGCCTACGACTATACATCACAAGTTCTTTCGACTACCGGAAACGGGTTGGTGTGTTACCGCTAGAAGCTGAAGCCGCGCACACCCGAGATTGGGCGAGCAAATGTCTATGAGTTCGAAGCGCCGCTCTTCCCACGACGTGCAGATCGCCGAGCACCTTTGGGAGGCCATAAACGAGATGGCCGCCCAGATGGGAGTCGAGCGCGATTCGCTCATCAATGAAGCGATATTCAACCTTGCTCGACAACAAGGGTTCCTCGGTGATGACGATGCAGACCAGGGGAAGGGGGGCGCCGTTGCTCCGCTTCTGCGCCAGGGACGCGGAAAGCGCCCATTGGCAGGTACCAAGAGGGAATCGAGCGCGCGTCGTCTTGCGCATCGGGCGAAAGAAGCAGCAGACGAACTCGAGCAGATGGTCCGAGCGCGCGCCCCGAACGCTGCGCTTTCTCCTCCTCACCGTTCCGCACCACCGCTTTCGGATTCTCAAATCCCAGACTTCGCTCCGATCCAGCCTCCTTCGCCACGGCTCGCTGCGCGAACTGCCGGAACGGTACTCTATCTCCTTCACGATGATGGGACGCTCGTCAAGATCTCCAAAGAAACATTCACCATCGGCCGAGGAAAGCATTGCGACCATGTTGTCAGCTCTGAGAAAGCTTCCCGCGAACACGCGATGGTGAGTCGAGAAGGGGCAGACTACTTCATCGCCGATCTCAGCTCTTCGAATGGGACGTGGTTTAGGAATCATCGGATCCAGCGACGCATGATCGAAGATGGCGATGCTTACTTGATCGGCGTTGCCCTGGTAAAGTTCATCTTCCGCTGACCAGTGCGAGAGGTCCTCTCAAAGGAGCGACGGTCATGGAGGTTGAAGCTCCAATTGCCAAGCCGCCATTGCGCAAGCTCGCGCTCATCGATGCCTCCGGATTGATCTTTCGCGCATATCACGCGCTGCCTCCGCTGACGACCTCCAGGGGCGTTCCCATTCACGCGGTGCTCGGCTTCGCGCGGATGGTCATGAAGCTGTTGAAGGATCGCAATCCGTCGCACGCTGCACTTTGTTTTGATCTCGATAGTCGCGACGGGCGAGCCGCAATCGATCCCAACTACAAAGCCAACCGCGAAGAGACGCCCGATGATTTGGTCTCGCAGTTTTCTCTCATCCGGGAGGTGGCGCGCGCGTTTCGGCTCCCCATTGTCGAAGTGCGCGGCTGGGAGGCTGACGACGTCATCGCGACCCTTGCGGAGCGCGCAGCGGCCGAGAATTTGCCCGTAGAAGTCTTGACCTCGGACAAGGACTTCATTCAATTGCTACGTCCTGGCGTCGCCATTTTTGACCCCATGAAAAACCAGGACGTGACGGAGGAGAGCGTTCGCGCGCGCTACGGAATTGCCCCCGATCAATGGTGTGATTTCCAGGCGCTGATCGGAGACCCAGTCGACAATATTCCGAATGTTCCAGGCATCGGCGGAAAGACCGCCGCCAAGCTCCTGGGCCAATTCAAGACAGTCGAGGCCTTGATCGATTCCATCGCTTCTCTCCCGCCCTCGAAAGTCAAGGCATCCCTTGCCGGACACGTCGATCAGATAGGGGTATCGCGGCGCCTTGCAACGCTGCGGCGGGATCTTTCAATTGAGACAGCGCTCGACGACTTGGAGCGACGCGAGATCGATGTGGTCGCGGCGCGAACGCTTTTCACAGAGTTGGAGTTCTCTCGCCTCGTCGATGCGTTGGGCGGTGGAGCGAAGGAGCAGGTGGAGTACGACGAAGAAGTCCTCACTGGAGAAGCTGGGCTCCAAGAAGCATGCCGGCGGCTCGCCGGCCAGTCCGAAGTAGTCCTGGAGCCTTGGTACCAGGGGGACCCGCGCGTCGCCGCGCTGGAGGGTTTTGCCGTCGCTACTGGGCCCACTGTGGCCTGGGCACTCCGTCTGGAGGGCTTCCCTGGGGAAGCAGCTCGCGCAGCGCTTGGACCCGTTCTGGCGCACTGCGCGATTACCACCTTCGACTCCAAGGCACTCGACCACTTGCTCCATCGGACAGGTTTCGGAGCACTGCAGATTGGAACGGATGTGATGCTCCTTTCCTACCTCATCAACCCCATGCGAAAGGTCCATTCGCTGTCCGACATCGCACGAGAACGCTTAGGACTCGAGATCCCCAAATCCACGCTGACCGCGAGCGATGCCCTCGCTTGGGTAGGTGCTATCCGCGCGATGGTCGCAACGCTCTGGCTGGAGGCAGACGAGCGCAAGGTCTCCGAACTCGCGCGAACGCTTGAGTTTCCTCTCGCCCGCCTCCTCGCGTGCATGGAGCGACGAGGAATGAAGGTCAATAGGGATACGTTGTGGACCGTGTCGACGGAAGTTGCGGAAATTGAAAGCCGCCAGCTCAAATCGATTGCCGAGCTCGCCGGTCACTCTTTTAACGTTGCTTCTCCTGCGCAACTCGCAAAAGTTCTGTTTGAGGAAGTCGGCCTCAAAGTTCTCAAACGGAACAAGACTGGACCATCGACGGATCATGAAGTGCTCGAAAAGCTCGCACGCGAGCATCCTCTTCCAAGGGCCATCATCGAATACCGCGCCGTGGCCAAGCTCAGGAGTACCTACCTCGACACACTCCCAAAGCTCATCGAAGACGATGGTCGCATTCACACGACGTTCATGCAAGCGCTGGCGGCAACCGGACGCCTGGCGTCGACAGGCCCAAACCTCCAAAACATCCCTATTCGTACCGATCTCGGTCGCCGGGTACGAAGCGCGTTTGTGGCGGAGCAAGGGAGCAAGCTCATCTCCGCTGATTATAGTCAGATCGAATTGCGCATCCTTGCGCACCTCACCGAGGACACGGGACTCCTCGATGCATTTACGAGCGGAGACGACGTCCATCGCCGGACGGCCGCGCTGGTGTTTGGGACGTCACCGGGCGAGGTGACGGAAGAACAGCGCCGCTCAGCCAAAATGGTGAATTATGGTATCGCGTATGGACTCTCGGCGCACGGGCTCGGAGTTCGGCTTGGCCTGCCGACAGGAGAGGCAGCGGGAATCATCGAAGCATACTTCCAACGCTTTCCGGGGATCGCGAAATATATTGAAGATACCGTTGAGAAGGCGCGCAGCAACGGCTTTGTGGAAACCATCGATGGGCGTCGTCGCTACCTTCCGGACATCCACTCCAAGAACCGCGCCGTCTCGAGTGCGGCGGAGCGCGCGGCGATCAATATGCCCATTCAAGGAACCGCTGCGGACTTGGTGAAGCGCGCAATGCTCGCCATTGAGGCCAAGCTCACGAGTGGATGGATGTTGATGCAAGTCCACGACGAGCTTTTGTTCGAAGCTCCGGACGAAGATGCAAAGGGCGTTGCTGCATTGGCGCGCGCTGAGATGACCAATGTGCTCGCGCTCAAGGTCCCGCTGGTGGTGGACGTGAAGATTGGCGACTCTTGGGCGAATATCCACTAATGGAAGAGGTCGCGATGGCACCTTCCCTCGGAAGACGGGGCGAACCGAAGCGGCTCGTTGCCGATCTCGCTGCCGTGATCAACGAGCTTGAGCGAGCCATTTCCATTCAATCCGAGCGGTTTGCCGCGCTGGTCGCGCTCGGCGGAGAGATCGTTGCTGCGCAAGAGCTTGGGCAGCTTTTTGGAACGGTGAAGCACCGTGTTTCATTACTCCTGGGAGCACAGGCAGCAACGCTGTTCCTCTACGATGCGAATCGTCGCGATCTTTGGTCTCCTGACCTCCAGGGAAAGGCCGACGGCGAGTTTCGGATTCCCATAGATAGAGGGATCGCCGGATTTGCATTTCGCAGTGGCGAGACATTGATGCT
>JBGSMZ010000176.1:0-17936 GCA_041739845.1 Myxococcaceae bacterium
GCGAGCGCCACGGCGGCGTGGGAGAAAGCGCTTGCCGCCGCGTCCGCACGCCACGTCGCGCAATGCGAATCGGAAAAGGCGGAAGTCATTTCCGCAGGTGGGCTCTTCATTTTGGGAACGGAGCGCCACGAATCGCGGCGCATCGACAACCAACTTCGCGGACGCGCCGGGCGCCAGGGGGATCCGGGAAGGAGCCGATTCTACCTGTCCCTCGAAGACGACCTGATGCGAATTTTTGGCGGAGAGCGCATCACTTCCCTGATGGAAACGATGGGAATGAAGGAAGACGAGGTCATCGAGCATTCGCTGCTTTCCCGGGCAATCGAGAACGCGCAGAAGCGGGTCGAGGGTCACAACTTCGACATTCGAAAAAATCTCCTCGAATACGACGACGTGATGAACCAGCAACGGCGGACGATCTACGCGCTCCGCCGACAGGTGCTTGCAGCAGGTGCAGGAATCCCGCTCGTCGAATTTGATGAGGATCCCAAGACCAAGGCAAAGAAGCGCTCAGAGCGTCAAATCACCTGGGCCGAATTTCGCGAAATGGTCTTCGATGCCGTGGAAGACGCAATCGTTGGAATCACCGACACCTACGCCGCGAAGTCGAATCCGGACACCTGGGACGTCGATGCGCTCACGAAGGAAGTCGATCGCGTCTTCAACATTCCGATGGGATTTCAGACGGATGGGACTGTCCAAGAGCTTCAGGAGATGATCTTCAAGCGCGTCGAGAAAGTCTATCTCGAGCGGGAGGCTTCCCACGCCCTCGACTGGCATCGGTTCTGTCAGGTGCGCTACCTGACCACCATTGATCAACTCTGGAAGGATCACTTGTTGGGCATGGACCACCTTCGCCAGGGCATCGGTCTTCGCGGCTACGGTCAGAAGGACCCGAAGATCGAATACAAAAAGGAGGGCTACGCTGGATTCAAGCGAATGCTCCACGAAATCAAGACCACCTTCGTGAGCCAAATCATGCGCGCCCAACCGCGCACTGCCAACGAGGACGCGCTCCGCCTTGAGAAGATTCTCGAAGCCAACGCGCGCCTGGCAGTGGAAGGTCGCATTGGACCGGACGGTCGCGTGGCGGCGGGAGCCTCGGCGCAGCGCACCGTCAAGAACACCAGCCCCAAACTCGGAAGAAATGATCCTTGTTGGTGCGGAAGTGGCCTTAAGTACAAGAAATGCCATGGGGCTACCGAAGCGGCACCGCCGCCTCCGGGTCGCTAGCGGGAGATGGGGAAGCGCGTCCTCTTGCTAGAGCCCATCGGCGGAATCGCCGGCGACATGTTCCTGGCGGCTGCTATCGATGTGGGCGTTTCCCTGGAGGCGCTGAATGGTGCGCTACAAACCCTCAACATCCCCGGCTGGGAAATTCGAACGGCGAGCGCGCAGCGCCATGCGATCTCTGGAATCAAGCTCGACGTTGTGATGACCGCGTACCCGCAGGGCGAAGTTCACGGGCATCGCAGCTGGGTCGACATCGCTGGGCTCATCACTCGCTCCGGGCTTGGAGAGCGACCCAAGGCTCTCGCTCTGCGAATCTTTCGTGCGCTGGCGGAAGCGGAGGGGCGAATTCACGATGTCCCCCCAGACGAGGTGGAATTCCACGAGGTCGGGTCCATCGATGCGATCGTCGATATTTGCGGGGCCGCAGTGGCGCTTGATTTGATGGGAAACCCGGTCGTGTACGCTGCACCGCCGCCTATGGGGAGCGGTACGACCATGGGAGCCCACGGCGCTATCCCGATTCCCGCACCAGCGACCCTCGAACTGTTGCGCAACGTGCCGGTGCGTTTTGTTGGCGAGGGAGAGCTGACGACGCCAACGGGGGCGGCAATTCTGAAGACCATCGCCACCATTGGAAGCTTTCCAGAGGTGACCATCGAGCGAATTGGCTACGGTGTCGGAACGCGCGATTGGGCTGACCGACCCAATGTGCTGCGCGCTTCGCTAGGGACGATGTTGGGGGAGGGGGAACACCTCGTTCTCCTCGAGTGCAATCTCGACGACTGTTCGCCGCAGATTCTGGGGGCGGTCGTTGAAATGGCAATGGCGCGTGGGGGCCTCGATGCGTGGATCGTCCCCATCGTCATGAAAAAGGGTCGTCCTGGGCATCAACTTTCAATCCTCGCCAGCGAAGAGCGCAGACAATCGCTCCTGGAGCTCTTGGTTGAAGAAACGACTACGCTCGGAATACGCGAATCCGCAGTCGAGCGAACTGCCCTGAAGCGTCACTTTGAAGCGCTGGACACACCGTGGGGCGCGGTTCGGATCAAGATTGGCGAGTGGAAGGGCCGCATTGTCACCGCGATGCCGGAGTTCGAAGATTGCAGGGCCATCGCGGCGGGCGCCAAGGTAAGCATCAAAGATGTCCACGCTGCGGCGCTCGCCGCGTGGCATCAGCGCTCGCGGCGATGAACAATTACCCGTGGATCAGGGCGTCCCAGATTTCGTTGCCTTCCTCGGGATCTATGAATTTCGCGCGGTGCGCCACGCCCTTTTGTTGGGTGCTTGTCGACTGGATGGTGGCCTTTGCAACGACCTTGTTGAACTGCACGCTGACGTCCGTGCTCCGGATGAGATCAGGCAGAAAAAACATCACGCCGCCCCTCGAAAGATCCCCGTGCACCTTGTACTTCTTGCCGCCTGATAGAATCGTAAAGTCGCACATGACCCGACGATCCTTGCGCTTCATCGCAGTGCCGTCGTCCGGGAATTGCGAAGGTGGCCAATTGGGGTCAGGAATTCGTCCGCGGTGGACCCCATAGGACGGTGAGAAGCGCTCCGCAGCGCCCGTCTTGAGTTTTCGGTTCAGGATCCGCTTGCCTTTGGGTTTGTCGAATGCGTTGTACATGATTCCTCGCGTTCCTCTAGGGAAGCCTCCGAGGAGCCGCTGTCCCAGCCAGCAGCGACCCAGGAAAGGACTTCCCAGATTTGCAGGAGCGTAGCACTCCTGTGGCAAAGATTGAAATCTTTGCCCGCTCCAAGGCAACCGAGGCTTATCGTCTAAAAGACGATGGGCCCGACCGGTTTCCCGGCGGGCCCATCGATCATGCCGAATGCTTCAAACGGGAATCAAGCAGGTCGGACGTTTTCTGCCTGCAACCCCTTCGGGCCTTTCTTCACGTCAAATTCGACCTTCTGCCCCTCAGAGAGGGTCCGGAAGCCTTCGACCTTGATCGCCGTGTGATGGCAGAACACATCATCTCCGCCACCGTCCTGCGCGATAAATCCAAAACCCTTCGCATCATTGAACCATTTCACTGAACCAGTTGCCATCTTCGCTTCTTTGCTTTCTTGGTAAAGCCGCCTACGAAATGCGGGCAGCAGCCGCCTCAATCAGCGGTTGAGGCGGTCCATATAATGGTCTTGCGGAGAAGGAAAGCGGTTCAGATCACTTTTTTGGTGGGTTTGGTCTCACCTGCCGGGGAGGGCAAATGAAGATTGCGATGATCGGCAGCGGATACGTCGGACTGGTAGCGAGCGCATGTTTTGCGGATTTCGGCCACCGCGTCGCTTGCGTCGACATCGATGCAGAGCGCGTCGACACGCTTCGCAGCGGAGGAGTGCCGTTTTATGAGCCGGGCCTTCAAGAGCTCGTCGCCCGTACTTCCAGCGAAGGCCACCTGTCCTTTACGACGGACATCGCAGCTGCCTGTAGCGACGCTCAGGTGGTCTTTATTGCCGTTGGCACCCCTCAATCCGAATCTGGAGAAGCCGATTTGAGGCCCACGCTTGCAGCCGCTGGCGCCATTGCCGAGAACCTTCGCGGCGAGACTGTCATCGTCACCAAGAGCACCGTTCCGGTAGGTACCCACAACGTGCTGCGCGCCCACATTGCCGCACGTACAAACCAAAAGTTCCACATCGCCTCCAATCCCGAGTTTTTGAAGGAGGGAACCGCGCTCTCCGATTTCTTGAAGCCGGATCGCATCGTGATCGGCGTTGATTCTCATCACGCCGAGGCGCTCCTCACCGAATTGTACGAGCCGCTCGTGCGGACGGGACGGCCAGTCCTGGTGATGGATTTGGCCTCCGCTGAGCTCTCGAAGTATGCGGCCAACGCGATGCTCGCGCTTCGCATCGCCTTCATGAACGACATCGCGAACCTCTGCGACAAGGTGGGCGCGGATGTGGAATGGGTTCGCCGCTGCCTCGCCTCGGACACGCGCATTGGCCCAGCGTTCTTGTTTCCCGGGATTGGCTATGGGGGTTCGTGCTTTCCAAAGGACGTGCAAGCACTCGTCGCTACTGCCCGCGAAAACGGTCTCGATTTCGCGATGCTCGCCAATGCCGATGCCTCGAATACCAAGCAAAAAGAGCGCCTCGTCTCCCACGTGGTTGAACACTTCGGCGAAGACCTTCGAGGAAAGCGCATCGCGATTTGGGGACTGGCATTCAAGCCAAACACCGACGACATGCGCGAAGCTCCGTCACTGGCAGTCATTCGCGGACTTACAGCGCGCGGTGCGCACGTCATCGCATTTGATCCGGTCGCCGGCGAGGTGGCCCGTCGCCTTCCTGCCCTCACCGCATCGACGATTGAATTCGTCTCGTCGGCGGAAGCCGCCATCGATGGCGCCGACGCGCTTTTGGTCTGCACGGAATGGAACGAGTTTCGATTGCCAGATTTTGCGCGGATCAAACAGCGCATGAAGACGCCCGTCGTGTTTGACGGGCGCAACATCTATTCCCCGGAACGAATGCGCAAACTGGGCTTCACCTACCGCGGAATCGGACGCCCAACGGACGCTTCCTAAGCGACTTGGGTGAACGCCATCGGGGCGCCTTTGGGGGCGCCCAGAAGTTCACCCTCGCGCATGACGATGTTGCCGCGGACGACGGTAGCCACCGGCCAGCCCCGCACGGCTATCTCGTCGAAGGGCGTCCAGCCGCAGCGCGAGGCGATGTCCGCGTTGCGAATGGTTCGCTTCGCTTCGAGGTCGACGATGGTGAAGTCCGCATCGAAACCCACAGCGAGGAAACCCTTTCGCTTCAATCCAAACGTCCGCGCGACTCCAGCGGAGGTGAGTTCCACGAGGCCCTCGAGGGTCAAGTCTCCGCGCGCGACATGCTCGAGCATCACCGGCAGCAACGTTTGGACGCCCGGGAGGCCTGAAGGCGACTTGGGCCAGGGCCGATTCTTTTCATCGAGCGTGTGGGGAGCGTGATCGCTGCCAATAACCGCAACCTGACCATCTCGAATAGCCTGCCAGAGGGCGTCCCGATGGCGGGCTTCTCGTATCGGCGGGTTCATTTGTGCGAGCGTTCCGAGGCGCTCGTAGCATTCGGGAGAGGCCCACGTCAGATGCTGCGGAGTCACCTCGAAGGTCGCGAACCGAGCGTTCTCGGTGAGCATCCTAACCTCTTCCGCAGTCGTCACATGGAGGATGTGGATCGTCCGCTGGGTTTGCTCTGCGAACGCGAGAATTCGGCGTGTCGAGCGCACCGCAGTTTCAGTGTCGCGCCATTGGGGGTGCTGGGAAACCTCAGGTCCCAAGAAGTGGGGGGCGCGTTCCTTGAGGCGCGCTTCGTCTTCGCTGTGACAGGCGACACGTCGACGCGTAGCGCAAAGCATTTGTTTCTGGAGTGGTAATCTGTCGAGGAGCAGGGTTCCTGTCGAGCTGCCGAGGAATGCCTTCACACCCGCACACCCCTCGGCGCGTTCTAAGTTCGCGAGGCTTCCTAAGTTGTCCGTAGTGGCGCCAACGTAGAATGCAAAGTCCACCCAACTGGTGGCACGTGCGCGCGAAACTTTCCAAGCGAGGGCCTCGGCGGTCACCGTCGGTGGTGACGTGTTGGGCATTTCAAAATAGCCCGTCACTCCACCCAGCGCCGCCGCGGCGCTCCCTGTCCCCAAGTCTTCCTTATGGGTCAAGCCTGGTTCGCGAAAGTGTACATGAGAGTCGATGACCCCCGGGAGAACGTGGAGGTTCTCCGCTTCCAGTACTTGTCGGGCGCTTCCGGTGCCGTATGCACCGACTGCCTCAATCTTCCCTTGGGAAATGCCAATATCCGCGCGTCGGCTTCCGCTGGGAGTGACGCATGTTCCACCTCGAATCACAAGTTCGAACATGGACCCGAGCTAGCACCGTGGCGACGTTGCGCCAAAGACTGCCAGCGATCCGTATCGGTTTGCGTCTGGCAAAGTCGCTCTGTAGGCTCAGCTTTCGGCCGGTCTTGCGGCTAGAATAGCCCAAGAACCTCTTTCGGTTCATGGAGTGGCGAGGCAACGATGACTTCCAGGAACACCCATAGCGTCGTTATCGCCGTCATCGCCTCCATTCTCTTCTGGGGATGCGGGAACGGTTCAGTGAATTCAACGGATGGCGGTGACGCCGGAGACTCCGGGCCTTCGGGGATTGTGCGGGCTTCATCCCTGTCCGCGGACCACGCGGCGTTCGAGGGGCTCGCTCTCGATGGAGGGATTTGGCAAGTCGGCTTCCGGCTCGCTTACGGTGGCGGGGTCTTCGATCCGCTATCGGATTTTGTCTACGCGCGGAGCCTCTTTGGGGCGATGGCGGATTCGCCACTCGGCAAGACTGTGGAAACCAATAGCCACACCGTGACGCTCTCCGATGCCTTGAGAATTCCTGGCACCGCGGCGGCTGGCTTCGTGTCCAATGGCGCCTTCGTCTCCCTAGGAGCCGATGGCGTTCGCGCGGTGAACTACGTGCCGCAAGGCGTGCGAATCGACTACCTCAATGGCGATGGGACAGCGGTGGCCCGCTCCCTCCAGTGGTCTGAGATTCAAATCGTCCCGCTTGCCGGCGCGCTCAAAGATGCACCCATCGACTTGCTCGCGGCCCTTCCGTTTCAATTCTTTGATCAAGGCAAGAATCTCAGGCCGGATGCGGGATGGTTGCCTGGCTCCGCCTACGTGCGCGCCGCGATCACCTGGGCAGAAGACGCGATTCAAATCTCAAGCTTGGTGATCGACAAAGAGAACAATGTCTATGCACTGAGTTCCGCAATCCCATCCACCGGTCCCGTGCCCTTTGGTGACGCTGGGATCGAGGCGCTCTTCCCGCTCATTTTGCTGAATCTGCACCCCACGGAAATCCTTCAACAGGATGCAGGCGATTTTCAAACGATTCAAGGACTGCGAACCTGGGTCTCGCGGCGCGCGCTCTACAATCCTTCATCAGGGCTTGCGCAGTACCGCGTCCTCTTTGAACGGGAGGGAGCCGTCTACGGAGGCTACCTCAACAAGAAGGGTTCCCTCGTCAGGTCATCGCAATTTGACGGCACGCAACCTCGCAAAACCACGAATTTACTCAATGCTGCCGCCATCCAAAGTATCGTTTTTGCCCTGGAACCAAACGGTGTCGCCAACCCTGCTGCGAAGGTCGGTGACTCGCGCTGGGGACCTTCGGTCGATCTCTATGGTGCGGGAGGAAGTGGCCCCAACGGGGCTCTCGCGTCACCGGATCTCCGGCGGTATTACAACGTGCCGGCGAACCTCGACGGAGACGGACAGGCGGTAGCGATTGTCGATGCGCCGGGCACCGGCGATTTCGAGGGGGACCTCAATGTGTACAGCCGCGCGTTTGGCTTGCCCGAGTGCACTGTTGCCAACGGTTGCTTCAATGTCTTGAACTTGCGCACCTCCTCAGGGCCCATTGAGGGGTTCGACTGGGGCGGTGAAATTGCACTCGATCTTCAGATGGTGCATGCGCTCGCTCCGAAGGCCAAACTCTTTCTGGTGATTGCAAGCTCGGCAAGCGCTGCGGCTTTACGGGAGGCCACGCGGCAAGCGTCGCTCATCCCTGGCATTTCCGCTATCTCGATGAGCTATGGCGGGACGGTGACAAGTGAAAATATCGCTTTCGTGGCCGGACAAGACTTGATCTTCCAGGGGGCTGCGAAAACCGGGGGCATCGCGGTCTTCGTCAGTTCAGGGGATCGGGGAACCACCGATTCTGCTTCTGCAGGGGAAGTCAACGGAGTCGACTACCCTGCGGCGTCCCCTTATGCGACCTGCGTTGGAGGAACGACGATTAACGCCGTCGCCTTTGACCCAAAAGGGACGGAGAGCGCCTGGGAGTTCTCAGGTGGCGGGGCCGCATCTGGGTTCGGACTCACGATTCCGCGGCCTCCTTACCAGGATGCCGTCGCCAACCAAACGCCACAATACCTCGCGCAACAGGCGCGAATACTACCTGATGTTTCCGCGGTTGCCGATCCCCGAGGCAGCGGGGTTCTCGTTTACATTGACCAAAGCTGGGAGGCTTTCGGTGGCACCAGTGCTTCTGCACCTATCTGGGGTGGCATCGCCGCGCTGCTCTCGCAATACGCCAACAACAAGGGACAATCCTTGCAAGAGAAAGTGCGCGCGACAGATTACGGCTTCAACGAGCTGCTCTATCGCACCAGTGCGAGTGCTCCTGCCACCTTCTATGACGTCGTCAGCGGAAGCAACGCGGCAGAACTTCGAGACTGCGCCACCTGTAGTGCGCAACCTGGGTACGACCAAGTGACGGGCCTTGGGTCACCCAACGTCCAAGCCCTTGCGGAGAGGCTCTTCCCCTAGCGGAAATCGCGGGGATTTCTGTGCAGGTGGAGGGACGCGACCAGGCGCTGGCACCCCCTCCCACGCCACCCGGGAAGAGGTTGCCAGCGGGCAATTGCTTGCTAGAAGCTGTATCGCCGGCGAAGTGCAGTGGCGCTCAGTGGGCCGGAACTGGGACGCTCAATAAAAAAGCGAGATGCATCGGACAATGCCGCAACCCACTGACACGATTCTTACGGGCACCAATATCGACTTCATTGAAGCGATGTACGCCCGGTACCTCGACAACCCTGCGGCGGTCGATGCAAGTTGGGCAGAGTTGTTTGGTTCGCTCGCCCGAACAGGAAAGCCACTCGTCATCGATGGCTGGACGCTCGCTCCGTTCGATCGCACCAATGGAGTGGCGGGTACGTCGGCGACAGCCGCCTCTGCTTCAGCAATGCAGCTCCAAAGTCGCGTCAATCAGGCGGTCAGCGCGTTTCGCCTACGCGGCCATCTCCTCGCGCAACTCGACCCCTTGGGGAGGCCGCGCAAAGCGCTCGAGCACTTCTCAGATTCGGGACTGGTGTCGGACAACGCGTTTTCTCCCTCGGAACTCGACGCGCTCGTAGAACCGTCGGGGACGTTCCGAGAAAATCGGGTCCCATTGCGACGTGTTCTCGAACGTCTGCGCCGAACGTACTGTGGATCCATTGGCGTCGAGTTCGCCCATATGTTCGACTCGGAGCGGCGGCATTGGCTCCGAGAGCGCATGGAACTCATCGAAAACCGCACCGACTTTTCTCTAGAGGAACAGCGCCAGATACTCACCAGTTTGACCCGCGCCGAAGTCTTCGAGGCGACGATCCACGCTAAATTCCAGGGCCAGAAGCGCTTCTCCATCGAAGGCGGCGAGGCGCAGTTGGCGATGATCGACGAATTCCTTGAAGTGGGGTCGCGGTTGGGAATCAAAGAGGTCGTGCTGGGCATGGCGCACCGCGGACGACTCAATGTGCTCTGCAACGTCGCGGGCAAGCCCGCGGAGCAAATCTTTAGCGAAATTGCCGGGCCTTCGGATCCCTCGCTCTATCTCAATCGCGGAGATGTAAAGTACCACTTGGGATTCTCCAAAGAGTGGATGAGTCGCCTTGGCGAAAGTGTCCATGTCACCATGGCATTCAACCCATCGCACCTGGGCTTTGTCTACCCGGTGGTGGAGGGGCGTATTCGAGCGAAGCAAGATCGCCGTGGCGGCAATCGGCTGGCCCGCCAAGAGGTGGTCCCTCTCGTCATTCACGGCGATGCAGCATTTTCGGGTCAGGGACTGGTGGCAGAGACTCTGAATCTCGGAAGCCTGCCCGCCTACGATGTGGGAGGGACCATCCACCTCATCGTGAACAACCAACTCGGGTACACCACCGAGCCGGATCAAGGGCGCAGTTCGCTCTATTGCACCGCGCAGGCGCAAATGTTGGACATCCCGATATTTCATGTGAACGGGGATGACGTGGAAGCCGCGGTTCACGTCATGCGGATCGCGACCGAATACCGTGAGAAATTCAATTCAGATGTCGTCATCGATTTCGTTTGCTACCGCAAGTATGGCCACAACGAAGGTGACGAGCCATCCTTCACCCAGCCGTCGATGTACCAACAGATTCGAGAGCATCCATCTCCCCGCGCTATCTACGCAAAGGCGCTCCACGCGGCAGGGCGTATTCAGGCCTCTGAATCAGAGGCCTTGCGCGCGGTAACGGCTGCCGAATTCACCGGCGCCTTTGAGGGGACGCGCGGCGCCAGCAAGGTCAAAGATCCCAGCCACAACAAAGGCGTCTGGGAAAACTATGTCGGGGGCGCGGACGCCAAAGTTCCGGACGTTGTCACGGGCGTTCCTTTGCCGGAACTGAAAGAACTCCTCACCAAGCTCGCGACGGTCCCGGAGGGTTTTGTCCTCCATCCCAACATGATGAAGGGCCTGATTACGAAGCGTCAGGCGATGGTGCGCGGCGATGAACCCCTCGACTGGGGAGCGGGAGAAATGCTGGCCTACGCCACGCTGCTCAAAGAAGGGCACCGACTTCGCCTCACCGGACAAGATACGGAGCGAGGTACCTTTGCGCACCGGCACGCGATTCTTCACGACCAGCTTACCGGAGGCACGGCATTTCCGTTGGGTGACATTGCTCCGGACATCGCCCACGTCGACAATAGCCCGTTGTCGGAGATGGCTTGCCTCGGCTTCGAGTACGGCTACGCGCTCGACTACCCGGAGGCGCTCGTCGTTTGGGAGGCCCAGTTCGGGGACTTTGCCAACAATGCGCAAGTGATGATTGACCAATTCATCGCTTCAGGAGAAGACAAGTGGTACCGGTTCAACGGTATCGTGCTCCTGCTCCCCCATGGCTATGAAGGCGCTGGACCTGAACACTCTTCGGCTCGCCTTGAACGATTTCTGCAACTCGCCGCCGAAGACAACATGCAAGTTTGCTTCCCGACCAACTCGGCGCAGATGTTCCACCTGCTGCGCCGGCAAATGCATCGGATGATTCGTAAGCCCCTGGTCGTCATGACGCCCAAGAGCTTGCTGCGGCTTCACGAGGCCGCCAGCCCCTGGGAGGACTTCGTCACCGGAACCTATCGAAGGGTGATCGTCGATCCCCTCGACAAGAAACAGGCCAAGGCAGTCACGCGCCTATTGCTGTGCAGTGGAAAGGTTTACTTCGATTTGGCAAAACGTGAACGCGGCCAACTTTCCGTGTCGATCGCGCGCCTTGAGCAGCTCTACCCTTTTCCTATGGCAGATTTGGATGCGCACTTGGCGCAACTGCCAAATCTCAAAGAAGTCGTTTGGGTGCAGGAGGAGCCACGCAACGCAGGAGCGTGGCAATTCGTGCACGACACCCTTCACGAAGCCATTGGGGAACGGGGCCTGAAGTTCCGCTATGCGGGCAGGCCCGCAAGCGCCAGTCCGGCGACTGGCTTCTATTCAACCCACCAGTACGAACAGCGAATGCTTGTAGAAGAAGCGTTGCGAAAATGAGTGAGGATCCTCGTGTCTGTTGAAATCAAAATTCCGTCGTTGGGAGAGAGCATCACCGAAGCGACTATCGGAAAATTGCTGAAGCAAGCGGGGGACGCGGTGGCTATCGACGAGGCCATCGCGGTTCTCGAGACCGACAAGGTCACCATCGATCTCCAAGCACCTTCGGCGGGGACCATCGAGGCCCTCGACATTCAAGAGGGCGCGACAGTCAAGATAGGAGATATCGTCGGCGCCATTGCACCAGGCGCTGGGCCGGCCAAGCCCGCAGCGGCGACGGCAGCTCCCGCTTCGTTGCCGGCATCGCCAGCAAAGGCCAAATCGCAAGCGCTCTCGGCGACCCCAGTCGCGCGCGCGATTGCTGCCCAGAAGAGTATCGACCCCGCGAACATTCAAGGAACGGGAGTGCACGGGCGGGTCATGAAGAGCGATGTGGCGGCGGCAGCATCGACGCCGACTGCAGCGGCTCCGGTCGCCCTTCGTGCGAGCGGAGAGCGGGAAGAGCGGGTCGCGCTGACGCCGCTCCGCCGGCGCGTTGCGGAACGTCTGATTCAGGCCCAATCGACCGCGGCAATCCTCACGACGTTCAACGAAGTCGACATGAGCGCGGTGATGGCATTGCGCAAGCAGTACCAGGAGCGCTTTGAGAAGAAGCGAGGCATCAAGCTCGGCTTCATGAGTTTCTTTGTCCGCGCAGCCGTAGAGGCGTTGAAGACGTTTCCGGCGGTCAACGCCTCCATCGACGGCAGCGATGTGGTTTTTCATCGCTACTACGACATCGGGATTGCAGTCTCGGGCACCCGGGGACTCGTCGTTCCGGTCCTCCGCGATGCGGACCAGAAGTCCTTCGCTGAACTCGAGGTTGCGATTGCAGACTTCGGAACCAGGGCCCGCAACGACAAGCTCACTTTGAGCGATCTCCAAGGCGGCACCTTCACCGTGTCGAATGGCGGGATCTTTGGGTCCCTCCTCTCCACGCCGATCCTCAATCCACCGCAAACGGGCATTCTTGGGATGCATTCTATTCAAGAACGACCGGTGGTTCGTGACGGGCAAATCGTCATTCGTCCGATGATGTACCTGGCGTTGAGCTACGACCACCGGTTGATCGACGGGCGCGAAGCGGTTCAATTCTTGGTGCGCTTAAAGGAATGCGTTGAGGCCCCGGAGCGCTTGCTCCTTGAAGTTTGACGAGGGGAATCCTGCCTACAGTCCAGTCCCCAGACTCAGGGTCGGGGACACGGTTGCGGTAGTCGCGACGTCTGGCCCGGCGCAGCGAGAGGAACTCGAAGCAGGGGTAGCCGTTCTCGCGAAGCGCTACCGGCTGCTGCGTCTGGACGGAGAAGTACCTCCTCAGCGCTATCTCGCTGCTCCCGATGACCATCGCCGAGCAGCTCTCCAACGGGCCTTGGACGACGATGAGGTCCGTGCTGTGATTGCAACGCGAGGCGGCTACGGGGTGGCGCGACTCCTCCCCGGTCTTCGGCTGCGGACCGGGAAACCGGTCGTTGGATTTTCCGACCTCACCGCGCTGCATGCAGCGCTCCAATGCCGTGGAGTCCGCTCGCTCCATGGTCCGGTAGTCACCCAGCTCGGCTGCTCACCCCCAGAAGTGGCTGCGCGCCTCTTTGATGCCCTCGAAGGCGCACCTCTAGAACCTCTCCAGGGAACGTGGGCGTCAGGCTTTGGCACTGCCGAGGGGCCGCTTCTGGGCGGCAACTTGTCTGTCCTTACGCGACTCATTGGAACGCCCTATTTCCCTTCGACGCACGGTGCGGTGCTGTTGCTCGAAGACGTCGGTGAACGCCCCTACCGGCTCGACCGGATGTGGACCCACTTGCTGCAAGCGGGCTGCCTCGAAGGAGTCGCCGGAATCGCTCTTGGGAGTTTTTCCCAATGCGACGACGGCGACACGCACGGTGACGAAGTTGCTGCTGAACTTGCGGCCTCCCTTGGCATTCCTGTCGTGTCGGGTCTTTCAATCGGCCACGGGGAAGTGAACCTCTCGGTGCCCCTGGGCGCCCGGGTGCGCTTGGATGCAGACGCGAAGACGCTTTCGTTCCTCGAGGGTCTCTCCGCTTGACCGACGGTCTCGACGAGGCGTTGCGAACAGGGGTCATCGAGGGCGTGTTTCCCCTCGCTCGCGCCGAGGTGTGGTGCGCAGGGAAACCCGTTTACGCGGGGGGAAATGCAGATTCCCAAACCCACTTTGACTTGGCTTCGATGACCAAGGTCCTGTGTACCAGCGCTGTGGTGCTCAGAGCGCGCTGCGACCTCGCGACGCCGGTAGGCAAGGTGCTCCCCGGGGCGTCCACGGCGGGAACGCTCGACGACCTGCTCTTTCACCGCGCCGGCTACCCAGATCACGTCCCCCTCTTCTTGAGAGCACTTGAAGAACAGCCAGAACTCCTCGATGCGGATTGCCCTCCCGCGGTGCGCATCGAAGCTCGCCATCGCACCTCGCTTCGCGCAGTCGCGCAACCGTGCGCTCCCCTGGGCCGCGCCCTATACAGCGACATTGGCTTCATCGTCGCCGGTGCGTTTTTGGAGGCTGTGTGCGGCGATCCGCTGGATGCGCTCTTCAAAGTCTTCGTCGCCGAGCCGTTGGGTCTCGCCACTGGGTTTCGACGCCTGAGTGCCACCCCAGCGCTCGCCCTATGCCTGGCACCGACCCAAACGGAGCGCCCGAGGGAGCCGGCCCCGAACCAACGGGGCTGGGCTGCTGGACCCAAGCGCCAGGAGTTGGGTCAAGTCGACGACGACAATGCTTGGGTGATGGATGGCGTGGCGGGCAACGCCGGCCTCTTTGGCACCGCGAGCGATGTGGCGCGATTCGGCAACGCGGTGCTCGAGGGCTTCCTCGGTTCGCCTTCAAGCTTTGCCTCAGACCTGGCTTCTGGCGGACTGCGGAGCCGGGGTTTTGATACGCCGTCTAGCGACGGCGCAACGTGTGGTGCCCGCTTCGGGCGCGCGGGACCGTTAGGAGCGATTGGGCACACCGGATTCACAGGGACGAGTCTCTGGATTGACTTGGATCGCAAAATCGTCGCCGTCCTCCTCACCAACCGCGTCGCGCTGGGGCGCGGCAACACCAAGATTCGCGCCTTTCGCCCGCGCTTCTACGACCTCGCGCTCGCAGCGTGTGAAACGCCGTGAGCCAGCTTCTCGGAAGTTTATGCGGCGATTCGCTTCCACCATTGGGCCAGGCCAAAACGCGGGCTATGAGGGCGCTCTTTGAACACTCCGACAGATAACGGAAACCTCGTCGCTGCGCTGGAGCGTACCACGATTTCGCGGATTCACATCTTGGGAATTGGCGGCTCAGGGATGGCGAGCTTTGCGTGTTTGCTCCAGGGAGCCGGCTATGCGGTCACCGGAAGCGATGCTGGCGTGTATCCGCCGATGTCGGAGGTCCTTGCGAAGCATGGAATTGACGCGCTGACTCCCTATTCGGAGGCGAACCTCGACTTGGCCAAGCCAGACCTCGTTGTCGTGGGAAATGTCATTCGCCGCGAGAACCCGGAAGCGCGGGCAGTCCGAGAGCGCGGTCTGCGGCAGATGAGCTTTCCGGCTGCTTTCAGCGCGTTGTTCCTCAAGGACCGTCACTCCATGGTCGTCGCCGGAACCCATGGCAAGACGACCACGACGACGATGCTCGCCGCCGCACTCGTCGCGCTGGATTTCGACCCCACGTTTTTGGCCGGAGGAGTCAGTCGGAGCTTCGGAGAAAGTTTTCGCCTCGGGAGAGGGAACCTCGCGGTGGTGGAGGGCGACGAATACGACACCGCGTATTTCGACAAAGGTCCTAAGTTTTTGCACTACCGACCAAAGACGCTCGTGCTGACGAGCCTTGAACTCGACCACGCGGACATCTATCGCGACCTCGCGCACTACGAATCGAGCTTCGCCGCGTTGGTTGCGATGGTCCCTCCCGATGGCACCATCGCGGTGTGCGCCGAATGGCCCAATGCGGTTGCGCTCGCGCGTCGCGGAGGCGCTCGGGTCGTCACCTACGGTGTGCGCAGCGTCCAAGGCGTAGACCTCACCGCCCAGCGCATCGCCTTCGGCGGGAGTGGCACGACGTTTGAGGTCGTCGGCGGAGACAAGGCGCTTGGAACAGTCACGATGTCCGCGGGAGGAACCCACAATGTGAACAACGCGCTCGGTGTGTGGGCCGCCCTCGAATCGCTCGGTTGCCGCGCGACCGATATCGCGCGCGGCCTGGCAGCGTTTGCCGGCGTGAAGCGTCGGCAAGAGGTCCTGGGGGAGTTTGGCGGGGTACGAATCATCGATGACTTCGCCCATCACCCGACCGCCGTGTCGGAGACGATTCACGCCGTGCAGGGCATGAATCCTGGGCGACGCCTATGGGCGGTGTTCGAGCCCCGTTCGAACACCAGCCGAACCAAGTTGCATCAAGACGCCTACCCTCGCGCATTTGAAGGAGCTTCCCGAGTTTCGATTCTCCGCCCCGCGAAACACGACCGGATTCCGCACGAGCGGGAACTCGATATCGAAGTGCTGGTGGCGGCGCTTTGCCGCCGCGGCATTGAAGCGCGCTGCCACTCCTCTGCGGAGGCGCTTACCGATGAAATCCTCGCAGAAGCGCGCTCCGGCGATGTGATTCTGGCGATGAGCAATGGAAGCTTCAGCGCGCTCGTCGAGAGGCTGGTCACAGGCTTTGCGAAACCCAGGCCCGCGCTGCCCTAAGTACCAGATGGGCGCCGAAGGTCGACGATGACCAGTTTTGCGATTGCCTTGAGGGTCTCGAAAACGCCTACTCCGGTGGAGGCGACGGCTTCGACTTCAGGGACGTTGCGAGGATTGAGTTCCTTTCGCAAATCCGCAATCGGCAACGCATTGGGAAGGTCGCGTTTATTGTACTGAATCAGGAATGGGAGTTTCGTGAGGTCAAAGCCTTGCTCGGCGAGATTGATGCGCAGGTTGTCGAGCGATTCGATGTTGGCTTCCATCCGCTCTTCTTGGGAATCGGCGACAAACACCGCCCCGTCCACGCCTTTGAGAATCAGCTTCCGACTCGCGTCATAGAAGACCTGCCCAGGCACCGTGTACAGGTGAAATCGGGTTTTAAAGCCACGAATTTCTCCCAGCGAGAGCGGAAGGAAGTCGAAGAACA
This sequence comes from Myxococcaceae bacterium, assembly GCA_041739845.1. Taxonomy (GTDB): domain Bacteria; phylum Myxococcota; class Myxococcia; order Myxococcales; family Myxococcaceae; genus JBGSMZ01. Next base: position 16,675 of record JBGSMZ010000176.1, read on the forward strand.
AGGTCCGATCCGTCTCCGTCGACAGAGAAATCAGCTTGCCCTTCGTTCCGGTAGCGGCCTTGCTGTAGATGTATTGGAGGTTGGTCGTCTTTCCGCAAAGCCCTGGGCCGTAGTAGACGACCTTGCAGTTAATCTCTCGGCTGGCGTAGTTGATGAATGACATTCGCGGGGGCTATTCGCTAAAGAGGGTATCGATATCAGCGTCAGAAATCTCGGCGAATGGAGACACGTCGCCAGGTGCCGAGGCCCGGTTTGTGACACTACTGAGGACTTGGTCAATCTCTTCCGTTGCCTTTTTGATGCGCAGGCGAACCAAGCCCAGAGAGGTTTGGTTGTCAAAAATGACGACGAGCACCACCCGCCCGGACACGATGGACATGTAGAGCGAGTCGGTGACGCCTTCGTGAAACTGGTTGGGAAAGTCGTCCTCCCCAATGAGCTTCGCAAGCCCCCCCATGGCGGCGACGTTGCCTGCAGTCAGTGAAGCGAGGGAAGTGGTATCAATCTCTTGGGTTTGACCCGCGGCGGCGAGGAGCTGCCCGTTCTTGTCGATGAGGAAGACCACCTTGGCGTTCGCATCCCGGGTGAGTCGGTCGCACACCGCCTTGATGCGGCGATGCTCCTCCTCGTACATCACAAGTTGGGGGGCCATAGGCTAGCGGGACTCCTGTCGGTCGTCGATCCATATCCGTAGCAGGCCGCGCCCTGCCGTGCAGTATCTGCGTGCGCTCAATGTCGGAATTAGCCTTCTAGCGGACCTTGCCTCAGGGATCATCCTAGTTCTCTTCGCGACGTTATTGCGCGGGCGAGCGTCGCCTGATCCGCGTACTCGAGGTCACCGCCCATGGGGAGCCCCTGTGCGAGACGAGAAACCTTCAGTCCACTCGGCTTCAACAAGCGGGCGAGGTACAGTGCGGTTGCTTCACCTTCCACGTCCGGGTTGGTGGCGACGATGATTTCTTCGATCTGCCCGCGCTGCAAGCGCGCAAGCAATTCCCGAATCTTGAGTTGATCTGGACCCACGCCATCCAGAGGCGCCAGAACGCCGTGAAGAACATGGTAGCGACCCCGGAACTCGCGGGTGCGCTCGACTGCAAGCTGGTCGGCGATGCCCTCGACGACGCAGACCGTTCGGTCGTCGCGCCTGGGGTCGGTGCAAAACTGGCAGAACGCCTCGATGGGCCCCTCGTGGAGGCTAAAGCATTGGGGGCAGAGGCGAACCTTCTCGATGACCTCCAACAGGGATCCCGCGAGTGACCGCG
>JBGSMZ010000017.1:0-9896 GCA_041739845.1 Myxococcaceae bacterium
GGCGCTGAACTTCCACCACACGGCGGACCGAATCGCTGCAGCCGCCCGAGACCGAAATCGAGAGCGAGTCCTGACCGAGCTCGGAGCAACGTTGCAGACCTGTACATCGTGTCATGCCGCGTGGAAGCAGCAGGTCGTCGACGAGCCGACCTGGCAGAGACTGACGGCATCAGTTGCCCCGACGCACGGCGCGCCGCACTGATTCACGCGTGAAGGTGCGCTCTCGGCGAAGCGGTCGCTGAGGCACGCAGGCGCGGCACTCTTCGCTCTCAGGGGACGTACTTGGAGCCGACGGTTCCTGTCCCCTCTTTGAAGTCGACCTCAAATCTGGGCAGATTGACGACCTCGAAAGTGGCGGAGGCTAGCCGAATCCGATCCTCGGACTTGTCGACCTCCTCGAGAATCCTGCCGAAGAGCTGATCCTTGACGGTGCGGCGACGCCGATAGTCGACGATATAGCGAAGCGTGAACTCGAGCCAGTTGTCGTTGGCGACCATCGTCACCATCGGCTCGACCTGAGCGTCCTCCAGGCGGTACTTGGTAACCGAGGAGCTCCATGCGGCCTTGGAGGCGATGGCGAAGCCCGCGCACACTTCTTGGGCCACTGTCTCGAGCATCGCCTTGGCGGCCTTCCAGTCGGACCCGTAGCGCACTGGCAAGGTTATCTCGTCCCACAAGAACGGAAAGTCCGCCGAGTAGTTGAAGACCGGTTCCTTGAAGACGTAGCTATTGGCGATGCGCACGATGCGGCCGTTGTAGAGATCGCCATTCACCCACTGACCAACCTCCATCAACGTCGTTCGAAGCACACCGATGTCGATGACGTCGCCCTTGATGCCGCCCAACTGCACGCGGTCGCCGGTCGCGTAGAAGCCACCGGTCGAAATCGCCATCCAGCCGGCGATGCTCGCGATGACCTCCTGAAGAGCGAAGGCGATTCCAGCGCCGGCGACGCCGAAGGCAACTGTAAGGCCCGCAAGCTTGTCACTGAACACCGCTGCGACTACCGCAAAGCCAGCGACGTACCGTGCGAAGGACACCACCTTGCGAGCGCGGTATCTCGACGAGTTCTCCTTCACGTGACGCTCGACGGACCGCAGCAGCAGCCGCCCCACGAGGTAGACGACAAGAAGCCCGACCATCGCGGCGACCACCCTGCCGACGACCGGGTCATACATCCACCGCTTGAGCGCCTCTTCCATCCATTTCTCCTTGGGCGCGAGGGCCCGACCGCCCTTCCCCGATACCGCTCTTTCCCACTGCTGTCACGGACGCGCAGTGCACCTCTTTGGCCTTGTGACGGGGCGAGCTTATGCTGTACCAGGACCATCAGCTCGACTTAGGAGATAGCCGGCTGGCGCTGGCCCTCGTAGCCATGAGAGTCCCTTGGCGGCTCCTTCCCAGTGCACTCCTGGATGCAGCGGTTTGCTCTTCGGGCCACGCCAGAGCAGCGCAGGGTATCCGATGAAAGTGGCGCAGCAGCTCTCCGAACAGGAAGGGATTCAGCCCGCACCACGCCAGTTCGGAACCCTGGCTGGCGTCTTCGCGCCCACCCTCCTCACCATTCTCGGCGTCATCATGTACCTGCGGCTGCCCTGGGTCGTGGGCAACGGCGGGCTTCTCGGTGGCACCCTGATCATTGCCATCGCGGTAGGAATTACCACGGCGACCGGTCTCTCCCTGTCCTCGATCGCGACCAATACGCGCCGCGGTAATCAACCTCTGGATTCGTCCACCGGAAGCGGGTCAGGACCTGCTCCAAGCACTCGCGACCAGCAATTCGAACACGGCGATTCTCTGCGCCTACCGCCTCGCGCGCACCTGCGGTGCTGAGCTCAATCTGATTTCGGTCGTCGAGCGCGAAGCGCAGGTCGCGGCGACGCAGGCATTTATCGAAGAACTGCGCGACCTCTGCCGCATCCCCGGGACCGCCAACGCTGTGGTGTTGGTGGGTACGCTGGATGAAGCTGTCGCGCGAGCTCCCCAGTCCGATATGGACATTCTGGGCATGCGTCGCGAAATCGACTTTGCGTTCGTCGATCGCATGGTGCAACTCACCCGGTCCTCCTGCATGCTCACCATGGACTCGGGGCGGGAGAACGCTTTAGTGTAGCTCCATCAATTGGAATGGGGTTTGGAAGACTTCATGAAACCGGTTCACAACCAAGACAATGATCGAGAGGATCCGGCGATGAGCGGCGCGACTCCAACAGCCAGGGCCGCAAGCGATGCGAACAGCAAAGCGCGGGAGCCGAGAGACGCGAAAAGGTCGCTCGATGCCCTTTTCCGGCCTCGCTCGGTCGCGGTCATCGGCGCCTCGCGGCGCCGTGGCTCTATCCCGGGGGAGGTCTTTCACAATCTCATCTCCTGTGGCTTTCCCGGGCCCATTTATCCCATCAACCCAAGTGCTCGCGCCATCCAGTCGATCCGCGCCTACCCGTCTATCCATGATGTACCCGATGAGATCGACCTCGCAGTCATCGTGATTCCGCAGCCTGGCGTGCTGGATGCGGTCGACGCCTGCGCGAAGCGTGGTGTTCGCGGGCTCGTCGTCATCACGGCGGGTTTTGCAGAGAGCGGCGAGGAAGGTCGGAAGGTCCAAGAAGAACTCGTGCGTCGGGTGCGTAGCCACGGCATCCGGATGCTTGGACCCAACTGTTTGGGGCTGCTCAACACCGATCCCACGGCTCCACTCAACGCCACCTTTGCGCCGACATGGCCCCCCGCAGGGCCCGTCGCCATCGCCTCGCAATCCGGAGCGGTCGGTCTGACGCTCCTCGACTACGCGAAGAACCTCGGGATCGGCATCAGTCACTTCGCATCGACCGGAAACAAGGCGGAACTCTCAGGAAACGACCTCCTCGAGTACTGGGAAGACGATCCGGCGACGCGCGTCGTTCTTCTGTACCTCGAGAGCCTTGGAAACCCCATCCGCTTCATGGAGATCGCCCGCCGCATCTCGCGCAAGAAGCCAATCCTCGTCGTGAAGAGCGGAAGGACCGCCACGGGCGCGCGAGCGGCGAGTTCGCACACGGGGGCATTGGCAGGAATGGAGGTGGCCGTGGATGCCCTGCTGGGACAGGCCGGCGTCATTCGCACCGACACCATGGAGGAGCTCTTCGATCTCACGACGCTGCTCGCCAACCAGCCCGTGCCGATGGGCAATCGCGTCGCCATTCTCACCAACGCGGGTGGGCCAGGCATCATGGCTTCGGACGTTTGCGAGAGCCGAGGCCTTGAACTCCCCGCGCTCTCTCCCCATACCATCGCGTCGCTGCGCGCTTTCCTTCCCCCTGCAGCGTCGGTCGGAAACCCGGTGGACATGCTGGCTGGCGCACCAGCCGAGAGCTACGAGCGCGCGCTTCGACTCTGTCTGGCCGATGACCGCATCGACTCTCTTCTCGTCCTGTTCGTTCCTCCCATCGTCACCGAAGCGACCGACGTAGCGGAGGCGATCCGACGTGCGGCACGCGACGCGAAAAAGCCCATTCAGGTCTGCCTCCTCGGGATTCACGGAGTGCCGGCGGCACTAGAGACACTCCGAACCGCCAAAGTTCCTGCCTACGCTTTTCCAGAAGGCGCGGTGCTCGCATTGGCGCGCGCCGTTCGCTACGGCCAATGGCTAAAACGCCCCGAAGGCCGAGTTCCGGAACTCGCAAATGTCTCGAAAGAGAGCGCGCGGGCAATCCTCGAGGGGCACAAACCCGGGTGGCTCGCGCCAGGCGATGTTCGCGAGATCCTCTCTGCCTATGGGATTCGCACTCCCAAGACCATGTTCGTCAAGAGTGCGTCGGAAGCGGCACGCGCCCAAGAGTCTATGGGCTGCACCGTGGCCATCAAGCTCGTTTCGCAAGATCTCCAGCACAAGACGGACGTGGGAGGAGTGTTCCTCAACATTTCCTCCTCCGACGGTGCACAGGTAGCTTTCGAGTCGATGGAGAAGGCTCTCACCGCGCGCGGACTCCGAGAAAAGATGGATGGCGCAATCGTCCAGGAGATGGTGACTGGGGGCGTAGAATCCTACGTCGGCATGACCCAAGCGCCGGGATTCGGAGCGCTCCTTGGCTTCGGAAGCGGAGGAGTGAACGTCGAGCTCTGGAAGGACGTCGTCTTTCGAGTGCATCCGCTGACCGAGGTCGACGCCCGGGAGATGCTGGAGAAAATCCGCGGCAAGCCTCTTCTCGACGGTTTTCGGGGAGCAGCTCCCGCCGACAAGGATGCGCTGGTCGACGCTATCCTCCGCGTCGACCGAATGGTCGGGGACAACCCAGAAATCCAGGAGCTGGACATCAACCCGCTCTTCGCCCTCCCTCCTGGCTTGGGCGTTTTCGCCATCGACGCACGAATTCGGATCGGAAAGCGGCGCTGATGACGGATGGTGAAGCGTGAAGATCGCGATGTTCGACACGCACCGCTACGACCGGGAATCGTTCGAGGCGGAGAACCTCCCCTTCGGCCACCAAATCAGCTTTTTCGAGCCGCGGCTGACGACCGACACGGCAGCCCTCGCTCAGTCGCACGAAGCCGTCTGTGCATTCGTGAACGACAAGCTCAACGCGCAGGCGTTGCAGGCACTTCGGAGCGTTGGAGTACGTCTCATCGCTCTTCGCTCGGCCGGTTACAACCACGTGGACCTGGCTGCGGCGGAGCAGTTCAATCTCCCCGTCGTTCGGGTGCCGGAGTATTCGCCCTTCGCGGTCGCAGAGCATGCCGTGGCGCTGGTCCTTGCACTCAACCGGAAAATCCACCGCGCCTACGCACGGGTGCGCGAGTGGAATTTCTCCCTCGACGGCCTGGTCGGTTTCGACATGCACGGCAAGACCGTGGGCATCGTCGGTACCGGACGGATTGGGCAGGCGGCGGCCCGCATTTTCCATGGGTTCGGCTGCCGCGTCCTGGCATACGATCTCAAGCGCGACCCGGAACTCGTGTCTGAGCTCGGCGGTGTTCGCTACGGCGAGCTGACAGAGATTTACAGGGAATCGGACATCATCTCGCTACACGTACCGCTGACTCCTGCCACGCACCACATGATCGACGCGCCGGCGCTCGCCGCAATGAAGCCCGGGGTGGTGCTGGTGAACACCGGCCGCGGCGCGCTGATCGACAGCCGAGAGCTGCTCGTCTCCCTCAAGAAGGGCCACCTCGGCGGCGCGGGGCTCGATGTCTACGAAGAGGAAGAAGGGGTCTTTTTCCAGGACCTGTCCAACCGCGTCCTGCAGGACGACGTGCTGGCGCGCCTGCTCACCTTTCCAAACGTCCTCGTCACCTCGCACCAGGCCTTCTTGACCAAGGAAGCACTGGCAAACATTGCCCAGGTCACCTTGGAGAACGTGGCGGCGTTCGAGCGCGGAGAGCCTCTGCGAAACGCCGTGCACGCCGCGGATGTCCTACGAGGTTGATTTCCTCACGTTGCGGACATCATGCCGGGGGCTCCGGTTTGTCCGTCAATACGAGAGCGAGAGCGCGTGCGGGGGGATCGCATCGAGGATCTGGCGTTGATCCGTGAGCGCGATCCCGGGGAGGAGCTTCTTGGTATCGACCTTCATCAAATTCGCGCAGTGGCCGCAGACATAGATTTTTCCGCCAGCAGCGACGATGTCCGACAACAGCTGCCGGATCGACGGGAAGTCCTCCAACTTCACGCTGGCCGGGAGATCCTCGGCGGCGAAAGCGGCGGAGCTGACGTTGAGGAAGACGACCACTTGACGACCGGCCTTTACAGCGGTCAATGAGAAGGCGAGCCCCATGCTCGCGGCATGAAGATCATCCATGCCGCGGGTCATGTTCACGAAAATCGGTGCGCCTTGATCCGCCTTCGCGGCGGCCCGCGAATGGACCTTTTTCGTCTGAGCAAACGCCGGCAAGGCTCCAATGAGAAGTGCGGCAATAGCGATGGACGAAACAGCGGTGGCAAGATGGATCCGACTGGCTCGGCGTCCGTGCATGGTAGCCTCCTTAGACTCCTTCTCGAGGTAGCAGCCTTCTACGAGTAACACGACCGCTCAATACCAGATTGGCCCGAAAGAGAAAGGCAATCGGTTTTGTTGCTCACAAGCCCCACACAATTGCACAGGCTGCGGTTCCCGATATGGTTTCGACGAGCTGGACACCGCCGACACGTTGCCAAACCGGTACACGCACATCGAGCGAACAACTGAGGATTTTGCTGATGGCTACACCGACGCCAAGACTGACAGCAACCTCGTCCCGTCCGCCCACACGCTCGGACATCGTCACTCCTGATGCCTCGTCGACGACTGGAACCTCGTCTTCAAAGTGGTGCCGATAATCGGCGTTTGCGATCAAACTGACCCTCTCCGCTAGAATCTCCACGCTGACGCCAGCCCGCGTAGAAGCATCGATGCCCCATTGAAGATTGTCGCGCGTGCGGCTGGCGGGAATCAGGACGGTTCCGTCCACAAACAGGCCCACCCGTTTCGCAGCCTGCCAACGTACGCCCAAGCCCGCGAAAGGCGACCAGGAGTCAGCGCCCAGGCTTGCTTGTGCGTTGTACGTGACGACGCCGAGAGAGCCGTCTGGAGCCCCAGAGAGGTCGGTGACGCTGAGACGAGCCTCGGGCTCGTAGCGCCCACTGGGCGTGACCAGTCCACCTCGAAGCATTATCGAGAAGCGCTCCGGATCCTCGATGAATAGCGACACCAACTCTTGGGACAAGTGAATCTCAATGTCGCCTAGCCCTCCGGTGACGTGTTTTCCACCGCCCGCTGCGTAGACAGCGACGATCCCGACCGGCACTCCGACGCCGAGGAGCGTACGGGTCTTCAATTCGATCGCGGCTTGCAGGCTGAGGGTGTTCAAGAACACGCTTCCCAGTTCTGATTTCTCGTAGAGCTGGGTGCCTTCGAGGACGCGACCGAAATAGCGCGTGCCGTAGACGAGACTCACCGACAGTCTTGGGAGCAATACCGCCTCTCCAAAAAGGGACCCGCTCCGCCAACTCGTGGTATCGGCTACCCTCGTTGTCGAACTTCCGTGATGCGCCCAAGCATGGGTGGGTGCGCCACAAAAAGCGCCGACGCAAACTGCGGTGAAGATGATCGTCCTCCATCGCGCTTCCTGATTTTCGATCGCACTCACAGAGCTCCATCAGGGAATGGATTCGCAAGCCGAGGATCTTCAAGAAAACGCTCGTCAGTAAGGCTTTCGAGAAACTGCAGGAGGTCGTCGCGCTCGCTATCTGTGAGTGTGAAACCAGCCACCAAGCCGCTCTTGAGAGGGTTCGTTCGGCCATCGCCTGCTTGGGGACCGTCTGAAATCAAATGCCCGCCGGCCTCATAGAAACGAATCACTTCGTCGAGACTCGCGAAACTCCCGTCGTGCATATAGGGAGCCGTCACGGCGACGTTGCGCAAGGTGGGCGCCCGAAACCGCCCCATGTCTGAAGGACGTCCGGTCACTGCAAAAACCCCCGTGTTGTTGGCCGGATATGCGCCTTGCCCGTCGAGGTTGTAGAGCCCGGTGTTGTGAAACTGCGCAGCGTCGAATCCGGAGTTGGCGTGAACCGAAGACTCCGTGAAGTTGAAGCCCCCATGACAGTGATGGCACTCGAGTCGTTCGGAAAAGAACAGCTCCATGCCTCGCTTCGCCGAGGGAGAAAGGGCGCTGGCTTCCTTTTGATAGACGAACCGGTCGAAAGGCGAATTTCCCGAGACGAGAGTTCGAACGAAAGTTGAGAGCGAGCGGACCACGTTGTCCCAGTTGATTGGCTTCTTCTCATCTGGAAACGCGCGCTGAAAGAGGTCGTGATACTTGGTATCGCTCGCTAGGCGCTGGAGGATCTCCTCCTCGTGACCGACGGCGCCGAGTTCAATTGGATCCTCGCCAAAAATCGGGATCAAAATCTGTTGTTCGAGCGCGGTGAGGACGGGGTTCGCCCAGGTGAAGGTCGCGTTGTACACAGCGTTCGTGAGACTCTGCGCGTTGCGTGGGTGCACCTGGCCGGTAGATCCAATCGCCACGCGGCGGCCATCGGAGAAGGCTTTGTCTTGGTGGTGACAGGAGCCGCATGACTGGGTTCCGTTCCCGGAAATCCTGACATCATAGAAAAGATAGCGACCTAACTCTGCCTTCTCTGGCGTAGCCGAATTGCTCTCGGGACTTCGAGGCTGGGGAAAACCCGAAGGCACATCGACGCCGGCGGTTGCACCAGGATCTTCGACGCCCTTACACCCGCTCCAGGCTATCACCATGATGCCGACGATGGTCTTCCACGGGTGTGAATACATGGCGGGTCCTATTTCATCTTTGAAAAGACCGTTTGGCCGACGCAATTCTCGATGCAGTTGCCGTCGTCGAAGCGCAAACCCAGTGAAGAAAACACAGGCGTGCAGTCTTGTGGCTCATCTGGACCACTCATACATCCAGGGGATGTACCCGTTTTATTGGCGGCTATATCTGCCGTTTCAACAAGGGAAGCCAGGTCGACATCGATGACATCGGCGTCCACATCAAATGCATCGACCTGGACGGGGACCGTATTAGGCCGCGAGCAACGGCTAGTCGGCGCCTCCGTCGGTGCAGATGAGTCGCACCCGGTAGATCCTATGTGGACGTTCCACCGAGGAACGGCGCCGCCTTCTACCATCCAATCGACGCGCAGGAATTTGTGACCGCCCTGCCAAGTCCAGAACATGCCCGGGACGTTCAGCGGGGGATCTCCCGATACGCTGTCTACGTGATTAAGGTCGAAGGGGACCCCAACGCGAAACCGAACGGCGTCGTAGCTGCCCGAGGGAACCTGGCCGGTGACAGTCTTATTGGTCCCGCTCGTCCCGGTGTCTGTGCAAGCGCCGGTCGCATCCTCGAAGTCCAGCAGCGCAACTCCGTTGCGTTGCCAGTTTGAGCTGTCGAGATCGACGGCGATCCACTCTCCAGAGGAAGCGCGAAGTTCGAACTCCGAGGCGAAAAGCCTCGCATCTGAGAGCCGAGCGTCGGCGCCGGAACTTCCAAGACCCGAATAGAGCGAGGAGCAATCGGCAGGCTTTGTTCCCACTCGCGCTTGAAACGATAGGGTAACTTGGCGTTTCGTTGCGTCGACGCTGCTATCGCCACAACCCAAGAAGATTGGAGCGAGCGCGAACACGGGAATCATCAAGGTCGGCCAACGGCAAAGCATCTATGTCTCCTCGGAAATTTCCGTCCCATTACAAGGGCTTCTGGACGCCGGGAATGCGGCATATTGTCGCTACCGCCCCCCTGCCCTCGGAACCAAGGCCGTCGCGGGCATTGGGCCTGGCGTCCTCTCCCTCTTCCGTGGACGAGGGAGTAAGCAACTTCCAAGGATTTGTTAGAAGTCCACCTTCAGCGCGCACGCGGATCGCAACGACCTCGTGGAGCTGGAGTAGAAGTCCTTCGCGTCAGCGCCGAGGCGTCGCCTTGGTGATCTTCCGAGTACGCGGTGTTCGAGGAGAGGAGTTCGTTTTCGAGGGCGGAGTGGCGGTTCGAAGCTCCTCCTCCGCGGCAAGCCAGTCCTCCACGTCGTGACCGCCCTGTCTCCCTCGGTCGAGGTAGCGCTGGTAAGCGCGTGGGGAAATCATCTCGGCGGTCAATTCGACTTCAGGGTTGGTCTGGGTCGTCATGTCCATCCTCTCTCTTTCTGGCTGTCTCGTTGAACTGCTTTCGAGTCGCGTCAGGGAATGCGCCTCCACGGTGTGCCCTCCAGTGGAAGCGGGCGGGCGATGAACACTGGCCGACGGCTCGCGCGCATGACCTCTTCGGCGACTGACCCCACCATGGCGCGTTTGAAGCCCGTTCGCCCGTGCGACCCCAAGCAGATGGCATCCGCTCCGAGCCGCTCACCCACGTCACAGATGGCTTGCGCCACGTCGCCGACACGAGGCACCACCTCGGTGCGCGTGGAGACGTTCGCTCGC
>JBGSMZ010000020.1:0-4007 GCA_041739845.1 Myxococcaceae bacterium
CCCGGCACCAATGGGAACATCACTCCAGGTTTGTACGCGGACGCGACCCAACTCCACGGTTGTTTCAGCGCGCAGCAAGTCGACGAAGGAAAGAATCCTCTCGCTCCGGGCGCCAACGTCGCGCTCCCCATTCACTTCGACGGAGTCGTCGGAAACTCCAAATGTGACTTCGGCGGTGACCGCGAGAGGAGCAAGCGTCATCGATACACTCGACTGGAAGGGCAGAACGAGAGCCGCGTCGCGCTTCCCCCAATATTTGACCAAAGCGATGTTGGGATGGGCGATTGCTTTCAAGCGATGCTCCCCACTTCCGTAACGAAGCCGCGTATCCGACGATTGGCCTTCGTCGCTTCCTCGCGCGTTGCAAAGAGGCCGACCACCGCACCTCCAGCACCTCCAGCACCGGTCAACTTCGCGCCGATTGCGCCTGCGTCGCGCAGACGGAATACTGCATTCTCAATCGGCGCTGAGGAGACGCCGAGTGCCGCAAGAAGACCTTGATTCATATTCATGAGATCGCCGAGCGTCCGAAGTTCTCCGTTGCGTACCGCTTGCGCTCCCTCGCGAACGAGGGCGGCTATTTCACGGATAATTCGCTCGTAGCGCCGCGGCCAATTCCCTCTGCGCTTGCGTAGTGCACTTACGACTTCGTGAGTTGGCTCCCTCGTCCCAGCTAACGCAACGACAAGCCAAAGGGGCTCAAGGGTGGAAACGCGGCGGACAAGATTCCGCTGGAAGAGCAACAGACCACCTCTTGCACAAGTGGTGTGATCGAGTCCCGAAGGCGTTCCATGGAATACGCACTCCATGGCCATGGCGACGGCCTCCACCTTGGCCGACGTGGGGGCTGGGTTGCCTGCCGCTTTCCAGAGAAGCCGCGCCACGGCGACGGACATGGCGCCAGAACTCCCAAGGCCGACGCCAACCGGCAGCGACGAATGAAGAGTCATGGTCAGGGGAGGCGAATGTGTCGCCTCAAGTGCGATCGCGAAGGCGCGCCGAAGTGCAGCCAAAGAAGCGCCTGAAATTCCTTTGGGAGTAGTCAGCCGTGCGATGTTGGAGAGTCGTCCGCGCGCAATAATCCGTCGATCGATGGTCCCCGCGAGTGCCGGGTATCCGTACACAACGGCGTGCTCCCCGAGCAAGATGATCTTCCCTGGCGCAGACGCCTCGATGGGACCGCTAGCTTCCAGCAGGGGCGTTTGCATGAATGAGTCGGGCCAAGACTTCGCGAGCGTGTTAGACCTTGATCTTTCCGCTCGACACGATTGCGTCCGCAACGCGTTCAACCCAAGGTCCGCGCGCGCCGGCGGTAACAGCGACGCAGCGCGCGTGGAGTGCCATGTGTCCTCTTTGAATGCCAATGGACCCGAGCGCCCGCACTGCAGCAAGGTTCTGCGCAAGCCCCACCGAGGCCATGACCATCGCGAACTCCCGCGCGCTCCCAACATTCAGCAGCTTGAGTGCGCTCTGTACTTGCGGATGCACGACGATGGGTCCTCCAACCAGCCCCACTGCGAGAGGAAGCTCAATGCGCCCAACGAGGTGACCCTCTTCGAGCATCCACGTCGAAAGCGGGCGATATTGTCCTTCGCGCGCCGCGAAGGCATGGGCACCCGCTTCGAGCGCGCGCCAATCCTGGCCGGTAGCGATGGCCATGGCATCAATACCATTCATCACGCCTTTGTTGTGGGTTGCAGCGCGGTAGGGATCGGCGACAGCAAACCGTCCTGCCTGAATGATGCCCTCTGCTACCGTTTCGCCAGAGAGGTCGAAATCCGCCAACGCTGAGACTGGTATCCGACAGGAAGAACGCGCTAGTCGGTGATCAGCGAGATTCGAGAGAATCCGCAAATAAACTTTGCCGCCGGTAATCTGCTCGATGAGCGGCGCGACGCCTTCCGCCATGGTGTTGATGAGGTTTGCGCCCATCGCTTCCTGCGTGTCTACGAGCAGGTGAAGGATCAACAGCGGCTCACCGCGAGGACCTTCTGGAGCAGGGAGTATCCGAACTTCAATTCCGCGCGCTCCCCCTCCCCGGGCGACCATGGCTGGATGGAAACTATCAGCGAGGGCCAATATCGCTTCCCGCTGCTCCAGGATTCGCTGCGAGGCGACGCTAGGATCTCCGTAACCCGTCAACTGCACTTGCCCGATCATGATCGAAGGATCGGCCTCGGCCTGAAATCCCCCGCAACCGCGGACGATCTTCGCGGCGAAACTGACGGCGGCGATTACCGAAGGCTCTTCCACGGCCATCGGTACGATGAATTCTCGTCCGTTCACCAAGAGGTTGAGTCCCAAGCCCAGCGGGAGCCCGAAGACGCCCACCGCGTTCTCGATCATTTGATTCGCCGTAGCCTTGTCAAGGCCTTCAACTCCCTCGAGGGAGCGGGCATCCGAATCCTCGAGATCGGCATTCTGCGAGAGCACCTCCAGTCGCTCTGCAAGGTCAAGTTTGTGGAATCCCGCGAATCGAGATGTTCGGCTCATGGATGGGCTCCTTCCCTCGTGCGCAAGGCCGCCATCCAGCGATCGAAGCGACCACTAACGACCCTAGGAGCGTCGCGCAGTGCCCCCAAAGTGTGAGACCCAGTGAGAAGCATTGCTGCTTTGAGCTGGGTGATGATGCAAGCAATTGCGTGTTCGACGGCTGCGGCGCCTCCAAGCTGTTGGGCGCGAAACAGCGGAAGCGCCATGCCGCAGAGCGATGCGCCAAGGGCAATAGCCTTGGCTGCCGACAATCCGTCGCGGATTCCACCTGACGCAATCAAATAGATTCCAGGGAGTGCTTCCTTGGAAATTGCAGAAAGCGCGACGGCCGTAGGGATCCCCCACCCCGCAAAAGCGCCAGCGGCATCCTTAAGAAGACCTTTGCCGCGCAATTCCTCTACCCTCACCCACGAGGTGCCGCCAAGTCCCGAGACGTCGATGGAACGGATCCCGATTGCGGCGAGGCGGCGAGCTACCTCAGGTGAGATTCCGCAACCCGTTTCTTTGACCACGATTCGTTCCCCAAAGACCTCGACCAATTTCGCGATGGTGGCATAGGCTCCCCGGAAATCCCGGTCGCCTTCCGCTTGGAATAGCTCTTGCGCAGAATTGAGATGAAGCGCAATGCCATCTGCACCGATTCGGTCGACCAGCGCTCGGATGTCCTTGGGAGCCATTGCTGCGGCCTGCATCACACCGAGATTTCCAAGTATCAAGGTAGTCGGAGCCACCGAGCGAACTTGGTAAGTGGCGTCCAAGTCCGGGTGTTCGACCATTGCGCGCTGGCTGCCAAGACCAAAGGCGATCCCTTGCCGCTCAGCCGCGAGCGCAATGTCCCTATTCACTTCTGCCGCTCTTGAAGATCCGCCGGTCATGCCCGTGGCGAGGATCGGAGCTTTGAGCGTATGCCCCCAGAACTTGGTGGAAATATCGAGATTTTCAACCGCAAAGTCTGGAATGGCCTGGTGCACGAGGGAGACGTCCCCAAATAGCGGGTCATTGGGCTCCACGTCTTCTGCCGCGCAAATCGCGAGATGCGAGTCCTTCCGTTCTGTTATCTGCGACATTCGCTGGGGAGCCCTAGCAGACCAGGCATGGAATCGCCATGCTGCGCTCTCGCTGCTAACGCTACTTCGCTTGGCGCTTCCGAGCTTTGATGGCGGGGCGAACGGTTACTGTTCCCTCGCGGTGCCCTGGAACCGCTCCGCGTACGAGGAGAAGATTCTGCTCAGCGATCGTTTCGACGACGACGAGGTTTTGTGTCGATACCAGTTCAACGCCGTAGTGCCCAGGCAGCTTCTTGTTGGGGTATACGCGCCCAGGAGTCTTTCGTTGGCCAATGGCTCCTGGATGTCGTCGGTATTCGTGGGTACCATGCGTTTGACCGAATCCCCGAAAATTCCACCTCTTCATGACGCCTTGGGTTCCTCGCCCTTTGGTAATCCCCTGAACGTCGACATGGTCACCCTTTTGAAAAATCGCATCGACCTTGATGGGTTCCCCAACCTTGTAGC
>JBGSMZ010000033.1:0-4272 GCA_041739845.1 Myxococcaceae bacterium
CTCTTTCGTCAATTCTACGGACTCCGTGGCACCAATATTTCCCACGACAACACCAGCGACGATGGCATTGCGAACATTGACGTTTGCCTTCACGATCCCAGATGGTTCTACGATCAGCGTCCGCGACAGCGTCACTTCCCCTTCGACGCGGCCTCGAACGGTGAGGTCCTCGTCCCCCGAAAGCTTTCCACTGATGAGGATCGATGGACCAATGATCGTTGTTTCGGTCGAATCATTGGAGGCAAACTCTTTTGGCGTTGCCATGGCTTGATCAGCGCTCCTTTACATTCATGTCGACATTGCCCTTGAAAACCGCTCCGTCGGCAATCAGGATTCGTGGTGCCTTCACGTCTCCCACCACGCGGCAGTCTGCTTTCATCTCTACCTTGTCGGAGGCAGCAATGTTACCCACCACTTTGCCAGCGATTTCGATATTTTGGACTTCGACATCAGCCTCGACGACCCCGGACGCTTCAACGATCAAGCTCTCCTTGAGAGAAACCCGACCCTTGATGGTACCCTGAATGATCAAGGCTTCATCGCCGGAAATTTCCCCGTCGATCACGATACTCGAACCAATGATTGTATTTGCCATAGCGCCCTTTCGTTCGCCAGCCGGTGAAGGCAGAATCTAGATGTCCGCTGGCAGCTCCACGTCCATTTCAATGGATCCATTGAATACTGCGCCGTCTGCGATCACGACTCGAGAAGCTTTGATGTCGCCTTGAACTCGTGCTGATTGGGTGATTGAAACTCTCGTCGAGGCTTCGATGTTTCCGCTCGCAGTCCCATTGACGGTAAGCTCATCTGCCTGGATGTCGGCCTGCACATGTCCGGAGTTCTCGATCGTCAGGTGATTTCTCAGCGTCATCTGACCCTCAACGCGGCCTTCCACAACGAGGTCTCCCCCACCGCTCAGACTTCCCCGAATGGTAATTCCCTTGCCGATGATGTTGAGTTGCCGATCTTGGTTGCTTGCCATGTGCTGACCCTTGGGTGGTTGGTCACGGGCGCGTCTACTACCCGCCCCCCTTCCGTGCCAGGATCATTACGTCAGAGGTGGGTCGAAATCCATCCTCCAATTTCGGTCAGGACTGCCTGCCTGCCCGACTCATTGAGGATCTCGTGAAAATACCCTGGAAATTCAACGAGCTTCTTGTCGGAGCTAGCGAAAACGGGGAACACTTCCTTGGTCACGGGAGTCGACACGATGCGATCCTCACCAGCGACTGCGACGAGCGTGGGGACCCCGATAGCTGCAATCTGAGATCGGACGCTCCGCAGCGCGGCTCGCGTTGCAAAGAACCAGCGCGCTGTCGTCGTCCGAAAGTAGAGAGGATCTTCCGCCGATGCTGCACACCAGGCTTCGTCGTGGGAGAGATTCTCAATCTTAAGCTCGGTGGAAAGTCGCATCCCTGGGGCGACGACCCGAAGGACGCGCGCCGCCGCGAGCATGAGCGCCGGAGGGTCGGACGCAAGCCCAAAGAACGGAGAAGAGAGAATGAGCCCTTGGAGGCGCCGCGGCTGGCGAGCTGCCCAACGCGTCGCCACGAGTCCTCCCATCGAGTGCGCGAGCGCGAAGGTCGGACGCCCTTGGGAGCGCTCGAGTGCGTGTGCCCACAGCGCATCGACATCTGCGACGTAGTCGTCATAGCGAGTGACGTCAGTGCGCGCGCCCTCTGAGGTCCCATGGCCACGAAGGTCCAGCACCGTTGAAGAGATACGAAGCTGCGTCAGCGCTTCCATCGTGCGTTGGTAGCGCCCAGAATGTTCGCAATATCCGTGAACGATCGCGACGTGCGCCACCGCGCCATCGGCGGAGGTGCCACGCCAGGAGAGTTTCGTTCCATCACGGGAAGTTATCTGTCCGTCGTCGCTCAATGCCATAAGGCTCCCGAAGGCAAGTGCCGCTTATCGCGGATAAGAGGGCGCTAGGTCATCACCTTTTCGAGCGCTCGCTCCGCGATCTGTCCGAGTTCGCCAACATCCGCCACCTTGGAGGTAAAACCAAACCCTTCTCCAAGTGCCCGTTCACCAAGTCGACGGGCAAAAGTCGTCGCGTTCGTCAGGTCCGTCTCCGGCAGTGCAATGACAAAGACCCCTTCGCCAAGGTGGCCCACAATATCAACCGTCCTCAACGCTTTGCGCAGAGCCTCTGCGCAGCTCTGGAGCGGGACCCCTTGAAGCGCAGCGGTGGGTCGAAGCGCTGCCAGCGTCAATGGCCGATTGTAGCGCATGCTCCGAGAGAGTTCCTGTTGAAGGCGGCGCACGAGCCCCGGATAATCGAGGAAGCCGGTCTCCAAATCGACTCCAGCCATGCGGCGCCCAGATGCGAACTCTGAACTTTGGAGCGCGCGACCTACTAGCTGGAGGAGCGTCTCCGGTTCGAACGGTTTGGTGACATGCCCTTCAACTCCCAGATTCAGCGAGCGGACTCTGACTCCAATCTCCGAATCTGATGACACCAACAAAACGGGGATCAGGGAAGTGGATGCGTCCGCTTTGAGTTCACGCAGTGTCGCCAAGCCATCCCGCTTGGGCATGAAAATATCCATGACGATAATGTCCGGAGCAAGGTCTTTAGCGCGCTGGAACGCCGCCAATCCATCGCGCACGGTTTCGACGCGGTATTGGCTCGCCAAACCGAGTGTCGCAGCGCGAATGCTCACCGGGTCATTGGAGCACAAGAGCACTGTTGCCGTTTGCCGCGGCCAAGTTCTGGTTTCGCGCGACACCGTGTCCATCCCGCCGCCGACCGGAAGCGTGAAGGAAAATTCAGCTCCCCGTCCTTTGCGCGCCTCGATCCAAATCTCGCCGCCATGGCGTTCGACATATTCGCGGCAAATGGGCAGGCCCAGTCCTGAACCGCTTTCAAATGCCAGCAAGAGACTTGTCGCGTCCTCCACGCTCCCATTGTCGCAGACGTCGACCTGCACGACCTGCCCCTCTGGTCGCGATTTCAAATAGGCGCTGACGACGACTTGCGTGGCTCCATTCGCGTGATGCATCGCATTGGTCACCAGGTTTTGAACGACTTGCCTCAGCTTCAGCTCGTCGCCGTTTACGAAGAGCGGGCTCGGCGCATCAGCCACCAAGGCAAGCCCGCGCTCCCCAGCGAGGATCTGGAACTCGCGAACCGTTTCGTGACACAACTCGGCGATGTCGAGGGTCCGCATGAAGAGGACAATCTGCTCGTGTCCTCGATTGGCTTCGAGCTGCGTCTCGACAAATCCGAGAATCTTGCGCGAAGTGCGTTGAATGACGTCGGCGGACTTCCGCGCTTGCTCAGGAAGTCCCTCGTCGGTGACGAGGAGGTGCGCATGCCCCAACAGGACGTTGAGGGGGGAGCGAAGGTCATGGCTCAACACCGTCACCAATGCATTGGTCCGTTGGTCGATCGCTTTCAGGCGCGCGTTGCCTTCGACCAGGTCCCGGTATTTGTCCAGGTACGCATCTTCGAGCGAGGCGCGCGCGCGATCGACTGCAGCGCGGGTGCGATCCCGCTCGGCAGCGGCGGCGAGTTGGAGGCCGAGTGCGCCGACGAATTCCACTTCTTCCTGATCGAGGGCCGCCCTTCGTTTGATCTGAATGGATCGCAGTCCATCTCCTTCCGGATCCAACGGAAATAAGGCGGAACCATCTTCGGCGACGTACGCTCGCACTTCGAGCGAACGGCGAAGGTTCGGATTCACCGTAAGGTCGATTGGGAATTGCTGACCGCGGGCGTTGATGAGCCAAGCCTCATCCGCTTGGTTCTCCGCAACCTGGAGCACTGAAACATCGTCGCACTGAAGGAGGTCCGCGAGGCGACTGGCGACGAGTTCGGCCAGTTCGACCTGCGAAGCACCATGCGTAATCGCCTGGCTCAATCCAAGGAGCAGGTCCAGGCGCCCTCGCAAGAACGCTTCGGTCGAAGTTTGCCGAGGCCCTTTGAGTGAAGCCTCGAGAAGCTTTTCCATTTCCTGGGGATTGTGAGCCACCGAATCGACTTCTTTTCCTTCAGCACCGACCTCACCGTCGGTGCCATCGAGGAGGAGCGGCAAGCCTTGCCACTTGCGAATTCGCTTCACTGCCTTGATGGCACTGGAAGCAGCCTTGGTACCTGTGGCTGCAATCACCACCGCAGACGGGAGGCTTTCGCTGCGCAAGTTCACAAGCGTCAGTGCAGTGGCGCAACTGTACCCCGCGGTCTGAAGTCTCGCGGCAATCTTCGTAGCCCGGCCGCCAACGATGAGCACCTTGCTTTGCACTTCGCTCCGTCTTCAGGAAACG
>JBGSMZ010000053.1:0-3171 GCA_041739845.1 Myxococcaceae bacterium
GCGACCATCGCAAGCTTCAGCGCATCAAATCGGGCTCCCAAGGCCCAACGCATCGCTTGCGCCACCAACAATGAGGTTCGCGCGCTGCTACCAAGGCCCGGCTTCACCCCGCCAACAGCTTCGGAGGGTCCAATGGTTAGCTGCGCCCCGAGCGCCTCATGCCCCGCCGCCCGGAGCGCCAAGTCGAGCGCGTCCGCCGCAAAGCGGATGCCATTGGGAACCGGAGCGGACCAGCGCACGCCGGCGGGGGTCGTCATTCCAACCAGGTGCCCGGTTGACGCGAAAACATCAATGCGACGGTCATCAGCGCGTGCAATCGAGATCGTTGTACGCGGCCCTCCCGCTAGAATCCAGGCGCGCCCACCCCACAATACCGAATACTCTCCAGCGATGAAGGCCTTGCCGGAAGCGCTCCAGGATTGCCGTTCTCGATCGGGCTCCATTTCCAGGTCACTTCGCGGCCACCGTGAAGCTCGAGATTCGCCTTCCGCCATTCGCAAAGCAGTAGCGCATTTTTGCCCTCTCGCCGACTGCTGATGTAAGTTCGACGCGGGCGTGGCCCACACACAGCAAACGCATCCAACGCTGGCACGACCTACTGAGAACGTGCGCTCGACCCTGTCCGAACAACACTCTCCGAATGCTTCGAAATCTCTTCTGCATATTCATTGCTGTTTTTTGGAGTGCCGTGAGCTTCCCCGTCGCAGCTCTTTGGCTTCTCTTTGGCCCCAGCCGCTCCCACATTATCGGCAAGCATTTTTGGTCACCTGTGCTCCTTTGGGCAGGAGGCGCTCGCCTCGAGATCGATGGGCTTGAGCACATCAAGCCCAATCAGCCGTACATCTTCGTTTCCAACCACCAGTCGTCGATTGATATCCCGGCGTTGTTTGCCGCTATTCCAGTGTCTGCGCGCTTCATCGCCAAGCACCAACTGCGGTATGTTCCTTTCATCGGTTGGTGGATGACGCTCGCTGGATTCATCTACGTCGACAGGAGGGACAGCCGCCGCGCGATCGCTTCGCTCTCCGTTGCAGCTGATCGCATTCGCGCTGGTTCGAGCATCCTTGCATTTGCGGAGGGTACGCGCTCCGACGACTGCAGAGTGCATCCCTTCAAGAAGGGGCCCTTCGCACTGGCGATCGCAGCTGGAGTTCCCGTTGTCCCAATCACTATCGAAGGTTCGGGACGCCTCATGCCCAAGAACTCGTGGGTCATCACTCCTGGCCCGATCCGCGTTTCTCTTGGCACTCCCATCCATCCCGAGGCAGCCAACTGGAACCGGGAAACGCTTCGCGCCATGGCCCATCGCGTCGTTGTAGACCGCAGCATTCAGCTTGGAGGGCTAGGTGAAGCGACTTCGACTGGCGACGGCAGCTCTCAGGTTTGAGCGCTATTCGTCCTTGGAGGCCTCTTTAGGCTCCGAGGTGGTTGGCCGTTCGACAAGCTCCAAGATTGCGAGCTCAGCGCCGTCACCCTTGCGAAACCCGCTCCGAACCATTCGGGTGTAGCCGCCCTGCCTCGATGCATAGCGATCCTTCAGCTCGCTAAACACCTTTTGAAGGACGGTGCGGTCGCGCACGATTCGCTGCGCCTGTCGGACATTGTGCAGGCCCCCGCGCTTTCCGAAAGTGATGACGCGTTCGGCGATGCGTTTCGCTTCCTTTGCTTTAGGGACGGTCGTCTTAATGGCCTCATGCCGTAACAGCGAGGTCACCATGTTCTTGAGCATCGCAAGCCGATGCGCGGTGGTTCTCTGAAGTTTGCGATGTCCAACTCGATGTCGCACGTGGGACTTCCTTTCAAGCTCGCGGAGCGACCTGCGGGGCGGCGATTGGCATCTTGGGCGGCCATGCGTCCAGCTTCATTCCAAGCGACAGCCCCATCTCTGCAAGAATTTCTTTGATTTCCTTGAGCGACTTTCGGCCAAAGTTTTTGGTCTTGAGCATTTCCGCCTCAGACTTTTGGACCAGGTCTCCGATGGTACGGATGTTCGCCTGTTGAAGGCAGTTGGCTGAGCGAACCGACAATTCCAACTCGTCCACCGAGCGAAACAGGTTTTCATTCAGTTTTGCTTCCTCCCGGGGAGAATCCACGGCGGAGGGTTCGAGGCCTTCTTCAAAGTTGATGAACGTAGTGAGTTGTTCTTTGATAATTTTCGCAGCGATCGCCACCGCGTCCTGTGGCATCAACGAGCCGTCCGTCCAAACTTCGAGCGTGAGCTTGTCGTAGTCCGTTTGCTGTCCCACGCGGGCGTTGGTCACCTGGTAGTTCACCTTGCGTATCGGCGAGTACAGCGAATCAATCGCGATGGTGCGGATGGGCGCTCCAGCGATTTTATTGGCTTGCGCCACGACATAGCCACGCCCGAGGCGGCAAGCCAGGTCCATGCGAAGCTTCCCGCCTTCACCGACCGTGCAGATATGGTGCTCGGGGTTTAGGACTTCGACTTGCGCATCGGTGACGATGTCGCGGGCGGTGACGCGCTTCGGCCCGATGACGTCGATCTTGATATTCTTGACGTCCTGGGTGTGCATTCGGATCCGCACTTCTTTGAGGTTGAGGACGATGTCTGAAACGTCTTCGGAGACTTCTGGAACCGTGGTGAACTCGTGTTCAACAAGGCCCCCATTGCCCTCGAGCTTCATGCTCGTAATCGCAGCACCTTGGAGAGAGGAAATAAGGACCCGTCTCAGTGAATTGCCGAGCGTGGTCCCAAACCCGCGTTCCAGAGGTTCGACGACGAAACGACCGTAGCGACCACCGGCTTCGGATTCGACTTCGACTTTTCGGGGCTTGATCAATCCACGCCAGTTTTTGGCGTTCAGTGCTTGGTCCGGCATCGTCTGCTCCTCTTCGAACGCGCCGCCACCAGCATACCCATGGGAAAGTCCATGAGAGGACGACGCTTGAAAGTCTTTTGCCTATTTCGAGTACAATTCCACGATGAGCTGCTCTTGAATCGGCATCGTCAAGTCTTCCCGATTCGGAGGTGCTCTGACTGTACCCTTGAGCTCCTTCTTATCGACATCGATCCACTGCGGGATCCCGCGACGATCGACAGTTTCGATAGCTTCCTGAATGCGCAAAATCTTCTTCGCCTTCTCCGTCGCTGCAATCACCGATCCGGGGCGGACGCTAAAGGAAGGAATGTTGACACGTCGCTCGTCGACG
>JBGSMZ010000081.1:0-6911 GCA_041739845.1 Myxococcaceae bacterium
TAGGCGGAAATCACCTTGTCGAGCCCATCTGAAGTGAGCGCAAAGTGCTCGTCGGTGATGCCGTGCTCCCTCAGCTGCTTTGGAATCAAGTGCGCCGTGGCAATCACTTCCTTTTCGAGGAAGGTGTAGCTCGACATTTCAATGATCTCCATGCGATCACGCAACGCCGGTGGCACCGTGTCCAAGCGATTTGCGGTTGCGATGAACAACACCTTGGAAAGGTCGAAGGGAATGTCGAGGTAGTGGTCGGAGAAGGCGTTGTTCTGCTCTGCGTCGAGCACCTCGAGAAGGGCAGCCGACGGATCGCCGCGAAAGTCTGCCCCAAGTTTGTCGATCTCATCGAGGAGAAGCACCGGATTCCGGCTCCCAGCCTTCTTCATTTGCTGAATGAAGCGGCCTGGGAGCGCTCCTACGTAAGTTCGCCGGTGGCCGCGGATTTCGGCCTCATCGCGGACGCCACCCAGTGCCAAGCGCACAAATTTACGTCCCAAGGCTTTGGCGATGGATTGTCCTAAGGAAGTTTTGCCGACACCGGGAGGTCCGGAAAGGCAAAGGATCGGCCCTCGCATGTCGTTTTTCAGCTTCCTCACCGCCAAGTATTCAAGGACGCGCTTCTTGACGGGCTGAATCCCGTAGTGGTCTGCATCGAGTTGATTCCGCGCGTTTTCAATGTCGAGATTGTCCTCTGTGAGAGTGGTCCAGGGGAGGTCCGCAATCCAATCAAGGTATGTGCGCGCGACGGTATATTCGCTCGACGCTGAAGGAATCGTCTTGAGTCTGCTGAGCTCTTTGTTGGCAACTTTTTCCGCTTCGGGCGGGAGGGCCGCTTTTTTGATGCGCTCCGCGAGTTCGTCGAGTTCCTCTTCGTCCTCTCCCATTTCCCCCAATTCTTCTTTGATCGCCTTGAGTTGCTGACGGAGATAGTATTCGCGCTGGGTTTTCGACATCTCGCCCTTCACGGCGGAGTCGATCTTGTTGGAGAGCCTGAGAATCTCGCGCTTTCGGTTGAGCAATTCGAGCACGAGCTTCATCCTCGCGCGAAGGTCCAAAGTCTCCAGCACCGCTTGCTTTTCTTCGATGGGAACGTCGACGTTTGCGGCGACCAAGTCGGCGAGGTGGCCGGGATTGCTGATCGAGTCGACGAGTTCCGTCGCCGCGGCCGGCAAGTCGGGAGTCATTTCAATGACTTCGCGAGCAAGTTTCCGAAGGTTGATGGTGAGCGCTTCCACTTCGACGTTGTCTCCCAAGGGCTTTTCTTCAACCGGCTCAATCCTTGCCTTGAGGTAGGGCGCCTCTTGCACGAGCTCGAGCATCTTGAAGCGCGTGAGGCCTTGGACCACGAGGGAGTAGTTGTCCTCTCCCATCTTCAACAGCTTGACGATTCTAGCGACAGTCCCCACCTGGTAGAGGTCCGCAGCGCCTGGGTCCTCTTCTTCGGCTTTTCGCTGGGTTGCTACCCCGATGACTTGGTCATCGCGGACAGCGTCCTTGATGAGCGCAATGGTCTTCGCGCGTCCAACAGCGAGTGGGAGGACGCCACCTGGAAAGAATACGGAATTCCGTAGAGGTAGAATGGGGAGAACTTGCGGGATGTCCTCGCGACTGACGGAACTCGGCGGTGTCGCCGCGAGCGGTAGGACCTGCGCGCCGGAAGCCTTCTTTTTCTCGTCAGACATGAAAAACTCCAGTTCGCAGGGTCAAGGGAGGATGCTGCGAAGTTGCCAATCGAACACTAACGTAGCAATGCAGAGCGCCTCGGCAACGTCCTCGGCGCTTTTTATTGAAACAATGTCTCCGAAGAGCACCGGCGATGACCCCTTGCGCGCGATCCGAAGTGGCTTCTGGCTTTGCGAGGGAGGGGTGGCGTCGCATTGTCAATGTACCGGCCTCATGGCGTCGCGCCTTCCAAGCGACCGGAGAACGGCGGCGACCGCTCTTTGCGCGGACCGCGCGAGCCCATCGATTCCTAGGCCCGGCAGCACTTGTCGATTTGCGAATAGGAATCCTTTGTGTTTTGAAATCGGCGGTATCCCCACGAGTCCATCCGGCGCATCCTGGAGCGGCGCGTATAGCGGGTGGTCTGCCCCTTCCAAATCGAAGTGCGCGGTCGCGCCCTCTGAGATGCCTCTTCGAAAGAAGGGGAGCACGTCATCGAGGCTCGTCAGCATGCTCTCGACAGCTCCCGGCTCACCCGCAGAGCGCAGCTCCACAGAGGAGAGAACAAAAGGGCGAGTCGCCGAACGGATGCCTTCGGAATGCGTACCAGCGGTTTCGAATTGAAGCACCATGGGTGCGCCGTGTTCACGCGCCACGACAGAAAGGGGGCCGAGGCCGCGCGGGATGGCAGCCTTGTCGAGGGTGCCGACAATGGAGAGCAGTGCATGCTCGCTTCTCGGTGGAGGCTTCGCTGCCTCGAACTCGCTTCCAAGTTTTGAAAGCGCTTCGACATCGTCAGCCCAGATCGCCGCTGCTCCCCGATACAGAGTAGGGTTCCCAGCGAGACGAATCCCCGTGAATCGACCGCGTGACATTTCCACGGCGCCGATTTCGTAATTGGAATCGAGAACTTCGGCGCCAGCTTGCGCGGCGCATCGAACGAAATGCGCTGCCAACCCCTGCTGTCCGTGGGGGAAGGCAAAGGCTCCGGGAGTCGCTTGTCCGAGCAGCCAAGTGACGCCGACGGCG
Source organism: Myxococcaceae bacterium (assembly GCA_041739845.1). GTDB lineage: Bacteria > Myxococcota > Myxococcia > Myxococcales > Myxococcaceae > JBGSMZ01. Next base: position 2,686 of record JBGSMZ010000081.1, read on the forward strand.
TCTGTGGGCGCGGCGTTTCCAAGAATGGGTACCAGACCTTGAAGCGCTACGAGCGATTCATGGGGCGTCCAATGAACTCCTGGAAAGTGGCGCGACGCGGTTCGTTGATATCGCCATCGTTCGAGCATCCCCACGATTGGAAATCCAGGGACCTCCTGGAGCCACTGGGTCAAAGCTTGCGATTCGCTTTCGAGTTCGGAAAGCGACCGGAGCGCCGCTTGGCCGCTCTTGGCACCAAGAACCCTGGCGAACTCGCGGTCCCGTTGTTCGCCGGGCCCGGGCACCATCAAGAACGTTCCGCGCGAAAGAACGTGAAGGGAGACCGGATGCCGCTGCAGCGCCTCATCGGCTCCGAGTGCTTTGGCTACTTCTGCGAAGGCTGGGGCGCGTGAGAGTGGAGGGAGGAGACGGGGGACTGTGGCTTGGGCGGACGTCGATGCGTCGGATCGCGTCGGCACGAGCAGAACGCGCAAGCTGCGTTGCGCAAGCAAGGCAGAGGTGATTCCTCCAGAGACGGTTCGGCCCACGACGATGACGTCGTAGACGTGGCGACTAGGCAGGCGCCCGAGGTGGGTTCCAAATGCATGGGTGGTTCGCTGCATCGTCAAGCAATCGATTCGGTCATGAGGACGCCACGCCCGCGCAGCGCGACAGTACCCCGAGCGACGGCCAGCACCGCCCGTGGATAGAGATGGTGCTCCGCCGCGTGGAGGCGCTTGAGGAGTGATCGTTCATCGTCGCCCAATTCGATAGGGACAGACGACTGGGCGATGATCGGTCCCGAATCAAGCCCCGCATCGACAAAATGGACGGTGACGCCGGTAATTCTCACTCCGTGGGCCAACGCTTGTCTCGCCGCGTGCAGTCCTGGAAATGCGGGAAGCAGGGAGGGATGCACATTGAGTACGTGACCGGGAAATGCGCGCAAAAGGGGGGCGCTGACGATACGCATATAACCAGCCAGGCATACGAGCTCCACGCCCTGCTCAAGGAGGGCGGCGCATAGCGCGGTGTCAAATGCCTCGCGTGATTCGGCCTGGCGACTGTCCGATTCCGTGGCAAAGATGCCAAGGCGACGGGCGCGCTTGAGTACGCCGGCCCCTGGCACATTGCAGATGAGGTGAACGACGCGAGCGGCGTCCTCCGTCGCAAGCGTTTCCACGAGTGCTTGAAAGTTCGAGCCATCTCCCGAGGCCAGCACCCCGACACGCATCATGGTCGCAGCACTACCTGTGGTTCCACGCTCTTGGGCGCTCGCACAATGGCTCCCGCTTCCCAGGCATCGAGTCCGCGCCTCTGTAAGAATTTCAGCGCCTTGGTCGCCATCGCATGGGAGACGACGACGACGAATCCCAAGCCCATGTTGAAAGTGCTCAACATTTCGTCGCTCGGAATCTTTCCCAGGCGTTGGATAACTTCAAAAATTCGCGGCACTTGCCAACTTCCCAGGGAGATTTCCGCTGCAGTACCTTTCGGGAGGACGCGGGGGAGGTTCCCAGCGATGCCGCCACCCGTGATATGGGCCATTGCCTTGACTTCGACTTTCTTTTGAAGCGCCAAGATGTCTGCCACATAAATGCGCGTTGGTTCAAGAAGTGCGCTGTCTAGAGCGACCCCGTCGACGATTTTGTGAAGCGGTGTGCGGCTCTTGGTGAGCGCGCGGCGTACCAACGAGTAGCCGTTGGAGTGAAAGCCCGACGAAGCGATTCCAATGACGGCGTCGCCCGGTCGAACGGATTTCCCATCTATCAAGCGCGCACGCTCCACGACACCCACCGCAAACCCGGCGAGCTCGTATTCGCCTGGAGCATAGAAGCCCGGGACTTCCGCGGTCTCGCCTCCAAGCAGCGTGCATCCGCTCGTTTCGCACCCGCTGGCGATGCCAGCGACAACCTGCGTGGCGCGCGCAACGTCGAGTTTCGATGTCGCAAAGTAATCGAGAAAGAAAAGAGGTTCTGCTCCACAGGTCAAGATGTCGTTGACGTTCATTGCTACGAGATCGATCCCAATCGTGTCGTGGCGATCGAGTTCAAAGGCAAGTTTGAGCTTTGTCCCGACCCCGTCGGCCCCGCTCACGAGCACGGGAGAGCGGTAGCGTTTGCAGGAAAGTGAAAACAAGCCGGCAAAGCCGCCTACCCCCGCCAAAACCTCGGAGCGTCGCGTCCGCATCGCGAGCGGTTTAATCCTCTCGACCAGGGTGTCGCCTGCGGCGATATCGACCCCAGCTTCTTTGTAAGTAGTCACAGGTGGCTGTTTGCAGTTTGCAAGTTCAGTGTTCAAGGACCAATTTCCTCGTGGCGTCGAATGCGCGATTGACGACGCAGCTCCCCCAAGTCAGAGTGGTCCATCAGCATGAAGAAGCCAGATCCCCCATTCGAGCGGTTCGGATCGAGGCACCCCAAAGGCACTGTCTTGTTCCGAGAGGGCGAAATCGGGGAAAAGATGTACGTCATTCGTGCTGGTCGGGTGCGGCTTTCGCGCGGATCGCCCGGAGGGGAGCGAACGGTGGCCGTCCTAGGTCCCGGCGAGTTTTTTGGAGAAATGGGGATGATTGCGAACCTGCCGCGAATCGCCACGGCGACCGCCGCCGAAGATGTGGAATTGCTGGGAGTGGATTCGAAGACGGTCGAAACAATGATCCGTGAGAATTCGGAAATCGCCGTGCGAATGATCCGAACGCTCGTGCAACGCCTCTATACGCTCACTGAGAAAGAAACATTTGCTCCGGTGAACCGCCCTCTTGCTCAGATAATCGAGCAAATCACCAGCCGCTGGAGGGACGCAACCGTCGATGGAAATCCGCCGCGCGAGATTCCATTTTCTATTTCGAAAATTGCAGTTGAGGAAAAGACATCTGAATGGGTTTGCCATTCGATTATTAACCGACTGGCAGGAATGGGACTGATCGCGCTGACGGAAGATCGGCTCCGCGTTGTGGATGCAACAGCTATTCGAGAACTCCAGTCCCTCCTTGAGCTAAGCTCCCAACTTGGAGGCACCTGACGTGGAATTGAGGGTTCTAGGCGCGAACGGAGGAGAGTTAGCTGGGCACCGGAGCACCGCGTTCCTGCTCGATGGGAGACTAGCGATCGACGCTGGGGCGATCACCTCGACTTTGAACCTTAAAGAGGTCTACAAAATCGAGCACGTCGTGCTGACGCATTCGCATTTTGACCACATCAAGGACCTCCCGTTGCTGTCTGATCTCATCGCAACCCGAGCCTCTCGGTTCGTCTACCTCCATGCAAACCCGCATTGCATTGGAGCACTCCGCCGGCACGTCTTCAACGACGTACTGTGGCCGGACTTCACCGTTATTCCAACACGACGGCTACCGGTCTTGAGGCTCAAGCCATTTGCGATCGGAGGTCGGAAGAAGGTTGGTCGCTTCGATTTTCGCTCGGTTCTCGTGTCCCATCCCGTCCCAACAAGCGGCTACATCGTGTCGGATGGAACTGGGAGCTTTGCGATTTCGGGTGATACGGGGCCCACAGAAAAGTTTTGGAAGGTGTGCCGCGCGACGCCAAACCTCAAGGCTATCCTCGTGGAGTGTAGCTTCCCCAACGAGATGGGGGCACTCGCCGTAACCACAGGACACCTGACTCCCAAGCTCTTGGTTTCTGAGCTGGCCAAACTCGGGGACAGCCTCCCACGCATCTACTTGTACCATCTCAAACCAGCTTTTGAAGCCCGTATTCGTAGGCAGGTGCGTGCAATGGCAGTGCACGCGCTTCGCGAAGGGGAGACCATTCGCATTTCTTGAGGCGCGCATCCATTGAGGGGGGTGAATCATGCTGAATGCATCGCTCGGCCATGCGAGCACAGAGCCCGCACTGTCGCCTTCGACCCCGCTGCGAGTGGTTTTTCAAGGAGAGGAAGCCTTTGCGCAAGCCCTCGCGATCTATCCTGATCGCCTCATCGTCTATCCTATCGATACGAGTCTGGAGATCGCGGCGCGCGTAAGTCAGGCCGATGTGCTGATGGTCGATATGACGAGAAACCCCGCAGACGTGGTCAAGCAAGTCAGCGAGACGACCTACGAGAAGCCGATACTTGCACTCATTGCAGCCGGAAGTGAAGGTATTGCAATGGCTGCTGGAGCGAGTGGAGCAGTCGTCAAGACGTCGCGGCCAAAGGCCATACTTTCGGCGATCGAGGCGCTTCATGAGGGCTTTTCCGTCTACCGGCGTGGATTCATCCATCGCGCCGGCATCCATCCGTTGAAC
>JBGSMZ010000153.1:0-9527 GCA_041739845.1 Myxococcaceae bacterium
ACGTGTGCTCTTCCGATCTCTGGTCCCACGGTGGCGTCTACCCGCGCAACCCGTAGGCCAGGAAATAAGACCTCAAGCCGTTCTGCCGCCGCATCGACCTTTCGGCGACCCAAGTCGCTTTCCGCGTAGAGCAATTGGCGCGGGAGGTTGGAAAGCTCGACTTGGTCGTTGTCGACAAGAGTGAGTCGTCGCAGGCCGGCCTGCGCAAGCGCTTTGGCTGCTGCGCAGCCGAGCCCTCCGACGCCGATGACCACTGCGGCTTCCATCTGCGAAGCATACAGAAAGCTGGCTACTTCTTCTTCTTTCCGCTCGCTGATTTGGCGGCGACCTTCTTCCGCTCAAGGCGATGCTTCCAACGGAGGCGGATTCGGTTCCGAACGCGCTGGTGTTTGGATCTACTTCGAGCCATTCCTACTCCTTTGGTATTGCGGCGGGTGCAGGCCCATAGCACGCTTCGGACGGCGTTCAATCGCCATCCCTGTGCAGGCAGGTCATGGCGGCAGCGTTTAGCCCTCTGTTGGCATAAGGGGCATCCTGAGCGAAGCAGGATCACCAAGGTCCAAGGCGGTTCGCAACTCTTGAGGCGTACATGACGCAAAGGCGGATAGGGATTCTCACCGGTGGTGGCGACGTTCCAGGCCTGAACTCGGTCATCAAAAGCGTAGTCTACCGAGGGACCGAAATCGGATTCGAGGTAGTCGGGATCCGGCGCGGCTTTGAAGGCCTCACGCACCTCGATTTTGACGACCCCGCAAGTCGCTCCCGATACCTCATGTACCTCAATCGGGTAAACACCCGAGCCATCGACCGCACCGGTGGAACGATTCTCCATTCCACACGGGTGGGCCCGGCGCGCGTGCGCACGCTACCCGCGCACCTCCAAGGCAAGGTTGAACCCGGGCGCGTCGACAAAGGAGGGCTTACCTATGACCTCACCAAGCACGCCCTCGAGAACATTCAGAAGATTGGAATCGACTCGCTGATTGCGATTGGAGGAGACGGCACACTCAAATCAGCGGCAGAGCTCGGTCGCCTGGGTGTCAAGGTCATTGGGATTCCCAAGACGATGGACAACGACGTGCAGGGGACGGAATATTGCATTGGTTTTTCGACGGCAATTAGCCGCGCCACTGCCGCCATCGACCGGCAGCGAACGACCATCGGTTCCCACGAGCGCATCGGCATATTTCGAATCTTTGGACGCGATTCTGGATTTTCCGCCTTCTACGCGGCGCACGTCACCTCGAACCGGTGTGTGATTCCCGAATACAAAGTGGAGCTCGACAAGCTCATCGAGCTCTTGGTGGGTGAGAAGCGAACCAACCCGAGCAACTATTCTCTCATCATCCTCTCCGAGGGAGCCGCATGGCGCGGATATGAGCCTCAGGAATACGGACGTCCTGACCCTTACGGGCGTCGAAAAAAGGTGAGCGTCGCTCAAGTATTGAGCGAAGAAATCCTCGTGCGAACCTCCGAAGACACCATCGTTTCGGATCTCACCTACGACTTGCGTTCGGGGGACCCGGATTTCATTGATAAACTCGTAGCGACGACGTTTGGAACGATGGCCCTCGAGGCGATTTCCTCTGGGGGCTCGGGCCTCATGTGCGCCATCGTCGACGGTGGCTACGCACTGGTTCCGATTCCTGACCCCTCCCTGGGTCCGCGAAAAGTGGACGTTGCAACCATGTACAACACGGATCGCTATCGCCCTCTCTACGGCAACAAAGTGGGCCTGCCGATTTTCCTGCAGCGCCTCGCGACTTGAGTGCACGGACGCCAAGGCTTCCGTGCCCGAGATCTAGGACGCCTTGCGGATTCGCCGAATGAAGAGCTGCGTTGCCGCGCCATCCAGGTCGCAAGCGTGCGCGGCAAAAGTTGGATCTGCTGACGGCGGTGCGTTCAAGACGCTGAAGCGGCCGGCAGCGAGGGTCTCCTCGCGAATCCAGGCCTCCCGTTCTTCGAGTGCCGCCCGCAGTTCCGGGTCGGCCGTTGCAACGACCAAGTCAATCCGGTCCGATACCTGCAGCCCGGGAGTCCCAGCGCGGGCCTGTTGAATGGCCCGCGTTGCCTCGCGCACGAGTCCTTCGCGCTTCAAGCTCGGACTCAATTCCGAATCGAGCGCAACGGTGAGCGCGCCTTCACTTGCGAGCACCACTGCACCTTTGGCGATGCGGGTGAGCAAGACGTCTTCCTTCCCAATCGCCTCACCGGCGACGACGACGGATCCGCCGCCGTCGAGCGCAATCCATTCTGCGCGACCGAAATTGCCGATAGCGACTCCGACCGCGCCGAGCCTGGAACCGAGCCGTGGCCCTAGCGTTCGAAAGTTGGGTTTGAACTTCAACTCCGCGAGCGTGGTGTCATCACCTACGATGTGCACCGCTTTCACATTGAGTTCCTCCGCGAGAAGCTCGGAGTGGCGACGCAATCTCCCGCGAGTCACTTCGTTGTGGCTCACGACAGTAACTGCCCGCAGCGGCTGGCGCGTCTTCAGCTTGTGCTTTTCGCGAAGGGAGCGGCCGAGGGTAACGGCTTGCCGTACGGTTGCGAAATCCGCCTCCAATTCCGCGTCGATGCAGCGCTCGTCCACTTGTGGATAATCCTGCAGATGGACCGAATCCTTCCCGTCGCCAGGAGCGAGTGTTTCGTACATTCGCTCCGCCATGAAAGGCATCACCGGTGCCAACACTTTCGCAAACGTCAGCAAGACCTCATAGAGCGTTGCGTACGCCGCCGCTTTGTCCGAGTCCGACTCGCTTTTCCAGAAGCGCCTTCGCGAGCGACGGATGTACCAATTGGTGAGGTCGTCGATAAAGGCAAGCATCGGGGGGACGACCTTAAAGAGGTAGTACCCTTCCATCTGGGTATTCACCTCGCGAATGAGACTTTGAAGGATTGAAAGGATCCAGCGATCCAGAACGGAGCGTTGCGCCAATGGAGGCGCTTGGGAAAGTCCATCGAGAGGCGACCACCCGCGACCATCCCGTTCGAGATTCGCATAGGTTACAAAGAAGCCCAGAGCGTGCTGCAAAGGCAACAAGACCGAGCGCACGACATCGCGAACGCCGGCTTCTGAAAACCGCAACGGTTCGCCCCGTACAACCGGAGAGCTGATGAGGTAGGCGCGAAGCGCGTCAGCACCGTAGGTATCGAAGACGAGCGCCGGATCCGGATAGTTCTTCTTCGACTTCGACATCTTCGACCCGTCCTCGGCGAGGACCAGGCCGTTCACGACAACGTTTCGAAAGGGCGCTTTGTCGAACAGCGCCGTCGATAGAACCATGAGCGTGTAGAACCAGCCGCGCGTTTGGTCCAGGCCTTCTGCGATGAATTGCGCCGGAAACGATCGCTCAAAGTGGGAGGGATCGTCGAAGGGGTAGTGCGCCTGCGCGTACGGCATCGAACCTGATTCAAACCAACAATCGAACACTTCCGGAATCCGCTGGTAGCGCTTCCCGTCTTTTACGAACTTCAGGTGGTCGATTTCGTGCGGATGGAGTCCGCGAATCTCCTCCTGCACATAGCCCTTCAACTCCTCCACGGAACCAATGCACACCGAATCGGTGCCGTCTTCACTTACCCACACGGGAAGCGGGGTTCCCCAGAACCGGGAGCGGGAAATGGACCAATCGCGAGCCTCTTTGAGCCAGTTTGAAAACCGCGCTCGACCGACGAAGTCGGGCACCCAATGGACGGCATCATTGGCCGCCACCATGCGTTCCCTCAAGGATTCGGCCTTCACGTACCAAGAGGGGGTCGCGCGATAGATGAGCGGAGTCCCGGACCGCCAACAATAGGGATATTGATGGACCAGCGTATCGTGGCGGAACACCGCACCTCTGGCTTTGAGCGCGCGAATGATATCTTTGTCGGCTTCCTTGACATTGCGACCCGCAAAATCAGGGACTTCCGATGTGAAATTCCCCTCGTCATCGACGGGATTGACGATGCCGATGCCGGCACGCCGGCACGCTTCATAGTCATCCTCGCCAAATGCCGGCGCCATATGCACAAGCCCCGTTCCCTCGCCGGTTGCGACGTGTTCCGAGGACACGATTTGGAAGGCATTTGGCGCATCCGCGAAGTAGTCGAACAGCGGCGTGTAACGACGGCCTACCAATTCAGAGCCGCGCCGTTGTTCTAGAATCTGATGCTCGGAGTCACCTAAGACTGCCTGAATGCGCTCTTGCGCGATCCAAAGGACTTCTTCGCCGACTGCAACCTTGGCGTAGACAATGGCGTCGTTCACCGCGACGGCGAGATTGGACGGCAGCGTCCATGGCGTGGTCGTCCATATGAGAAGCGATTCATGAGCGGCGTCTCGCAGCGCGAGGCGAATGGTCACCGCCGGGTCGGTCACTTCCCGATAGTCGAGGCCCGCTTCGAAATTGGACAACGGGGTAGATAGTCGCCACGAATAGGGCGTCACCTTGTGCCCGCTGTATACGAGCCCCTTGTCCCAGATTTGGCGGAACACCCACCAGACACTCTCCATAAAGGAAGTGTCCATTGTCTTGTAGTCGTTGCGAAAGTCGACCCACCGGCCAAGTCGGGAAATCGTCTTTTCCCATTCCGCGACATAGCGAAGGACGCCGGCGCGACACTCCTCGTTAAACCGCGCAACGCCGTATTCGCGGATCGCGCGAGGCCCGCTGATTCCCAATTTTCGCTCGACATCCATCTCGATCGGAAGGCCGTGGGTATCCCAACCGAAGCGGCGCTCCACCCGGTGGCCGCGCATGGTCCAATAGCGAGGAACGACATCCTTAATAGTCGACGCTACCAGGTGGCCATAGTGCGGGAGCCCCGTGGCAAACGGAGGCCCATCGTAAAAAATGAAGGCCCCTTCCTGCGGACGCACCTCTATCGAACGGCGAAACGTATCCTCCGAATCCCAGCGCGCGCGCACGCGTTCCTCCGCTTGGGGAATGGAGCTGTTCTCATCGAGGGCTTTGAAGAACGCCATGGACCTGCGCCGTACCGGGAACCTCTCGCGCTCGCAAGGTTCTGCGAGGCAGCTAGCACCGGCCTGAGAGGTGATTGCGCTGCAAGAGGTCGCCTCGCAAGGCGAATGGCGCATTTTCGTGCGCCGGGCATTTCACGAAAAGACCGAGCGGCGAGGCGCCTGCCCGGGGCGCTCCGCCGCTTCGGGATCCCTGCGGCAACAGCACCGCGAGATCGTTTTTGTGGTGCGCTTCTCGCGCCGATTCTCTTCCCTAACCTTGGTCCGGCTTGCGATCTGCCAAGCGCGCGAGTCCATTGCGTGCAAGTGCGTTGCCAAAATCGATTGCCAGCGATGTTTCGTACCATTGGCGCGCATCTTCGAAGCGCCCTTGAGCTTCTCGCGCGGTACCGAGTCCGGCAGCAGAATCTGCGTCGCTCTCTTCGAGGACGAGGAGCCCTTGGAAGATAGTGGCGGCGCCATCGATGTTCCCGGAACCCAGCAACGCAAATCCCGCCGTCACCATGTCTCGGCGCCCTGTGCGTGAGAGCCCGAGCTTCTGCGCGAGGCTCGTCACTGCATGTTTCGGATGGCGCTCATCGCCATGTCCGCTCGAAGCTTAAGAATCGTAGAAATCATCGTTTCGAATTGGAGCTGCATGTTTGCAATGCTCTGCATTTGCCGCCCCAGCGAATCGAGGCGCGACTTGATTTCCGTCTGCTTCGCGGAATCCGGCTCGTTGTTGTAGGCCGCGCTCAGCCGATTGTATTCAGACTCCGCCCATACCGAAATCCGACCCGCGTTTTCGGCGGCCCCTTCAAGGCCGCTCTTTGAAGATAGCTCCGGGCGCGGTGTCTCATCGCCGGCGACCGCGGTTTGCGAAGCCGCAGAATTTCCCGCTCCGCTGCTGCTCTTTGGAATTGGCTTTTCACCGAGCGCCTCTAGGCTGGAATTGGTTGCGGAAAGCCCGCTGCTGGCAGTGTTCGAAATCTCCAGGAACTCCTTGGCGCGCGCGTCGAGGATGCGAAGGATAATTTTCCCGTTGCGATCCGTGTCCGCCCCTTGGACCCCCGGATCGCCGGCCTTGGCGATGATTTGGTCAAAGAGCGCGAGATTTCCCATCACCCGTTCATAGGCCTGCTTCATCGCAGGCTCTTCATCGCACCACCTCTTCAACTCCTCGACGGAACAAGAATCGGTATGCGCGTTATTGCGCTTTTTCCCATGCTGGTACATCGCTCGCTGAAGCTGCATCAGGTCGTCAGACCACTGCTGGTACTTCACTTGATCGCTTTGGAAGTCGGTCCCCGTCCGCCGGAGTTTCAAGACGTCCGGCGAGGGAACGGAAGACGGCTCGTCAACGCCCCTCGCTTCCTCTCTTGGGGCTGCCTCGACGGTATTGGGGGACTCGGATACCGCATCTGCGCCCAATCCCCCGGATGCACCCGCGGCCTTGCCGAACGCGCCAGCTCCTGGAAGCGTCGCTTGCGCCGCAGCGTCGGCAAGTTTCGCATTCAACGCGGGCGGAGCCGCGCTTTCAACAGTACTCTTCTTTCCGTCGCCGCCGTCGAGAATCGCCGCCGCCTTCTCGACCGCTCCCTCAATCGAATCCAAAACGACCCCCAGCACCCGCAAGCCATCAAGAAACTGCGTAACCCCGGTACTCATCGCTCCCTCCTGTCGGTAGGGCTGCAGAACAAAGCAACACTCGCGCCATTGCCTGGAGGCTCGCGAGCACCTCGCGGCGCGTCACGGAACCTCGGTCAAACCCATGCACCGGACCCCGCCTGCCGAGGAAACTTGTTGGGAAAGGGCGACCTCTGCATCGAACCCGGAGATAGGGTCTGTCGAGTCCTGATCCTCATCTAAAGACTGCGGTGTCCGATGTCGCGGACCCAGCGAGATGGCGCGGAGCTTTAGAAAAGTGCGATGACTCGGTGTTGCATTTCCCTATGGAGACGTGAAGTCTACCGAAACCGGGATGCTACTTCCGGCATCTTTTCCGTTTCCTAGCTGCCCGTCGGAGTTCCGACCCCAGCAGCGAGTTCCATCGGCCACAGTCGCGCAGGAGGAGTTATCACCAGCCGAAATAGCGGTGACGCCTGCAGCGAGCCCCTCTACCTGAACGGGAGTCGTGCTGCGAGTTTCTGACCTATTTCCGAGTTGCCCGTAGGAGTTTCGACCCCAGCAGCGAGCCCCACCGTCCACGATTGCGCAGGTGTGGTCATTCCCCGCCGAAATAGCGGTGACGCCTGTGGCGAGCATGTCTACCCTCACCGGAACGAGGCTGGGTTCGAGGGAGCTATTCCCCAGCTGTCCCTCGGAGTTGTTGCCCCAACATTGCACTCCAGCGCTCACGATTGCGCAGGTGTGACGGAAACCAGCAGCAATTGCTGTAACGCCCACTGTGAGACCACTCACATCCACCGGAGAGTTTCTCTGCGCGGTCGAGTTGTCACCTAGTTGTCCATCGGAGTTGTTTCCCCAGCATTGCGCCTTTTCGCCTACGACTGCACAGGCGTAGCCCTGGATATTGGCGGGGGAGGCGGAGATGGCCGTAACTCCCGCGTCGAGACCGACAACTTCTACCGCCTTCAAACTGTTTTTGGGGATTCCAGTTCCGAGTGCCCCATCCGTTCCACTCCCCCAGCATCGGGCCCCACCACTCACAATGGCGCAGGTGAGAACGCCACCAGCGGAGATCGCCGTGACTCCCGCGTCGAGACCGGTTACTGGCACTGCAACGATGCTCCCTGTGTTACTCTCATTGCCGAGCTGTCCAGTGGCGTTGATTCCCCAGCATCGGGCCTCACCGTCCACAATGGCGCAGCTATGAGCGCCACCAGCGGAAACCGCCGTTACGCCTGCGGTGAGGCCTACGACCTGCACCGGAGTCGTACTACCGGCGTCGAGCCCGCTGCCGAGCTCCCCATCGGAGTTCCGACCCCAGCAGCGAACTCCACCGTCTACAGTCGCGCAGGTGTGAGCGCCACCAGTGGAGATGGTCTGAGAGACGACGGGAGTTCCGCTGTCGCTTAAGCCAGCGTCGTTCGTCCCACTGTCGTTCGTCCCGCTGTCGCTTAAGCCAGCGTCGTTCGTCCCGCTGTCGTTCGTCCCGCTGTCGCTCAAGCCAGCGTCGTTCGTCCCGCTGTCGTTCGTCCCGCTGTCGGGTGCAATGCTCCCAAAAAACGAGGTCACGCTTCCGCAGCCAGCGAACCAAAGTCCGCAGGAAATCGACAAGGCAAACATCGAGCCCTGTAGCCCCTTATTGAATCGCAAGCTCACAAGTCGCCTCCAAGTTCCTTCGTAAATGCGGGCTGCCTACCGCCTTGAAAAGAACATTTCAACGAAACGCAGCGCGCCAACGGGTGGCATTTGCCAAAAAATGCTACGACAATGCCTCCGTGGTGGTCATCGGGCTCGACCTAGGTTCAAAGCGCATCGGCGTCGCTGCCACCGATTCCTTGGGACTCACAGCGCAACCGGTGATGACGCTCGAGCGCCGTTCGCGCGCGCAGGACCTCGATGCACTCCTAGCTCTTGCCAACGAACGAGAGGCGGAACGCTTTGTTGTTGGACTTCCGCTATCGATGGACGGAAGTGAAGGCGAAGCGGCAGTGCGGGCGCGCGCATTTGGAGAACGGCTCGCCGTGCATTCTGGCCTCCAAGTCGATTTTCAGGATGAACGTCTGACGACGACGGCGGCCAACAGAGTGTTGTTGGAGGCTGACCTTTCACGGACAAAGCGACGCGGTGCTGTCGATCGCGTCGCCGCGGCGCTCATTCTCCAAGGCTGGCTCGACGCACGCCTCATCGCACAAGCCAACAGTCCAGAAGTCTAGACCCACGTCTTCCGACGGGGACGCATGCGCTCCAAAGCCATGGCATTTGCTGGCTTAACGTTTGCAGCGCTTGAGCCTCTGGAGGCGGGAATGCGAATCGACGGACTTGCTGGCGTAGCGAACGAAATCGATTCCGCTCCACGCGGAGCGAGCACCTCCACCCCTTCGGCGTCTACGACAATCGAAGGAGTGCCACGCTCTCAAGCGGCACCGCCGGCTGCACAGCCTACCGAGAAGCCCTTCGATTTTTTTCGCTGGCTGGGAGAACTCTTTTCAGGACGAGCACAATCTTCGGGGAATAGAAGCAAGACCTTTGATTTTGGCCTGATTCTCGCAAAGATATTTGAGGCGATCGCTGAGGCCCTCGACGTTTTCGCGCAAGATTCGCCTCCCCTCGCCGCTGGGTCGAGAGCGGCCTCCGCTGACTTGCGGGAATCGCACACCATTGCGCGTGGAGGACAACTTTCCGAAGTACCGGAGATCGGCGCTTCCCTCATTGGTACTGGTGTTTCTGAAAGCGCAGCGCTCAAGGCAGGTGCAAGTGACCATGGCAGTGTGACCACCAAGTACGGCAGCGCCACCGGAGAAGCGCACGCGAGCGCTTCGCTCTACGCTCGCGCCGAAGCCTACGCACGCGGTGGAACGACCGGAGCCGAGGCCGCCGCAAAAGCGGAAGCCGGAGCTGAAGTCGAAGCTGGAGCCAGTGGATCCGCACAACTCGGCGGTGGGTTGGCCTCGAC
>JBGSMZ010000048.1:0-6685 GCA_041739845.1 Myxococcaceae bacterium
TTCCGCGCGGGAACGCGCCGCGAGCGCCGGCTACATCGCGTTGACCGCTAGCGACCCGCCAGCGACGCCGACCCGCGGGTATTTCGTACGTCCGGGGATCACGGTGAGCCCGAAAGCAACGCCTTCGCTGCCCGGGTATACGGACACCGAACTGTTTGCCCCGGAAGTCTGCATCTGTGTCGTCGACGGCGTCGATGAGGCGATTGCGCTCGCCAACGACTCGGCCTTTGGACTGGCGGCGGCTGTGTACACGGCGAGTGAAGCGAGCTTCGAGCATTGTGCCGACGCGCTCCGGGTGGGCGTTGTTCACTGGAACAAATCGAGCGCTGGCGCCAGCAGCCGGCTTCCCTTTGGAGGCATCAAGAGCAGCGGAAATCACCGCCCAGGAGGATTGTTGATGGAGGCATCGTGCGGTTATCCATTGGCCGTATTGCGCGGCGACACCGGAGGAGCGCTTCCGAGCTGGACGGGGATCGCCTTTTCATGAGCGCGCGCTCACGGGAATCGACAGCATGGAGCGAGGCGACTATGCCTCGCTCCCTCTTGCGACGCATCTCTCTCCTCATCCTCCTCGCAGTGATTCCGGCCTCAGGCTGCGTTTGGTTGCGATCGGTCTTCCTCAATACCCCGGGAGAAGTTCGCTACGAGCGAACGCCGGAAGCCAACTTGAAGCTTGGAGAACAGAATCTCGCATCGAAGGACTTTCCAAGCGCACAGCGCTACTTCGAATACGTCAAGACGAAGTATCCCTACCTGGACCAAGCCAAAGTCGCAGAACTTCGCTTGGCGGACATCGACTACGATCGCGGCCAGTACGCGGAGGCGCGGGAACGCTACAACAACTTCGTTCGCCTCCATCCGGGGAATCCCAAGGTGGACTACGCGGCTTTTCGCGCGGCGCTGACCAACGTGCAGGAAATCCCATCCAATTTTTTCTTAGTCCCGTCACCGAGTCAGAAGGACCAAGTCCCGATAAACGCGGCGAATAACTCCTTGCGCGGATTTATTGAAAACTACCCCACGTCGCGGTTCCTCCCGGAGGCACAAAAGGAACTCACCGCCGTCAAACGGCGCCTCGTCCAACACGAATTCGCCATCGCCGACTTCTACGTGAGTCGCAAACGCTGGCCCGCAGTCGTTGGACGCCTCGATACGATTCGCCTCAAGTTCGAAGGAGGCGGCGACCCGGAACGCGTTTACCTGGGTCTCTACGAGGCATACGTAAAGATGTCCAAGCGCGACGAAGCCCGCCAGGCGCTCACCGAATACATCGTTCGGTTTCCCAATGATGCTGGCGCGGCGAAAGCTAAGGCGCTGCTGGCAGCGGCGCAACGCTAGACCAATGCGCACCCTGCTTCCGGGGGAACGGCTCGCGGCGCTCCTCGTTGCGTCGTTGGTCGTCGTTGCCGGAGTGGTTGGCGCGGGCGCCTGGCTCCTCCGCTTTGAATCTCCAACCGGAGAAATTGCCACAGCGATGAAAGGCCTGGAGCAGGCGAATACGGTGGTTTCGCTCGCTGGGGGAACGCTGGTGTCGGAACGTGTGGAAATCTCTCGCATCGCAGTGAAGCCCCAAGGGAGCGGCGCGGTTGCAAGCGTCACCCTCGACTTCCTGGGCGCGTTCAGCCCGAGCGATTCAGGGTTGCCGATCATCGTGTCTTCGCTGGGCTGGGAACAGGTGGCGCTTCGCGCAAGTCCGTCGGGAACTTGGAAAATCGACGGTTCTCCGTATCCTCGGCTTCAAGGAATCCTAGAACGGATGCTTCGCTTGCCTCCATGCACCCTACCGAACTGCGGCGCGCACCGCACCAGCGCACTCTACATTCGCTCAGAGAGGAGCGCGGCGACGGTGAGTCAGGATTGGATCGACGATCGCGGCGCGCTGCGTACCAGGCGGCGGACGCTGGTTCTTCGCGCAGGCGCCTGGGTGGAAGGAAAATGAAGCGCCTGGCGCCGCTCTTGGTTGCGCTGGCAGCGGGTGCCAGTTGGGCCCAATCCCATCCGCTGGTGATGATCGATCCTGGACACGGCGGGAAGTACGATGGGGCCTTGAGTCCCAGCGGCTGGCGCGAGAAAGACCTGACTTTGGAGTTGGCAGTACGGATTGGCGCCGAGCTTGAGCGCACGCAGGGTGCGAAGGTCGTGTTCACCCGCGACCGCGATCGCCACACTTCCTTCGCGGATCGCGTGGCCCTCGCCAATGCGCAGCAACCGGACGTCTTCATTTCGATTCACGCCAACGCAACGGCAACCGCTTACCGCCGCGAAACGACCAAAGGCATCGCGACCTATTTCTCGTCGCTTTCCGCAGTCGGAGAGAGTGCCCGCGCGACTGCGGATCGAGAGAATGCGGATAGCGAAGTGGTGGAAGGTGCGCCTCAAGATTCGCTCTCTGCAATCCTGACGGACTTGAAGGTGAGGGAAGCCAACACCGATTCTTCACGCCTGGCCCAGGCACTGCAGCGGCGCCTCATCGCCGCCACGGGAGCTACGGATCGAGGCGTCCACCAGGCCCCGCTCGCCGTTTTGTCTGGGATTCAAGCTCCCTCAGCGCTCATCGAGGTCGGCTACATCAGCAATGCGTCGGAGGCGAAGAAGCTTGCGACAGCAGCTTACCAGGAAAAGCTCGCGGCCGCCGTGGCGCTTGGAATCGGGGATTTCCTCGTAGGAATCCGGAATCGGGACGTTCGCCGCTGACGCGCACGCCCCATAGTTTGGTAGGCCATGCCATGCGCGCTCACTCTCGTGACAATTTCGGCCTCCGACCTGTGGAACTTCGTGTGGGAGGCAACAAGTTCGCAGAGGGTACCTGCCTGGTGGAATTTGGGGACACCCGGGTATTGACCACCTGCAGTGTCGAGGAGCGCGTACCCCCTCACGTCATGGGGACTGGGGCTGGGTGGGTGACCGCCGAATATGGAATGCTCCCTCGCGCCACCAAAAATCGTACCCGCCGAGAGGCCGCTGCGGGCAAGCAAGGTGGACGCACGCTGGAAATCCAGCGGTTGATTGGAAGGTCGCTCCGAGCAGCAATCGACTTGAAGGGGTTAGGACCGAGGACGCTCACCGTGGATTGTGACGTCCTTCAAGCCGACGGAGGTACGCGCACCGCAGCAATAACCGGCGGCTTCGTGGCGATGGTCCTCGCGCTGCGCACGCTCAAATCCAGAGGGACGCTCGCCAAGGTGCCAACGGTCACGCCGGTCTCGGCGATTTCGGTGGGAATGGTGGGCGGAGAAGTCCTCGTCGACCTGGACTATCCGGAGGATTCGAGCGCGCAGGTCGACTTGAACGTCATTGGAATGCCCGATGGGAAGCTCGTGGAGGTTCAAGGAACCGCTGAGCGCCACGCATTCTCGCGAGCGGATCTCGCCGCGATGCTGGATGCTGCCGAGACCGCGCTCTTGCAGCTCTTCGCCAAGCAGGCGGAGGCATTGGAGTGACGCCGGAACTCGTCCTCGCGACGACGAATCCCGGGAAGCTCCATGAGGTTCGCAGCATGCTTAGGAATATCTGGGAAGTCCGTGGCGCAGATGACTTGGATTCTCCCCCGGTGGTCCAAGAGGACCAGGAGACCTTTGCCGGGAATGCGCTGAAAAAAGCGCGGGCTTTTGCCACCTTTGGGTATTGGGCGCTGGCAGACGACTCTGGACTTTGCGTCGATGCTCTCGATGGACGGCCAGGGGTTCATTCGGCGCGCTATGCCGTGGACGACCAAGCGCGCAATGAACGGTTGCTCGCGGAGCTTGCGGGAATTCCTGCTCCGCGGCGCAGCGCGCGCTTCGTCTGTGCGCTTGCACTGGTGAGTCCCGGCGGGGAGGAGCATTATCTCGCCGAGGGCGTCATCGCGGGGACTATCGCTGCCGCTCCGCGTGGAGAAGGAGGCTTTGGTTTCGACCCGATATTTCTCCTGCCGTCTGGACAGTCCTTTGCGGAAGTGACGCCTCTCGAAAAGAACCGTATTTCCCATCGAGGCCGCGCGCTGCGGATGCTCTTGCCGAGGCTTGAGGCCATCGCAGCGACCCAAACAGCGTCGCCAGGACGCGCGTTCTTGATACACCCGGCCGCCGATGCCTGAAAAGGTTCGATACCGGGTGTCGATGCCCCAACCCAATAACCACCTCTTCGAGGTGGAAGCGCGCTTTCCTCCTCAGGGCGACACGTTGGTCTTGGCGCTGCCGGTGTGGACGCCAGGAAGCTATTTGGTTCGGGAGTTTTCACGCCATACGCAAGAATTCCGTGCCTTCGACGCCAGCGGCGTCGCGCTGAAAGCCACCCGCCGCGACAAGCGGTCTTTCCTGGTCGAGTGTGGTGGCGGCGAAGTACGCTTGACCTATCGCGTCTACGCCCACGAGCTCTCGGTGCGAACGAGCCACCTGGATGCAACCCATGGGTATTTCAATGGCGCCACCTTGTTCTATTACGCGGAGTCGCTTCGCAACCGGCGCCACGAACTCACTATCGACGCACCCGATGGTTGGCGCGTCCACACGGCATTGGAGTCCGAAGGCACCACCTTTTGGGCTGCGGACTACGACGCGTTCATCGACGCACCGGTCGAAGTGAGCGCCGCCGAGGCGCGCGCGTTTCACGCTTCCGGTGTGCCACATACCTTGGTGACCTGGGGCGAACCGAACGTCGACTACCACCGCGTTTTGGAGGAACTCCCCAAAGTCGTCGATACCTGCGCGAGGCTCTGGGGCGAATTGCCTAGCAAGCGCTATCTGTTCGTCCTCCATGCGAGCGACAAGGTGCGCGGCGGTCTGGAACACGGCAACGCGACGACGCTGATGTTTCCACGCGATGGTTTTTCGTCGGCGCGCGGCTGGGAGGACTTCATTGCCCTTTGCGCCCACGAATACTTCCATTTGTGGTGCGGGAAGCGACTCCAGCCGCGCCGCTTCATCCCCTTCGACTACGCGCAAGAAAACTACACATCGCTGCTGTGGTTCTTCGAAGGGGCAACCAGCTATTACGACTCGCTGCTGGTCTGTCGCGCTGGCCTCATGCGGCCGGATCGCTATTTGGCGCGGCTCGGAGAAACCATCTCGGACCTGGAGAGCACACCCGGCCGCAAAGTATTACCACTCGCCGAAGCCTCTGAGCTTGCGTGGATAAAGCACTACCGCCCAGACGAAAATACACTGAACTCGGCTGTCAGTTACTACGTGAAGGGCGAAGTGGTGAGCGCCCTTTTGGACCTCACCATTCGCGACGTTACTCGCGGCGAGCGCTCCCTCGACGACGTCCTTCGGTTGCTGTGGAAGCGCTACGGAAGTGGTGAAGGTGTTCCTGAAGACGGGATCGAGCTGGCGGCGAGCGAAGTGGCGAGTAGAGACCTCTCTCCTTTCTTTGCGCAGGCGCTGCGCGGGACCGAGGAGCTCGACTTCACGCCCTTTGCAAGTGTGGGTCTGGAGCTCAAGCGCCGGGTGCGCGAGTCGCCAGGAGACCGAGGAGGAACAGCACCCCGCGACGAGGAGGAGAAAGCGGGCGGATGGATTGGCGTCCTCGGCCGAAGTGGCCACACCATAGCCGCCGTCATCGCCGATTCCCCAGCGATGCGCGCGGGGCTCGCGGCGGGCGATGAAGTCGTTGCCGTCGATGGGCAGCGATGCGACGTCTCAGGTCTGGTCGCTCGTTGCGCAGAGCGCGCCGTCGGCGATGCCATCAAGGTTTCTTTCTTTCGCCGCGCTAGCCTCGGCGAAGCTACCCTCGCCTTAGCGGTGCGCCCGCTCGAATGTGCATGGCTCTCTCCCATGGAAAATCAGAGCCTTCAGCAGCGCGCGGCATATGCCGCTTGGCTTGGAGTTCCCCCGGAAGCGCAGCATTGAACGCGCCAGGCAACTTGCGTAAAATCCGCGAGAAGTACGTCTCGCAACGTCGCCGAATCCCCGCTTCGGTGCGCACCGCACTCTTGGCTGACCCACGAAAGGGCGCGGCGCAAATCTTGGCGGACCTCGCAGCGGCCTCGGAAGCGCGCCGCCAGGAGTCGCGGCGACAGCGCAAGATGCTCTCCTTCGAAATGGAACTCTGGGAAAGCGGGTGCGAGCATATCGCTGGTGTCGATGAGGCGGGAATGGCCCCACTCGCCGGCCCGGTCTGCGCTGGGGCCGCGATTCTCCCTCACGGCTTTCGCCTCGATGGGCTCGATGACTCCAAGAAAATTCTCAATCCCGAAAGGCGTGAGCGCCTCGCCGAAGTCGTCAAGCGCGAAGCGATCTCCTGGGGAATCGGCTGGGCGAGTCCCAAGGAAATCGATGCGCTCAACATTTACCACGCGGGCTTGTTGGCCATGCGTCGGGCCGTCGAGGCACTTCCCCTGAGGCCCCACTTTCTCTTGGTCGACGCGCGCACCGTGCCAGGTGTCGCGCTAGGCCAACGGGCGATTGTTCGCGGCGATTCGTTGAGCCTGTCCATCGCTGCCGGGGCAATCCTCGCCAAGACCTCCCGCGACGCACTGATGGCCGAACTCGATGCGCGCTACCCGGGCTACGGGTTTGCGGCTCACAAGGGCTACCCAACACCGGAGCATTTGCGCGAACTGAAACGCCTGGGTCCGGCGCCGCGGCGCAACGCTGATCGCGCATCACAACGCTCTGCGGCGGCTGACCCAGACGATCCGGATCGAGGAGTGGGACCATACCTTCGAGCCGGTTCTCGCGGCCTTGACCCGGACCGTCGCGATCCG
>JBGSMZ010000052.1:0-60278 GCA_041739845.1 Myxococcaceae bacterium
AGCGAACGCGGTCGAGGGCGAGCGCCCGCACGGCGAGCGCTTCCGAGCTCAGCGTCACTGGATGCACGTGGAGGTAGCGTTGCGTGAATCCACCGATGAGCGCACGCCGATTGCGAATGAGCTGTGACGACAGCGAATACGTCTCGGCGAGGTGAGAGAGAATCGCTGCTGGATTTGATAGCGACGCAAGTTCCCCATCTTTCGGAAACCGCGACCGGACAGCGACGAGATCTGCAGCGCTCGCTTCAGCCGAAAGCAGGGCGCGAACGGAAGCGGCCAACGCAGCTTGGCGCCGGAGCCGCTCCTCGAACAGGGGAACGGTGGGTGCGGTCTCGGGATCGACGAGAGCCAAGAGCGCGCAATACTCTTGCGGATCGAGTTGCATGGGCGTTGCGGTCAGCAAGAGCAATCCAAAGGTGGTCTCCGCGACTTTGCGCATCGCGCGGAGCCGGTCTGGGCTCTTCAGGTGGTGCGCTTCATCGACGACGACGAGGTCCCATCCGGCGGCGGCAGCTTCCTCTCCATGGCCCCCTTGCACGAACTCCAGACTGGCAATGACCAGGTCAAACTGCGTCCAAGGGGAAACTTCAGGATTGGCCTGTCTTGCGGCGCGGAAGCGTTCGGCGTCCATGAATATGAACAGTTTGTTGAACTTGTTGCTCATCTCGACGAGCCATTGGATTGCAAGATGCGCGGGAACGATGACGAGCACCCGCTGCGCGAGCCCCGTGAGTCGAAGCGCCGTAAACACCATCCCTGCTTCAATGGTCTTCCCGAGTCCAACCTCATCGGCGAGGATGAAGCGCGGACGCGGCGACGACAAGACCCGTTGTACGACACCGACCTGGTGGGCCTTGACCATGACGCGCGAGGCCAGCAGCGCCCCGAGCGCGTCGCTTCGTCGCTCATCGTCGAGTTGAAGCACCCGCGCTCGCAAGTCGAAATTCCGCGCGTCTCCAAAATCGAAGTCTGCCAGTGCGCTCGCGAAGTCTGCTCGCGGAGGAAGTGCGCGCAGCTGGCCCTCTGGAATCTCCGCTTCTTGGCCGCCCTCGAGGAGCACCAGGTAGGTGCGCAGCGATTGCCGAGACCCTTGCAAACCGCGAATGCTGCCTAGCCCGTAGTCCTTCGTGGCGACTTGCGTACCCGGTTCAAGCTCCGCATGAACAAGAGCATCTCCCCGCGTCGACACCAGGATCGCGTTGCGTCGTTCCTCCAAAGGGAAGGCAACCCACGCCTTGGTTCCTTCGTCTTCGAGCGAGAGCAAGTGCCCGATACCCCAGCCCGGCTGCGGTCGGTACGACACCTTCATGCCGGGCTGAAGTGTGGTTCCCATAGTCGCCGCCTGATCGGCCGCGACTATCACCTACAAGAAGCTCGCCAGGGGGAAAACTACTTCGCTCCGGCTGCCTTTTCATCGACCGCGACGGCGTCCCACATTGCGTCCACGTCGAGGTACTTCTTGAGCGCGGCGCCGACTTGCGCGACGGTGAGTGCGGCCGTCGCCCTTTCGAGTTCCCGGTCATACGCAAGCGTGCGACCGGCGAGCAAGCCCTGAGCAAGCTGATCCGCGAGTTTCTTGTCATCGGAGCGTGCGGTAGCCGCATCGTTGGCGAGCGCCTCCTTGGCCCGCTTGAGTTCCTCTTCGGTGACTCCACCAGAGATCGCCTTGGCCAGTTCCTCTCGCATGTAGCGCTGAACCTTTTGGAGGTTCTTGGGGGCGAAAATCGCGAGCGAAATGAAGACCGCCCTCTTGTCGTGAGGGCTGCATTGGAACACCGTTTGCGCGGCATAGCTCAGTCCTTCTTTTTCCCGGAGTCGCTCTGGAATCCTCCCCTGCATGACACCTCCTCCGAGGATGTACGCGCCAGCATTGAGCGCTGGGAAGTCGACAGCCTCGTCGCTCACCGCAACGGCTTGCCCTCGAAATTCGGCGCCCATTGGCTTGTCTGGAGTGTCGATGGTTTCTGCGCCGTGGGGATTCTTTGAAAAGAGGCGTGGAATCCGGACGTATGCCTCTTTGGCCTTCCAGCCGTCGAAAATCCCCTTGAGCTGCTCGACGACGGCGGCTCTATCGAAGTCGCCGACTACCGAAATCGCCGCCGTAGTGCCTCCATAGAAGCGCTCGTAGAAATCTCTGGCCTGGGCCACCGTTGCAGCCTTGGTCGCGGCGACTGCTTCTTGGTCAGACTGTGGGTAGAGGAATTCCCCTGGCTTTCGGCCGCTGACTTGCTGAATCATCCGCAACTGCGAGACATAGATAGGATCAACCTTCCGGCGTTCCAGATCGTTTATTGTTTCGCTTGCCAACTTTTCGAATTCCTTCGATTCAAACTTCGGATGACGAAGCACGTCTCCTAAGATTTCGAGCGCCGATGCGAGCTGTGGTCGCTTTACCGAAAGCGCCGCGACGACCTCTTGACCGTCTTGTCGGACGTCGAGCTCCGCCTTGAGCGTATCCAGCTGATCCTTGATCTGTTGGGGCGTTCGATTCGTCGTTCCCAACATCAGCATGTCCGCGGTCACATCTGCGATCGTCGACTTCCCTTTGAGCGAAGCTTGACTTCCCATAGGGAGTACAATCCTCACTTGTACGGTCTCTCCTGTTGTCTTCTTCTCGAGGAGTGCCAATTTGGCTCCACTTGGGAGTGTCAACCGCTTGGTGCGCGCTTCAATACTATCGACAGAGCTGTCAAACGCTTCTCCCGCCGCTACTTGCGCTCCGCCGGTGAAGCCTTTGAGCAACTCCTGAGAATCGCTTCGAGCTGCGATTTCTGCGCGCACTGGGTTCGCGCCAGGGATGAATTCGCCCAACGTGCGATTGGATTCCAGCAGGTACTTCTTGGCCGCTTTGGCCACGTCCGCTGTGGTGACTTTCTGGTCGCTGTCTCGGATCCAGTAGAGGAGGCGCCAATCACCGTAGGAGGCATGCACGCCCAACTCGCGGGCCAAAATCTCAGGGTCGTCTGTGATGTTCTGGTAGTCCTTGGCAAGCGAGGACTTTGCTCGGCTGACCTCCTCGTCGGCTGGAGCTTGAAAGGCCTCAATCGCCGAAAGGAGCGCGTCCTTTGCTGGTGCTATAGCCTGCCCCGCATTTACCGTTGCAAAGCAAGTGAAGACACCCGGATCGAAGGACCAAGGCACACTGCAACCGACGCCTGCGGCTTTCTTGGTTTCCACAAGCGCCTTGTAAAGCCTACCTCCCGGTGTTGCGCCCAACACGATTTGCAAGACCTCAATCGCCGGGGAGTCGGGATCGGATAGGGCGGGGACATGGTATGCAGCGGCGACAAAGGGGTTTCCTCCGGCGCGAAAGACTTGAATGCTCTTCGGCCCGTCTTGGGTTGGCTCGCGTGTATACATCGCAGGCAATATGCGCTTTGGCTTCACCATCTTTCCGAAACTTGAACCTATCCAGGCCAAGACCTGCGGAGCATCAACCTTTCCTGTCACGACAAGCATTGCATTGTCTGGCTGATAATACGTCGCATACCAGGCCTTGAGTTTTTCGTTGGAAATTCCTTCGATGTCAGAGGCTGGTCCAATTGTGCTCTTCCCGTAGTTGTGCCATCGGTAGGCAGCACTTTGCATGCGCTCTACGGTTGACAATTCAGGTTTGCTTTCGCGCCACTCAAGCTCGTTGCGAACAACCGTCCACTCGGTCGCCAATTCGTCGCGGGAAATGATCGCGGAGCGCAAGCGCTGCGCTTCCAAATCAATGGCTCCTCGAATGAACTCTGGTTTGGCAGGAATTGTTTCAACGTAAACGGTGCTGTCCTCCGATGTAAATGCGTTAAAGCTGCTCCCCCATGCATTGAGGAGCTTCTTGATTGATGGAATCTTTGCAGTCCGCTTAAAGAGCATGTGCTCAAACAAGTGTGCAATTCCGTGTTCTCCGTAGGATTCCTGGCGAGATCCAACGAAGACATGGAGCGCCACCGTCGCCTTCGACTTTGATGCGTCGGGGGCTAAAAGCGCGCGAAAGCCATTTGGCCAGCGATACTCAGTAACGCCCTCTACGGAGGGCCCCAGGGTTGCACCTGCTGCCGCAATGGACTTATTCGACGGTAGTTCTTGAGCCGAAGCCGCTGAGCTCCAGAGTCCTGCGACGAGAGCCAAGAGAATCGTAGTGCGCTGCGTCATTGTTGTTCTCCCAATGGGCGATTATGTACCTGAAGCTGGTCCCGTCGCCTTCGGGGCCGGCGGCCACTGGTCCCCATACGCAGGAGGAGAATCGCTATTGCACGTGGTTTCTCATATTGCATCGTGGGCGGAACTCCCCACCTAGAGAAGATTCTCCTCTGGCCGTTGGGGGAGGGCGGCTCTCACTATTTCTCGGGCTCACCTCGCAGTCGAGAGCTGTCCGCCTGCGAGGTGCTGTCGATCTCTTTAGCTATTGTACCGGCTCGGAGCTAAAGGTTAGTTTGCCTTGGGCCCCGTTTTGAAATCGCCAGCGACCTGCTCGTTGAGTGCGCCCATATCTATGTAGCGCTTCAACACGGCGTTGACCTGGCTGGTCTTGAGCGCCTTGAGCTTCTGGTCGAAATCCTGGTCGAACTTCATGGTGCGATTGTATCGAAGGCCGGTGACGAGCTGCGTCCCGACGGTCTTATCTTCGGCGCGAGAGGTCGCGCGCTCCTGGAGCAAGCCTGCCTTCGCAAGCTTCACTTCTTCGTCGCTGAAGCCTTTCGCGATAGCTGTCTGCATGACTTCCTTAAATCCTTCCAGCACACGGTCCCGATTGGGGGCCGCAAAAATGGCATAGGCTCGAAACACGCCTTGTTCGTCTGAAGGATTGAGTTGGATTCGCGATCCGGCACCGTAGCTCAAGCCATCCTTCTCACGAAGCCGCTGCGGAATCCGTCCATTGAGGAACCCTCCACCCAGCATGTATTCCGCGAGCACAAGCGCCGGTGCATCTGCGCTTGCTTCGCTGAGGGGAACATTCTGTCCGGCCAGCAAAATCGCCATGGGCTTGTCAGGGGTGACCGTCGTGAATACCCCTGAAGCGTTCTTGACATACGGTCTTTGAATGCGCTCATATTTCTGTTTCTGATGGAAGCCGTCGAACATCGACGTGAGCTGTGCTTTCACCGCCGACTCGTCGAAATCGCCGATAACCGCAGCGAGCGCCCCTGAAGGCCCGTAGAAGCGAGCATGGAACGCCTTTGCGTCCGCGAGCGTCGCCGCCTTGAGCTCTGCAATCTGTTCAGGCATCGTTGGCGTGTAGAGGAAGTCTGTGGGCCCGCGGGGATCAAGGGCGCGGGCAGAATTGACGCCGGCAATTGCTCTTGGGTCCTCTTTTGCTTGCTCCAGCTTCGCTACCTCTTCTTTGATGAGACTTTGGAACTCTTTGGGATCAAAGGCCGGGGATTGGAACGCTTCGGTGACGAGCGCCAGAGCAGCGTCGAGCTGTTCGCGGCGAACCTCGAGCGTCGCCAGCACGCCCTGCCCGGCGGGAGAAATCGAGAGATTTGCCTGAAGCGCATTCAACGCGTCCTTAAATTGCTCTCGCGTATGTTTGCTCGTGCCCCGCATCAGCATCGCCGCCGCGAGGTTCGCGTTGATCCTTTGACCCGCGAGAGACTTGGCATCGCCCAAGCCGATTACGATGGTGGCGTTGACCGTTTCTCCGCGCGTCTTCTTGGTGAGGAGTGCCAACTTGGCACCATTGGAAAGCGTCATCCTGTGGGTGCGCTTTTCAATATTGTCTGGGGTCGCTTCGAACATTTCACCGGCGGCGAGCGCCTTCTTCCCGACGTAGCCTTCCACTTCCTTCGTCACGTCCGCCGGGCGCGGTGCAATTTCGGTACGGTCCGGCTTCTCTGTGGGCACGTATTCTGCAAAAGTGCGGTTGGCTTGCTTCAGGTACTTCTTCATGACCCGATTCACGTCCGCAGTCGTCGCAGCCTCGATGCGATCCCGGGTCAAATAGAGGTAGCGCCAATCCGCCATCGCCTGATACTCGCCAAGTTGCATCGCGAGTTTTTGTGAGTCGTTCGACAAGATCGTAAAGTCTTTGATGAACTCGGACTTTGCACGCCGGGTCTCCGCGTCGGTCACAGGTTTGGGGCTTTCCAGCTCCGCAATCATCGCTGCACGGGCGGGCTCCGCCTTTTGCCCTTCGTTCATTTGGGCGGCACAAACCAAATACCCAGGATCATACAGTTCGCGATCATTGCAATCGACGCTCGCAGCTTTTCCGGTTTCGACGAGTGCCTTGTAGAGCCGTCCAGACGGCTTGGATCCGAAGATGGAAGTGAGCAGCGTAAGCGGGGCCGTGTCCGGGTCGACGAGCGCAGAAATATGGTAGGCGACTTCGACCAGCGGGTTGCCACCCACTCGGCGAATGGTCACTGATCGCTCTCCATCTTGAACCGGCTCTACGGTGTACGTCTTAGCGAGGGTGCGCTTTGGCTTGCGCATAGTGCCAAAAGCAGCGCTGACTTTTGCGAGAGTCTTTTTGGTGTCGAACTTGCCAGCGATAATCAACATGGAGTTGTCTGGCTGATAATACATGTCGTACCAAGCGAGCAGCTTCTCATTCGGCACCAGCATGATGTCTGAGATTGGTCCAATCGTGTCCTGGCCGTAGTTGTGCCATTGGAAAGCTGCGGAAATGAGCTTTTGCTCCGTAGTTGCACGCGGGTTGTTTTCGCCCATTTCCAATTCATTTCGGACGACGGTGATCTCACTGGCCAATTCGTCCTTGGATACAATCGCAGAGCGAAGGCGCTGCGCTTCGAGATCGATAGCGTGTGCGAGGCGCTCGTCACTTGCATCAAAAGTCTCGTAATAGTTGGTGCGATCGTCCCAGGTGGTACCGTTGGCAATGCCGCCGAGCTTGGTGAGCTCCTGCTTGATCGAGGCATACTTCTTGGTCCGCTTGAAGAGCATGTGCTCGAACAAGTGCGCCATCCCGTGCTCGCCATAATTCTCGTTCCGACTCCCCACGAACACCGTGAGGTTGACGCTCACAGACGACTTGGAGTTATCAGGAACCAGCAAGAGCTTGAAGCCGTTGGCGAAATTGTATTCCGTAGCGCCTTCGACGGAGGCTCCGGCTTTGTAGTTAGCTTGCGCCATAGCAGCACCGCCAAGGAGCGTGAGAGAAAGTGCGAGTCCGCGTTTCATAGAAACTCCCTTTGCCAATCAATGCGAGATGGAGGGGGAAGAAGTGCTCATCGCTATCGCTCCTATGCGAGGAAAGCGCTCAGGCGCTAGGGATTTCTCGACAACCCGATCCGCGCGTCTGTCATCCTTGCAAGTACCTTTTGGTATACGGCCGCGAAAAGTGAATCCAGCGCCGAGCGTCAATTTCGACGAACCACTCGGTGTTCGGGACAAATTCGAAACACGCGGCGGTAAACTCTGCGAGTTGCTCCGCGGCGTCGAGAACGCTCAACGCGCTCCCAAAGAAGGACACCCGAAGCCGCGTCGTAAGCCCCGGATTCACTTCAACAACGGCGCATACGCGGACCGGTCCAACTTCGGCCCAATTATCGCGCGTCACGCGATTGCATCTCGGGCGCCAGCGGTCGGGCCGAATCGCTCGCGCGAGCAATACTGCTCCCACTGCGCGCATGGTCCGAATCTTTGGCGCTGTCGTTAGCATTTCGCACGAACGAAACCGCACTGGCGAGACTTGTGCAAGGCAGAACCGCTCTCCTACCACCGGTGCTGAACCTTTTTCTTCGGTCAATGCGGAGCATCGGTGACTTGCCTCGGAGCTGCTTTCTCTGCTTCGAGCGCCGCGCTCGCAGCAGAAAGGAGTGCATCGAGGCCTCGACGCTCATTGACGCTGATTGCAATTCCTGCGTGGGCTTTCAGGAGCAGCGCCTGGTGCAACGGTGTGACGAGGTCCACTTTGTTCCACACCAGGAGTCGCTGAATCTCTCCCAGACCAATGCTTTCCAGAATTTCCTCTACCGCAGCGATTTGGTTCATCGCTTCGAGGTCACTAGCGTCTGCAACGTGGATGAGCAGAGACGCATCTCCGAGCTCTTCGAGAGTCGCTCGAAAGGCATGGGCGAGATTGGTGGGGAGCTCTCGGATGAATCCCACGGTATCGCAAATGATCACGTCCCGGTCTGGAGGGATCCGGAGTCGCCGACTGGTTGGATCCAACGTTGCAAAGAGCTTGTCCTCGACCAAGACTTTCGCACCGGTCAGCGCGTTGAGCAGGCTCGATTTTCCTGCATTCGTATAGCCAACGATGGAGATCACTGGAACGTCGCTCCGCTCGCGGCGTCGGCGTCGCACCCGGCGGCCGTCAGAGAGATCTTCAATGCGACGGGTGAGAAAGGCGATCCGCTGGCGGACCCGGCGCCGATCCATCTCGAGCCGCGTTTCACCGGGACCACGACCGCCAATGCCGCCGGCGAGCCGAGACAGGGATGGATCCGAGCGCACCAGCCGTGGCAGCATGTACTGGAGCTGCGCCAGTTCGACTTGGAGCTTTCCGTCGCTCGACTGCGCACGCTGCGCAAAAATGTCGAGAATGAGCTGCGTGCGATCGATCACCTTGAGGCTTGTTGCTTCGCCGATGTGCCGCGCTTGCCCCGGCGAGAGATCGCTATCGACGACCAGCAGCGATGCGGCCTGCTGCATCGCCCGCAAGTTGATGTCCTCGAGCTTGCCGCGCCCAATCAAGTATTTGGGATCGGGCTTCGGGCGGACTTGGAGGAGCGTGTCGACGACCTCGACGCCTGCGGTATTGGCCAATTCGACGAGCTCCCCCAGGCTTGCGTGGGCAGCCTGGCGACGGCCGTCAAAACAAACGCCAAGAAGCACTGCGCGTTCCGCGCTGGAGACGGAGCGTTGCGCCGGAGCGGTTGCGGACAATTCGGCCTCGAGCGCGCGGATCAATTCTCCGAAGTTTGGAGCTTCCGAAAGGGCGTTATACGTTTCCGAACTCCAGAGTTTTCCGAGTTCGTTTCCCGGAAGCAGATGCGCGAGATGAAGGACCGTCGGGACACCGCGCGTTCCAACGCCGACGGCGGCAATGCAGTCAAGCCGAAGGAGCGCCAAGTCCGTGAAGTCATCGCGCGTCAATGGCTCGCTGCGAAGGTGGGTATGCACAAGCCGCAGTCCGCGCAGTCGGACTTGCCCGGCGCGCGCTCGCCCAATATCTGGGAGATCGAGGCGATGCGCATTCCCTACCACCACATCCTCCACATCACCTTTTCGATTGAGCAGGACCCCGACTTGACGATTCGTCGATGCGGAGAATTCGGTGAGATGCCGCGCCAGTTCGAGGGTGATTATTTCATCGTCTGGAACACGCCGGCGGAATGTTCGCCGCAAGTGATCGATTTCTGACGGCTTGAGTCCCAGCGTGTTTCCGAAGAGTTCGTTCATGCAATGCCCTTGTGGAAAATCTTCCCCCCCGCGCGCAAATCGACAGACCCCGCTAGACTATCGGCTGTGAACAATATGAACACGCTCCTCGTTGTATGGCTGGCAGCCACTGGATTGAGCTTTGGAAGCTTTGCCAATGTCTTGATTCATCGCCTGCCGCGTGGACAAAGTCTCCTGCGCCCCGGGTCCCGTTGTCCGCAATGCGGCCATCCTCTCGCGTGGTACGAAAATATCCCCGTCCTCTCCTTCGTTGCGCAGCGCGGGCGCTGCCGCAGTTGCAAGAAGCCGATTTCAGCAAGGTATCCGCTCGTAGAGTTGCTGATGGGAACCTTGTTTCTCGCCTGCCTTCGACGCTTCGGTTGGGAATGGCCGTTGATCGGAGCATTGGTGTTCGTCATTCTTCTCCTCCCGCTGGTGTTTATCGATGCACGCGAGTGGATCCTTCCTTGGGAATTGACGATTCCAGGGATCGCGCTTGGGCTCCTTCTTCACATTCCCCAAGGGACGAGCGCCTTCGCGATGGCCCTCATCGGAGCGGCTGCGGGGTTTCTGGCCTTTCGCTTGATCGAGCTTCTTGGGTGGGGGGTAACAGGGCATGCCGCGCTCGGTGGAGGCGACAAGTTTCTGCTCGCGATGTGCGGCGCGACCTTGGGCTATCGCTCGCTGTTGGGCGTCGTGACGCTCTCCGCTGTTCAAGGTGCAACGTGGGGGATCGTTCAACTGCTTCGCACCGGTCGTGCGGGGCCGGCGACCCCTGCCAGCCATTCCGGCGAGCGCGCCATGGGACGCGAACGATGGACTCCAGCTTTCTTGCGATCCGGACTCGGGCTGGCGACCCGTATTGCTTTGATCCCCTATGCCTTGTTGCTCCAGGAGGTTCCCGACCCTCCCCCGGCGGACGCATCCGAGGCGGAGCCCGAATGGCAGCCTGGAGCCACGACGCTTCCCTATGGACCCTGGATTGGACTTGCGGCGATTCAGGTAATGCTCTGGGCTCCTCAACTCGCATCGGCGCTCGATCACTTGGGCCAGCCGCTTTGGGGCTTTGTGCTCTTTGGCGTGACGCAGCTCTGAACTAGGCTTTGAGGATGAAGGAGATCGGTTCGGTTCCGAGGATCAGCTTGTCGCCGTTTTGGATGACGTGCTCCACGACGCGCTCAGAATCGAGCCAGGTGCCGTTCGACGACCCGAGATCCTTGATGACGTAGGCTCCGTTGCTCTTCGTGATCAAAGCGTGTTCTCGCGAGACCCGAGGCGAGGCGATGATGAGGTCACATTGGGGGCCACGACCGATCATGAAGCGTTCCGACGCGATCCGAATAGGGACGTCGTTTTCGCGCTTCACGAAGAGCGTTGGGACTTCTGGCGAACTCCCGAACGTACCGCTTCCTCGACTCGGCAAAGGCGTCGGCTCCAGCCGCTGCCCGAGAACCGCGCTCTCCATCGCGAATCCTGATGGCGATCCAATACCCGAGGGGGAGTTTGCGGCCCCGACGTCTCCGGTGTTGGCGACGACATCGCGCAAGACAGCTCCCAAAGAGAGCGGAAGCTCGTAGCCGTTTTGGCTCAACCAAAGGAAGGTCGCTTGATTTACCAGTGCAGAAACCGGCTGCCCTGTGTCCCTTTGCATCGTTTCCAATGCCTCGGACAAGTACGTAGAGATGTATATTGGCATCACGATGAATAACTCCGGGTCGCCAGAATTCAAACAGCAGCAGGGGGCATCTCAGCCGCCTGAGGAAATCCTAGCCCCAGTTGAGCCGAATCCATCGGAGAAAATCAATCAGGGGAGCGACTTTGCTTCCCCGCGCCGTCAAAGTACCCGGCGCATCGCCGTGGCGCCGTCTGTCCTTTCAGCCGATTTTTGTCGTCTTGGAGAGGAAATTCGAGCCGTCGAGGCTGCGGGCGCGGATTTCATTCACGTCGATGTCATGGACGGTCGCTACGTGCCCAACATCACGATTGGCCCGTTGGTGGTGGAAGCCATGCGCCGCGCGACCAAGCTTCCTCTCGATGTCCATTTGATGATTATCGAGCCGGAGAGGTATCTCGAAGACTTTGCGCGCGCTGGAGCTTCTTCCCTCACGATCCACCAAGAAGCGTGTCCGCACCTTCATCGCTCGCTCCAGCGAATCCAGGAGCTCCAGGTGCTCCCCGGGGTCGCCATCAATCCTGGGACTCCGCTCGACGCAATCGAGGAAGTCTTCGACCTCGTGAAGCGGATACTGGTGATGACTGTGAACCCGGGATTTGGTGGACAGGCATTCATCCCGAGCACGGAAGCAAAAATCCTTCGCCTCTCCCAGATGCTGGGAGCGCGCGACGCAAAGGGCATCGAAATCGAAGTCGACGGTGGAATGAACCCCGAGACTTCGAAGCGGGCTATTGCAGCAGGTGCGACGATCATCGTTGCAGGCAGTGCGGTGTTTCACTCCCCAGACTACCGAGCGGCAATCGAATCGCTCCGCGGGTAGCCCGATGTGGCGCGCAGCGGTGCAGCGAACGCTTCCAGATCTTCAAAGATTGTGGTTCGCTGTGGGCAGGAGGTCGTCACTGAAAACAATCGCGCGATGGTTGGTGGTTTCTCTTCTTGTAGCGGCGTCTGGCGCGCGCGCTGAATCGTCTCTGCTCGCCGCTGGCCGCTACGAGGGCGATGCGATTCGCGCCGGTGTATTCGTCGACGTGAATTTCCAGTCGCGCGATGTCGGCTATGCGATCCTCGGTGAACTCGGCGGAAAAGTGTTCGCCGTCGAAACCTTCGATCGGCGATGGATTCTACTCTGGGATGGTTTGGTGTCGGCGCGAGCGGGAGCGCTCGCGAACACCTATCCTTTCCTGATTCTCGCGGGCGGTCGGATCGAGGGGGCCTTCGAAGGGAACTACCGATTTTTGAGCCAGCGCGCCTGGGCCCCCTACTTGGGGGGGCACCTCGACGCTTCCCTGCAGGTGTTGGCGATTCCGGGGAAACCACTGTCGGATTTCGCTTCGCTCAACGCAAGCGACGGCGTCGGCGGCATCACCGCGGGTGGGCGACTCCAAATAAGCGGGGGAGCCTCTTGGCTCACCCGGGGTGTATCGCTGCTCCTCGGAGCCACCGTCCAAGAGCGGTTGCGCACGGCGGGCCAAATCGCTCGCTTCGCAGCGCTCACCGAATTTGGCCTGCGCGCGCGCATCGATGCGCTGGGAGGCTATTCCGGCGGCCTTGAATTCTTCGGCGGGATCGCACCGACCTGGAGCGAACCTTCGCTCAACAGAACCAACAGCCTTTCTCACATTGAGGCCCGCGGGTACTTCCGAAAGGACTTTGCCAACCGTCTATGGCTCGAAATTGCCGGCTCCTGGGGGCAGGACAGCCATCGCGTCGAATACCTGGATTCCAAGACCGTTTTCACGGTCCGTCGTCCGGGTACTATTTCTGCCTTCATCTTCTTGGGCTTTAACATTTGGAGCTGCCTATGAACGTTCGGCCTACGATTGGAGCTTCGCTGGGAGTTCCGCTCGCCCTCGGAGCGGCCCTCGCCGTTGCGGTCCTGAGTTGCGATCCCCAGGCCCCCGATTACGGGCTCGATGCGGTGAAAGACCTCACCACACCGCCTGACGATCCCAACCTCGGTTGCGGATTGGTGCTCCCGGCTGATTCCACGTTTGATCAACGCGCACAGTGCGCGTTCAAATCCGGTGAACGACCTCTCGCGACCTTGGGAATCGATCGCGCGACGGTGGCCAGAATTCCAATTCGCCACGTCATTGTCATGCTGAATGAAAATCGAAGCTTCGATCACCTCTTGGGCAAAATCAACGTGCGCGGCCAGCCGGATGCGGATGTCTACCCTTTGGGTTTTAGCAACAAGGATCTGCAAGGGAATGTGGTGACACCTTTTGATCCGGGCACTACCTGCATCGCGCATGATCCCGGACACCAACACCTGGAAATGCGCGAAGGGATCGCAGACGGTGGGATGTCCGGTTTTGTAACGAGTGCGGCGAGGACGACAAACACCGACGGGCACTTCGCGCTCAGCAGCTACGATGAAGCGCAGCTCCCGTTTAGTTACTTCCTCGCCAAGACCTTCGCCCTGAGCGACCGGCACTTCCAGTCGATCGCAAGTGGAACCGCTGCCAACCGTACCTTCATGCTCCTCGGTGATGTCGCCGGAAACCTGGACACCGGCATCGTGTATCCACCTCCGGACAGAGCCAATATCCTCCAAGTTCTCACCGCGGCGAAGGTGAGTTGGGGTGCCTACACCGACGGGATGCCATTCGACGGCACCTTGGGAATGGACCACAATTCCCCAGGCATCTACAAGCTCCAGGATTTCTTGGATGCGCTCGACAAAGGGACCCTGCCGAGCGTGGTCTTTCTCGACGCGCGCGGCGAAATTGACGACGATCATCCCGATGCGGATCTCCAAAAGGGAGAGGCTTGGCGGCGTAACGTCTACGAACACGCGATTGCGAGCCCTCAGTGGCAACACCTTGCGATTTTTTGGACCTACGACGAGGGCGGTGGATTCTTTGATCACGTGCCACCTCCGGCTGCCTGCAAACCTACGGCAGATTCGACCTGGGACCGCCTCGGAGTTCGCGTCCCGATGGTGGCAATATCGCCATGGGCCAAGCGGAACTATGTCTCGCACGTCGTATCCGACCACACGGCATTGCTGCGTTTCATGGCGCTCCTGTTCGACCTTCCGGCACTCACCGCTCGGGACGCCAACGCCAACGCACTTCTCGATTTGTTCGACTTCTCCTGCGGAAGAAACGATCCGCCACTTGCAGTCGCGCCTCCGGCGGGTACCGGTGGGTGTGCAAACCCTCCCTAGGGCCGGTCTTGCGCTAGCAATGCAGTGAGCGCGAGGTATTGTTGCCGGCCAGCTGCGCATGGCGTGCGGGTTGCAGACGCCACCGCACATGGGGAAGTGGGGACTGGTTTTCGCAGCCTGCTGCGCGGGAAATGCACGCGCCGAAGCCCCACCATTCTTGGCTGAGGACCTCGCGTGGACGGGAGAACTCGGATCGCGCGATGGCGACGCGGCAGCCCGCTTTATCCACGATGAAGGCGCGCCTCCACCCCGAGAAGATCGTGAGGAACTCGCTCTTCTCTTGGGAACAGACCCGGCTCCCAAGGGAGCTATCGCTGACTCCAAGCCTTCTTGGAGCGCCTCGGCGTCGTTGCGCGCGCACTGGGAACACCGCGATAGTCAGGCACCGCCCTTCGCCTTTCGCGGAAGCCTCCAGTCTCCGTGGAACCTCGACGCGAGCGTCAGCGTCCTGGGGAACCGGCTGCTCCCTCGCAATCTTCAATGGGATCCAAACCAAGAAATGCTCACTGTCGACGGCGTTGGCTTTGCCGCCCGCGTTCCCCAAGCATACCTTCGGTGGCGCTACGGTCCGTGGACGCTGATCGCCGGAACGTTTCAGGTTGGTTTTGCGGAACGCCTCGTCATCGACTCGACGCGAAGTGTCACTCCCCACGGGTTCGAAGTTTCCACTACCGGACGCGACCTGGCGCAACTTGCAAGCGCCTGCAAATTGACTCCCGAGTCGAGCTGCCGCAACCGATTCACCACTCCGGACTTCACCGCGAGTGAAGCATTCCGCGGCATAGCTGCGAGCATTGAAGATTGGCCGATGACAGAACGCGCGCATCTTTCGAGCTACGCATTCGCGTCATTTCAAGAGCGCAGCCTCTACCAATACCGTCTTTGGGATCGACGCTCGTGTCCCAGCGGCGAAGCCTGCCCCGCACCGAACATCGCGGTGCGAGACACATTACAACAGCTCAAGCTTTCGACGCTTCCGTCGGCGTTTCGGGAGTTGGCGATGGGTGGACGGGTCGCCCTCGCTTGGGATCAACGCATGCGCGCTGGAATTACCGGCTACTGGGCGGTTCCCTTTTGGATCAATGATCGCCTCGACTTTCAAGCGGCAAGCCGTTGGCCGGGCGGCGGACCATTTGCTACCGTCGGTGCCGATGCGGAGCTGGCCGCCGCCGGCGCCCAATGGTCGATGGAGCTGGCGCGTTCCTTCGACAGCGACCAGGGGGG
The DNA here is from genome assembly GCA_041739845.1 of Myxococcaceae bacterium. Classification (GTDB taxonomy): domain Bacteria; phylum Myxococcota; class Myxococcia; order Myxococcales; family Myxococcaceae; genus JBGSMZ01. The sequence continues at coordinate 15,408 of JBGSMZ010000052.1, forward strand.
AGGCTTTGGTGTTGTGGCGCGTACCCGATGGCGCGCATCCGCAGGCTATGCGGAAGTTGGCGCGCGCTTCTTTGATCAGAATTTCGACAACCCGCACGGACATCCGGTCAGCGCCAGCGACAGCGTTGAAGGTCAAGCCGCGCGAAACGAACTCGGCATCCGCTGTACATGGACCCGCCGCTTCTGGAGCCGGCTGAGCCTTCGCCTGCGCCTCGACGGTTGGACCAATCCATTCGCCGATGTACGCGCTGCATGGACGCTCGGAGCGCAAGGCCGAATCGGCGCAAACCTCGAAATATCCCCCTCGATGGAAGTCTCGCTCTTGGGCCATGTCTCCTGGCGCCAAGTCCCGACGTCGGCGTGCACGGAGGTGGATTCAGAACCAGGAGACATGGCAGCTTGCGACCGCCTTCGGGGAAGTGCCGGGGTCCAGTTTTTAGGGCATTGGGAAAGGCTTCGCGCTGCCCTCCGGAGCACGCTGAGCCTTGATCAAGATGCGTCCCTAGGCGCCAGCGCTATCGCGCAATTCGATGTGAAGATCATTCGGGCCCTGGAGTTGCGACTCAGAGCACGTTTCGTCGACACCAGTATTTCTGCACCGACGCGCGCGGAGAGCCGCTTTGCGACGAGCGCCGATGCGCATGTCGCACTGAATCACTTCGCTATCGCCGCGGGCTATGATTACCAAGTTTGGATCGACAAGAGGTTGGCGACGCGCGAGCGCGTTCCCAATCCAGAACACCGACTACGGTTGGAACTGCGCTCCTCGTGGTGAGCAAGCGCCAACTGTCGCTGGTCATTGGAATCCTCAGCTTCGCCGCTGCCCTTGGAGTCGCTTGCGGCGCTTCGGAGGGCGTCACCGGTTGCAAAGACTCCGGTCCCTTCCACCTTCAAGTCAGTGAACTTATGGTGAATCCAGGCGGCGATGGAGGAGAATGGGTGGAAGTCTTCAATTCGGGGAAAGTCGCCGTCGAAACGTCAGGCTTGACGATCTTCGCCCACACTCCTGACGGCGGTTCGGCGCGAAGCCACCTCTTCCTCTGGGGCAGCATCGACGCCGGAGCGCACTTTGTATTTGGAGACGTTGGCAATGCAGATCCTCCCGAATGGATCGATGGCGCCTACCACGGGAATATCGCGTCGGCCGCGATTCGTAGCGGGACCATGGGACTTCGCTGCGGCGATGAGGTGGTTGCTTCGGCTACTTGGAATCGCCCGGCGACCAAAGCCCGTGCGCTGATGCGAAGCGGTGGCGCGGCAGATGAGGGGCTCGCAGATGGAGCCTTCTGCGACGCTCCACTCGAATTCATCTATTCGCCTCCCAATGCTGGCACCCCAGGAAAAGCAAATCCCCCGTGCCCAATCCCCTTGGGCACGGACGAATGCTTCGAGAGAAGTCGGGTCCGCAAGATGCGCAGGCCAGCGGCTGGTGAGATCTGGCTCAACGAAATCATGGCAGACCCACTCGCGACGAGCGACGCCAAGGGGGAGTACCTAGAGTTTCAAGCGAAGACGGCACTAGACCTCAACGGCCTGGCAATCCGTATTGGAACGCGGTTCTTGGAGATCGATAGCAGTTCCTGTGTCACCATCGACGCCGGAGGCTTTTTCCTCGTGGCGCCGAGCGGAGATTCCTCCTCCAACGGGGGCCTGCCGCAGGTCGACTGGGTTGGGACACTTGGTTTGGCAAACTCCGGTTCGCAAGTGCAACTCGTAGGCCCCGATGGCGGCGAACTCGATCGCGTGGCCTACCCGGCTGCAAAGGCCGGTATCTCTTGGCAACGCGAGCCCTGGAGTCAACAGGCCGGAAAGACCCCCGCTCCGAAATGGTGTCTCACTCCGAAGGATGCGGGGAGCAGTCCCGATGCGGGTGACTACGGGACTCCCAGGAGAGCGAATTTCGTTTGCCCCTAGAGCTGAACCTCCGCAACGGAGCGCTTGTCGGAGGTCTGCGCTAGAAGCATTTCAACTCGGCCGCGCCGGGTGCCATGGAGGACGATTGAAACCAATTTTTGAGGCCGTCGCGAAGAAGGTAGCTGACGATCCGCAAACGGCGCGCCTGTGGAGCGCTTTGTGCCTCGCCTATGAGGAGCGAGGAGCCCCAGCGGTCGTGCAACTCATCAGGCGAATCACCGTCGTCAAGGATTGGGAGGCGTGCTTGCCGAAAGAAGCTGGAACCAGCGATGCCTAAGCGTTGGCGAATCGACTCCCTATCGCTCGCGGGCTTCAGGGGCATCCGCGAGTCGAGAACCTTTGATTTCCATGTCCAGCGCACCCTCATCCACGGAGACAATGGCACCGGCAAGTCGACCATCGCGCTGGCGCTTCATTGGGCGCTGTTTGGCGCCTTTCCCGAAGGGATCCTTCAAAACGTGGGGCACAAGGAGTTCGTTCCGTCCATTGGAACCCCTGCCGAGCGCACTTCGGTGCAGGTGGTCCTTCGCGATCAAGGCGGCTCACCGTGCATCGTCAAGCGCCAGGGCACGCTTGGCGCAAAGACGCGGCTGTTCAGCGTACAACGAGGGGACGTGGTGCACGTCGACGACGCAGCGAGCGTGCTCCAGGGCGTATTGGGGCTCGACCAGAGCACTTTTGCGCGCGCGGTCCTCCTGCAGCAAGGGCTGCTTCGCAGCTTCATCACTGACGACCCAAAGGTCCGCAGAGCCGCCATGGATCGGATGATCGGTGTCGATGACGTCACTGCGCTCTACGACGCCTGTAAGCCTGAGCCAATTGCGCGTGCCATCGCTGATGCGCGCTCGGCATTTGCAGCCGCCGAAGCAGGAAACAAGGCGAATACGGAAATGCTGGCGACGCAATGGGAAAACGCAAAAGCAATCGCCCGCCAGTTCGGGCACGGCGACGCGGACCTCGTTCCGTCGAAGCTCAAGGCGCTGCTCGACGGAGTCGCTCAGAAAATCACTGATCTCGCTCTACGCCATGACGTGAAGCAGGACCAGTTGGCGCCGAGTGCGCTTGAAGAGGATCTCCACACCGTCGGCAGCCGGTTTCGCGCGCGCCTTCAAAGCCTTCGGACAGCGTCAGGCATGCCAAAGCGCCTTGCCGAACTCGATGCCCAACGCCAGCGTCTGGTCCAATTCCGCAAGCGATGGCATGACGTTACAGGTGAATGCACGCGCCGCGGCGAGGAGCTGCTTGCCTTCGAAAAGGCCTGCGGTGCAGAAGAGCGCTGGCGCGAGCGACACACCGATGCCCAAGACGCCCTGCAAAGGGCCAAGGCGGCGGAGCGCGAAGCGCATTCCCTGCTCTCGCTCTTGAAGGACGCCAAGGCGATCATCGACGCCTCTGCAGTCTCCAGCTGCCCGGTGTGCGAGCAAATGGCCGCAGGAATTGGTCCGCGCCTCGACGCTCGGGTGAGGGCTCTTGCCACTGCACAGGGTGACTCTTTGTCCCGAGCGACGCGAGAAGCCGAGGCGCGCGTAAGCGAGCTCGAACATCAGCTCGCGAGCCGCAGCAAGCTCGCGACGTCCGCCGAGATCGCAGCGGCATCCGTCGAAGATCTCAAAGAAAAAGTGTGTCGCCTTCTCGGAGTCGTGGCGCTCACCGAAGACGCGGTTGACCTACGCTTGCAAGCCGCCGGCGAGGAGTGCGACGCCGAAGTCGCGTCTGCCAAGGAGCGTGCGGATGCGCTCAATGACGACATCGAAGCGATCCACCGAGCGTTGCGTGGCATCGAAACTGGCGTCGGCGGAGCTATTGCAAAACGCGACGAAATCGCAGCCCACGAAAAGCGAATGAAAGCCAACGACTCCAGTGTCCAAGACGCCTGGATCGCCGAACTCGAGCGCCGAGCCCGCAGTGTCGAAGCGATTCGCACTGCCCTCCACGACGCCAGGGATTCGTTCAAGAAAGCGCAGCTTCAAAATGCCGAAGACCGTATTGAAGGGTTCCGCCAGCGCCTCGTTGCCAATCCCATGTTTCGAAGCATGAAGATCGACGTGCAGATCCGCAACGCGGTCGATGATTATGAATTCATGCTCGAGGCGGGCTCCGCCAGCGACCCGAGCAGGCACAAAGCCCGCTTCATTCTCTCTGACGGCCAGACCACTGCGACCGCGATGGCGCTCTTTCTTGGCCTGGCTGGATCCTCTACGCACAACCTCGATGTGCTGTACGTGGATGACCCTTCGCAAGCGCTCGATCGACCCTCGAAGGGAGCGCTGGCGGAGGTCCTCGCCGAGGAATCCAACCTCCGCCAGGTAATCATCTCCACCGAGGATCGAGACTTCATCGAAGCGCTTCGGAACGCGGGATTCACGAACGATGCGACAGTGTTTTCGCTCGAAAACTGGGATGGCACTCCAACCGTGTCCGTCCAGGGACAGCGCGTCAAGTGACCTGGCCAGCACTCGTGCGGGCGGAGGTGAAATTCAGCACTGCATCGAGCGTTGCGTTGTCGGAGCGCGAACTGGCACCACTCGAACCTCCCGATGTGACCGGAATCGTCGCGGTCTTGCTTGCAAACCCGGACATCGCTCGTGGAGAGTGGTTTCTGGTTCGTCAGCAGGACATCAAGAGACGCGACGTTGAGAGAGCCAGCATCACCGCGGACAAACTGCGGAGCTACGCGCAGCAGCCAGATTCCCTCGTACCCATGCGCCGCCACGTCGATGTGCACTGGCGGCGCTTCTTGTCGGCCTTCTTGAGCGACCTCCAAAAAGGGCAAGACCACCTCAAGGCGCTCCTCGAGCGCAACCACAAGGCTAGCCGAATAGCGACCCTTCTCCCAACTGACGATGTCCTCGACCTGGAGCACCGAGAAAATCTTGCGGTCTTGTCAGAAGACCCAAAGAAAATGGGCAAGGCCGTGCAACTGTTGCTCGCCTACGTCATCGCTCACGCGGGCTACCGGAGCGTGTCCGTCAATCCGACGGGCGTACCGGATTTCGAGCTTTCAGCTTTTGGAGAAGACTAAGTTCCGCGACGCTTGAGACTATTCTGCGGGACCTTGCCTTCGACGAAAATCTTGAAGAGATCTCCATCAAGTTTCCCGCGTTTCACTTCACTGGCGATGATCTCGAGCGCACCTTCGTGCGCAACAGCGTGCTTGTAGGGGCGGTCGGAGGCCGTCAGTGCGTCGTACACGTCGGCGATCGAGATCATTTTTGTCTGCAGCGGAATCTCCTCCGCGGCGAGCGCGCGCGGATAGCCCGTACCATCAAGCCGTTCGTGGTGCCCATAGGCGATCTCCGGAACCCTCTTCAGGCTCCTCGTCCACGGGATTTGGGACAGGAATCGGAAAGTGTGGGTCACATGAGATTCAATTTCCCGCCGCTCCGGAGAGGACAACGAACCCTGGGAAATGGAGAGTGCCGCCTGTTCATTGGGCGTAAGCAATTGGTGCACTTTGTCCTTCGAATCGGAAAAAGTATTCTCGGCGATGGCCGTCAGGCGTTCGAACCCGCCCCTGATTCCAACCGTTGGGCGATTGCATTCCAAGATGAAGCTTAGCATCTCATCGAGTTCCTTAAGCTCCCGTGCGAGTCGCAGTTCTTCTTCCCGCTCCATGTCGGAGGGGTCCGTGCCGACAGCGAGGCGCATGCGCTCCAGTCGGCGCTGCATGGAACCAAATTGCCGATCCTTCCGGGCGATTTCGAAGCGGCTCACCAGCAGAGCAAGCTCTTGCGGGTAGAGCTTCTCCGCTTTGACCAAGACCGACTCCCGTACTCCGATCTTTCCAAAATCGTGAAGGAGTGCCGCGTATCGAAGTTCCTGGATTTGCTCCCGATTGAAACCGATATCGCGGTACGGACCCGAAGGGGATTGTTCGGCAGCTTCTGCCAATGCAACGGACATCGTGGCGACGCGGCCGGAATGGCCCGCTGTGGAGGGATCCCGCGATTCGATCGCCATGACCGATGCTTGGACGAAGCCTTCAAACAGACGAGCGATGTCCTCCGACAACATCGCGTTTTCGACAGCCGATGCGGCTTGGCCCCCAAGTGCTAGCAACAGTTCTTCATCTTCGGCGTCGAAGCGCCCTTTCGTCGAGTTGAGTGCCTGAATAACCCCGGTTACTTCTCCGGTGGTTCGCTTCATTGGTACGCAGAGGACCGACCGGGTGCGGTAACCGGTCTTCACATCCCAATCCCGCTGAAACCGCGGATCCTGGTACGCATCGTCGAGGTTGAGCGCTTCACCACTGCGGGCGACGGCTCCTACGATTCCTTGAGAAATCGGGACCCTGATTTCTCCCTTGGCTCCCTGAGCGACTCTGCTCCAAAGTTCGCCGCGCGTTGCATCGAGCACAAACAGCGAGCACCGCTCTGCCTCGACGGTCTTCGCGGCCTCGCGCATGATGAGGCGCAGGAGGCTATCGAGATCGCGCTCTGCGGAGAGGGCCTTTGCGACTTCGAGGAGCGCGGTGAGTTTCGTTTCGCGGCGCGAAGGCGGAGGCAGGGGCTGTTGGTTTGACACATCCACGCGAACACCTTCGTCCGAATGCCACCGGAGCGCAACGATTGCGAAACTTCCTCGTTGCTCAATGGACGCGAAAGTCCACTTTTGGATCCGCCTTGACGCTGAATGTTCGCTGGCGTATGCCCCGCTCCAATGCTCCGCGCATGATGCGGACCCGGCTTTTCGACGAATCTTCGCCGCAAGCCACAAGGGTAACTGGCCATGGAATCGCAGGTTTACGCAGTCTTCCGCACTGGTGGAAAGCAATACCGCGTCGCGGAAGGCGATGTGGTGAGGATTGAGAAGCTTGGCGGCGAGGCCGGAGCGGAGATCAAGTTTGATGAGGTTTTGATGGTTGGTGGATCAGGGGATCCGCTCGTTGGCCAGCCACTCTTGAGTGGAACCGTCGTCAAGGGGGAAATCCTCCGCCAGGCAAAGGCGAAGCGCGTGTTGCATTTCCGCAAAGAAAAGGAAAGCTGGACACGTCGTCGCGGTCACCGGCAAGAATTCACTGAAGTAAAAATCACCTCGGTAAGCGCACCTTCCGCAAAACCTTAGGTTCACCGCCATGGCACATAAAAAAGGGCAAGGAAGTTCACGCAACGGACGGGATTCCAATGCCAAATACCGGGGTGCCAAAGCCTACTCGGGGCAAATGGTAACCGCGGGATCGATCCTGTACCGACAGCTAGGAACCAAGATTCACCCTGGAACAAATGTCAAGACGGGCCGTGACTACACCCTCTTTTCTCTGGTCGACGGGATCGTCAAGTACGAGCGCCTTGATAAACTCCGCAAGAAGGTTTCCGTCTATCCGCTGCCGCCGATGCCGGCGGATTCCTGACGTTCTGGAGAAGAACGCTCCTGTCTCAGCGCGTTTTTCGCTCGCGAGATGAAGTTCGTCGATCGCGTACAAATCGAAATTCGATCGGGTGACGGCGGTCGCGGAGCAGTAGCCTTTCGCCGCGAGAAGTTTCAAGAGAAGGGCGGGCCATCTGGTGGAGATGGTGGACGGGGAGGTTCGGTGCTCTTTGAAACCGATCTCGGTCTTTCCACCCTTCTTGATTTCCACTACCGACCTCTCCACCATGCGCGCAATGGCCAAGGCGGCATGGGAAGTGACTGCAACGGGCGTAATGCAGAAGATCTCATCCTGAGGGTGCCCGCCGGTACCCTCGTATTCAATGCAGCTGACCAGGAGTTGCTCGTCGATTTGGACGCTCCCGGGGCCACATGGATTGGCGCAAAGGGCGGACGCGGCGGACTTGGCAACATGAACTTTGCTACCTCGACTCGGCAAGCGCCGCGCTTCGCCCAACCGGGCGAGCCAGGAGAGCACAAAGTCTTGCTGCTGGAACTCAAACTTCTTGCAGACATCGGGCTGGTGGGATTCCCAAATGCTGGGAAGAGCAGCTTCATCTCCAAAGTGTCCAAAGCTCGCCCCAAGGTCGCAGACTATCCATTCACCACGTTGACGCCCCACCTTGGAATGGTGGCCTATAAGGACCGTCAATCCTTTGTGGTCGCCGACATTCCAGGCCTGCTCCCAGGCGCCGCTGACGGCCATGGCCTAGGACATCAATTTCTCCGCCACATCGAGCGATGCCGAGCCCTGCTCCACATCGTAGACATGGGCGCCGCCGCCCAAGGGCGAGACCCCTTCGAAGACTACAATGCTATTCGAAAGGAGTTGCGTCGCTATCGGCCGGCGCTCGCACGCAGGCCGCAAATCGTTGCTGCCAACAAAATCGATCTTCCAGAGGCTCGCACCGCGCTTCCTGCTTTTACGCGGGCCCTCGGGCGTCGCGGCGTGCAGGTCTTTCCTATTTCCGCCGCAACTGGTGAGGGTATTCCGCCGGTTCTCGATGCATGTGCAAAATTCGCTCTTCGTCCAAGAGGTCGAAGGCGTTGATGCAGGCGGCGGACATGCTTGTCAAAGCGCGGCGGGACCGGATCGAGAGCGTTCTATCTAACCGTACCCGCAATTTACGAGTCGTGCTCGACCGTCTTGAAGACCCGTTCAACATGGCCGCGGTGCTGAGAACCTGTGAGGCATTTGGCGTCCAGGAAATCCACGTCATCCGGGATGACAAAGCAGGGTTTCGCCCCAACTCCAAAGTTACCCAAGGCTGCGAGAAGTGGCTCGACATCACCCTTCATGAATCCTTTGCGGGTTGCGCCAAGGTCCTCCATGCGAGCGGTTTGAAAGTCATCGCCACCGCCGCCACCAAGGGCGCGGTGACTTTGGGCGAGATACCCTTTGAATACCCAACCGCTCTGGTGTTTGGAAATGAACGCACCGGCGTCGGCACCGATTCGTTGCGCGCCTGCGATGGCACGCTATGGATTCCAATGTTTGGCTTCAGTCAATCGCTCAATATTTCTGCGGCTGCGAGTGCCTGCCTGAGTATCGCCGTCGCTCGCCGCCTAGCTACACTGGGCCATCACGGCGATTTGGAGAAAAACCAAGAGCAAGAATTGCGCGACCGTTTCACCCATCTCTCCATCAAGCAACGCCGTCGTATCGCTAGTGCCCTTGACCCATTTCCGACTGGTTGAGTGGGCGATGGTTCTTCACCATTGGAAGCGGTGCGCAATAGCGATACACTCAACGCATGCTTCTCCCCACAACGATATTGATGCTTGCAGCCGCGGGAACTCCCACCGCGGATGCGTTGGTCGTCAAAGTGAACAGCTATATCAGGTCCGCCGTGGACTATACCGCGACCTTCGAGGGGACGACGGTGACGCCTGGGACCGATAAGGAGCGGTCGATGCGCTCAAAGATGTACTTCAAACGCCCCAGCCTCATGCGAATGGACACGGAATCCCCGATGAAAACGGTGAGCGTGAGCGACGGTAAGATATTGCAGAGTTACACTCCAGCCATGCATGTGCTCACCAAGATGCCCATGGAAGGCAGCCCTTTGGTGAATTCGGGAGCGACGCGTTTCCTTTCCGGAGAACGCTCGCTCGGTGAAGAGTTCACTGCCACCATGAGCGATTGCACGGGCTGCCGTGGCGCCCAACTGCGCCTGGTGCCGAAGAAACCGATGGAGGGTCTTTCTGCGGTGCTCGTGGACGCAGACCCTTTGACCGGAAGGATTTGGAGCATCCGGAGCGAGAGTTCCAATGGGCGTTTCCGAATCGACGACATCAAAGTGAACAATGGATTGAAGGCGGAGACCTTCCAAATTGTGGTCCCCACGGGAACGCAGGTCATGGATCTCGCTTCGATGAAGCAGCCGGGGAACTTTCGGCTCCCAGCCGGTATGGAGATGCCGACAAAGTAGTGTCCGCCTTCCGCCGACGCGCCAGGAAACGTACCTCTCCTTCTCGCAGTGACAGGGCGTCCAGTTCCTAACCCCAGGGTTCACTTCTGTTGCGCTGGGGCGTCCCTCGTTGGCACGACGTGAAAAACCCCGGGAATCGGGTCAACTCATCTGGACCTTGGGGTTAATGCGCTGGCTTTAGCCATGTTCCTGCCCATGCATTTCCAAGCCTACGCTCGGTACGCCAAAGTCGGCCACCCGTATGCTGACCCGCACGGCGGGTTGGCATAGAGTCTGCTCACGCTTTCCTCTGTTGAATCGAGGGAAGCGTGCATGTCCGGCCAGAGCCTCCTTAAAGGGATTGTTCACCTCTTGCTACCCGATGCCTGCGTGGCCTGCGATGCGCTCTTGCCTGCACAGCTGGCGGGGCCATTTTGCGCTATTTGCGCTGCGGAGGTCCTCGAAATACCAGAAGCGCATTGCCGCCGTTGCAGCGAACCGGGACGATTTATTGGCGCCTGCCGAGCCTGTCTGCGCCGACCTCCGAGCTTTCGGCGCGCCTGGGCCCCTTGGGAATTCGATGGTGCCGTCACTCGCGCCATTCGACGCTTCAAGTTTCAGGACCGCCCCGATCTCGCCCGCCCGCTTGGAGAGGCACTCGCAAGGGCCATGCTCTTGTACAAGGTGGACTTCCGAGGAGAGATCGTCCCTATTCCGCCGCTCCCAGTGCACTTTCGCCAACGCAGGTATGACCATGCCGCGCTCCTCGCCGCGGCGTTTGCTCGCGTCACCGGAGGAGCAGTCAACCTCGAAGTCCTCGCGCGCGCGAGAGCCTGTCTTCCGCAAGTTGGGCTCTCGGAAGCGGAAAGGCGAGAGAATCTCAAGGACGCCTTCGTTGCGACGCGACCCGTCCAAGGGAGAGCTTTCTTGTTGCTCGACGACGTCTTCACTACCGGCACGACGCTCCGCGAGGCCGCTCGGGCACTGCGCTGCAGAGGAGCTTCGGTCATCCATGCACTCACCATCGCACGGGCCTCGAGAACGGAGTTCTTCCGCCCCTGAAGCACGCAATGCGACCCAAACTGCATCGCGCTACGGAGCGGTTCCCGCTGGCAGATGACAAAGTTCGTCCTGGGGGCTCCACGGTCGCATCAATTCCTGCCGCAGGGCACCGAAAACCCAAGTAAATTTCACAGGTTCAGCGCCATCGAACCATACCTTTCCAAGATGAGTGTGCTACCATGAGCACCCCAGACCAGGTAGCTCGGAAGGGCCACCAAACGACCCCATGGAACCAGCCAAATCAGTCGACAAAATGAGCGAGTACGACGCCTCCAGCATTACCGTTCTCGAAGGGCTCGAGGCGGTCCGCAAACGGCCCGGGATGTACATTGGAGACACATTCGTCCGAGGCCTGCACCACCTCGTTTTCGAAGTTGTCGATAACTCCGTCGACGAGGCGCTCGTTGGTTTTGCGAGCGTCGTCAACGTTTTCATCCATGTCGACAATTCCATAACAGTCACCGACGACGGACGCGGTATCCCCGTGGGCCCGCATCCGACAGTCAAGGGGATGGACACGCTCGATGTCGTGTTGACAATGCTCCACGCGGGCGGCAAATTTGAAAACAACGCTTACAAGGTCTCCGGGGGCCTCCACGGAGTCGGCGTGAGCTGTGTCAATGCGCTCTCCGAGTGGCTGACCGTGGAAGTGCAGAGGAACGGAATTGTCTACAATCAGCGCTACGAGCGCGGGATTCCTTCTGGGAAGGTGACAGAAGTCGGGGTCACGGAGAAGCGCGGCACCAAGGTGTCCTTTCTCCCAGATTCCACGATCTTTGAGGTCCGCGAATTCGATTTCGACTTGCTCGCCACGCGCCTGCGGGAACTTGCATTTCTCAACGCCGGTTTGGAAATCAACCTCACCGACGAGCGAAGCGGGAAGTCGAATGCCTTCCGCTTTGACGGCGGCATCGTGAGCTTCGTCGAATACATGAACAAGGCAAAGAGCCCCATTCATGAGAAGCCCATCGCTTTTCAGGCGGAGCGCGACCGCGTCCAACTCGAAATTGCCATGCAGTGGAGCGACGGCTACGACGAAAAAGTATTTACTTTTGCCAACAATATCAACACCCCCGAAGGTGGCACGCACCTCTCCGGATTTCGCGCAGCGCTCACTCGCACCATCAATAGCTACGCCGACAAATCGGGCCTTTGGAAGGACATCAAGGAGCAACCCGCTGGAGAAGATGCCCGCGAAGGTCTCGCCGCCGTCATCAGTGTCAAGCTGCCGCAACCCCAGTTCGAAGGTCAAACAAAACAGAAGCTTGGCAATAGCGAGATAAAGGGGTTGGTCGAGCAAATCGTCAACGAACAGCTCTCCAGCTGGCTGGAAGAGAATCCGCAAGCATCTCGGCGCATTGTCGGAAAGATCGGCGATGCAGCGCGAGCCCGCATCGCCGCGCGGAAAGCGCGCGAAACGGTGCGCCGCAAGGGAGTGCTCGACGGCGCGTCCCTCCCTGGAAAACTCTCCGATTGCCGGTCAAAGGACCCCTCGGTCTCTGAATTGTTTCTCGTCGAGGGCGATTCCGCAGGTGGATCGGCCAAGCAAGGTCGCGATCCCGAATTTCAAGCCGTGTTGCCGCTTCGAGGAAAGATACTCAATGTAGAGAAAGCACGCTTTGAGAAAATGCTTTCCAATCAGGAAATCGTCGCGCTCATTACCGCGCTTGGCGCCGGACTCAAAGTCGGGGCCAATGCAGAGGACTACCACCCGGAGGCAATCCGGTACCACAAAGTTATTCTAATGACCGATGCGGACGTTGACGGTTCGCACATTCGCACGCTGCTGCTAACGTTCTTCTTTCGCCAAATGCCCGAGCTGATTGAACGCGGGTATATCTACATCGCTCAGCCACCGCTCTACAAAATCAGCCGCGGGAAAAAAGATGTGTATTTGAAGAACGACGAGGCTCGTGATGACTATCTGCTTGCGATTGCGAGCGAACGCACGCGCGTGATCGCCGGTGTCGAGTCGCAGGAAATCACAGGAGAGGACCTCAAGCGCCTCCTCAAGCGCCTTGTTTCCTACCGCGCACGCCTGGAAAAGACGGCAACGCGCCGCGATGCACGGGTGGTGGACGCAATTGTACAAGCGACTTCGATGACGCCAGAAACGCTGAAGAATGTCGAGAGCGTGAACAAAGAACTTGGCATGATTGAGGACTTCCTCGAGACGCGGCACCCGGAAATCTTTGAACACATGCAGGTCAGCCAAGGCTCGGACAAAGAGCATTCCGCCCACCGCGTCGTAATCCGTACGGAAGTGCGCGGCAGCTTGCGCGAAACCATCATCGATACGCCGTTCCTGGTGAGCCCGGAATATCGAGAGCTGGCTACGTTCAAAGAGGATTTTCGCGCCCTCGGAGAGGCGCCCTACACGCTGATGGTCGGCGACGACAAGTTGACAGCCAACACCCACGCCAAACTCTTGGAACTCGCCTTGGGCGAGGCACAGCGTGGAACGACGACCCAGCGCTACAAGGGGCTTGGCGAAATGAACCCATCGCAACTGAAGGAGACGACGATGGATGCAGAATGCCGGACCCTCCTTCAGGTCAAGGTGTCGGATGCTATCGCAGCGGAGGACCTCTTTTCGGTTCTGATGGGCGAAGCCGTAGAGCCGCGGCGCGACTTCATCGAGAAGAACGCCCAGTACGCAACGCTCGACGTCTAACCCCCGGGTTCACATCTGTTGAGCTGGGTCGTCACGAGTGCGCTCGACGCGAGGGGCCCCAGGGAAGCCGCTCAACTCAGCGGTACCTTGGGGTTGGACCGCATCTCCTAATCGCCTTCTGGCGGTGGAGCTTCCTCAGAAATAGCACCGTGCAGCCGATGTGGAGCACCCCAAACACTGAACGAATTCCGGGTACTCATTCGTTGACGGTTATGAGATGCACCGTGGAGCAGCGCGAGAAAGCTGCCTCGCTCAGGGCTTGCATTGCCTGCGGAGAATCACACGTCCGAAGCCGACCACCCAGACGTCCGTAGCACTGCTCCCCCACACGCCGTTGAGGTATTGCGTCGTTCCGCTGGCTACGCGGTTCCAGGACCCGCCATCCCAGCGGAGAATCGTTCCGCTGGCTCCGACCGCCCAAACCTCCGTAGGACTGTTTCCCCACACGTGAGTGAGACCATCGCTCGTCCCGCCGTCGACTTCGCTCCAGGACCCGCCATCCGAGCGGAGAATCGTTCCCTGATTACCGACCGCCCAGATGTCCGTGGCGCTGCTTCCCCATACGCTGAGAAGGAGTTTCGTCGTCACGCTGGCTACGCGGCTCCAGGACCCGCCATCCCAGTGGCGAATCGTTCCGGTGTCTCCGACCGCCCAGACGTCTGTAGCGCTGCTTCCCCACACGCCGTAAAGGTTTGCTGCCGTTTCGCTGGCTACGCCGCTCCAGGAACCGCCATCCCAGTGGCGAATCGTTCCGGTGCCTCCGACCGCCCAGACATCCGTAGGGCTGCTCCCCCACACACCGTTGAGTTGTTGCATTGTTCCGCTGCCTACGCGGCTCCAGGGTCCGCCATTCCAGCGGAGAATCGTTCCGGTGGCGCCGACCGCCCAGACGTCTGTAGCACCGCTCCCCCACACGCCAAAGAAATTTTCTTCCGTTCCGCTGGCTACGTCGCTCCAGGATCCGCCATTCCAGCGGAGAATTGCCCCTCGAAAGCCGACCGCCCAGACGTCTGTAGCGCTGCTTCCCCACACAGCCCAGCTCTCTGTTGCCGAGGGAGTTTGGACGGCGGCCCACTGACACGCAACGCATGTGCTAGCCATATTGTTTGTGCTAGCCATATTGTTATAGTCTGCATTGCAGACAATCGCGCACTTCCCTGCACTACAAGTCGCGGTGCCGTTTGTCGCGCCAGCGCATAGAGCGCAAGTGCCGCCGCACTTGGTTGCATCCGAATCAGAGGCGCAGACGCCTGCGCAGAGGTGGTGCTCTGCGGGGCAGGTTGCTCCGCCGTCGCCAGCGTCAGGGACTCCTGCATTCCCTCCAGCGTCTGAGACTCCTGCGTCCCCTCCAGCGTCAGGGACTCCGCCATCGCCAATCGCAACACATTGCCCACCGCCGTTGCTGAATCCTGAATTACAGGTGATTCCGCAAATCCCCGAATTGCAGCTCGCCCTCCCGTTCGTATTTGGGCAAGCCGTGCACGAGGTCCCGCATCGGGTGACATCGGAATCCGAGTAACAGACGCCAGAGCAAAGATGCGTCCCCGCGGCACACGTGCTGACCGAGTTTGGACCAGAGCAGCCAAAGGCGAGGGCGGCGGTCAAGAGCGCAAGAACTCCAAGTCGCACCTTCATGGCGAAGGCCACCGAAAATGAGTCACGACGATTCGCTCGGGCGTGTCGCCGTGGCGCTTCCTTGGGGCGAGGCGCGGACCTCTCGGGGTTTGGTTCGGACCCATCTGCGCTCCTCGGCCTGCTTGGGTTGCTTCGCATCGAATGCTTCCCTGCTCCTCGGTCCGCTTCGGTTGTTTCGCGCCCCGGACTCTAACACGCATCTCATAGCCGTCAACGCATACGCGCGCGTAATTCGGTCGTTTTTGTGGACGGAATCGATTTCGACGCGAGCTCAAACGCTGGCGTCATTTCGCAATGCGTTGGGAATACCATGCCGACCACTTCCTTGGCATGCGCTGCATCGGCCGCAAGGTGCTACTTCTGAGGGAGCGGCAGCTCGGAAAGCGGTCATGAGATGCGCGCAAGTCGAAGTCTGCCTACAACACGAGGCGCTCGTGGTAGCTCCCAAACACGCTCAAGAGTGCTTCGGAAACTTCACCGAGCGAGGCCTCTGCCTTTACTGCAGAGACTATCAGCGGAATCAGATTTTCCTTCTCACTCTCTGCTGACCGCTGCAGCGCGGAAAGCGCCTTCTCGACAGCGCCGGAACCTCGGTTTTGCCTGAGCTTGCGCAGTCGCTCTGCCTGGACCCGTCCCACCTCTTCATCGATGCGAAGAAGATCCGGCGGCGGCGATGCTGGCTCGGTGAATTGGTTCATGCCAACCACCACCGCCTCTCCGGATTCTTGTTCCCGTTGGGCGCGATACGCAGCATCCTGGATTTCCTTCTGCGGATAGCCGGCTTCGATGGCACGCACCATTCCACCCATCGCATCGACGCGCGCGATGTATGCCTCGGCTCGGCTCTCAAGTTCGTCGGTGAGATGTTCGATGTGGTAGCTACCTCCAAGGGGATCGATAGCATCGGCTACGGCCGTCTCGTGGGCGATGATCTGTTGCGTTCGCAGGGCAAGCTTGGCCGCGTCCTCGGACGGTAGCGCGAGCGCCTCATCCCAACTGTTGGTGTGGAGCGATTGCGTACCTCCAAGAACTGCAGCCATTGCTTGGAGCGCCACCCGCACGACATTGTTCAGCGGCTGTTGTGCGGTGAGCGTGGAACCCGCAGTCTGACTGTGAAAGCGCAGCATCATGGAGCGCTCCTGCTTTGCATGGAAGCGCTCCTTCATGATCCGCGCCCAGAGTCGCCGCGCAGCTCTAAACTTTGCGATTTCTTCTAGGAAATCGTTGTGTACGTTAAAAAAGAACGAAAGCCGACCTGCGAAGTCATCGACTTCCAGCCCTGCCGCCACTGCTGCCTCAACATATGCAATGGCATTGGCGAGGGTGAACCCGATTTCTTGCGCTGCCGTCGATCCAGCCTCGCGAATGTGGTAGCCGGAAATGGAAATGGGATTCCATTTTGGCATCCGCTTCGCGCAGTAAGCGAACAAATCCGTGATGAGCCTCAGAGAGGGCGCTGGGGGATAGATGTACGTGCCACGCGCGATGTATTCCTTGAGGATGTCATTCTGAATCGTCCCTTGGAGCGATTCTATCGCGATACCTTCCCGCTCGGCGACGCTGGCGTACAACGCGATCAGCGTCGCCGCAGTTGCGTTGATCGTCATCGACGTAGAAATGCTTCCGAGCGGTAGGCCTTTGAGAAGGTCTCGCATGTCGTGGACGGAGCCTATGGAAACCCCGACTTTTCCTACTTCTCCCAACGCCTTTGGATCATCTGCATCAATGCCCATCTGGGTTGGGAGGTCAAAGGCAACAGACAATCCCGTCTGCCCCGCCTCCAGGAGACGGTGGTAGCGCTCATTGGAAGCTTTGGCGCTTCCAAAGCCCGCATACTGGCGCATGGTCCAGAAGCGACTTCGATACATCGTCGACTGCGTTCCGCGGGTGAAGGGGAATTCGCCAGGGAATCCGATCGAAGCGAGCGTTTTCGCTGCGTCGACATGCTCCGCGGGACCATCGACGGCGGATCGCTCGATGCCGCTGCTGGTGACAAAGGCGTCTCGCCGCTCAGGCGTCTTCGCCTTGGCCTTCGTGTATTCGGACTGCCACCGTTCGCGCACAGATTTGGAATCACGCATCTTTGCCTCGCTAGGTTTGCCGCCATATGCGATAAGGGTTGTTTGAAGACATTCTTGCTGCGTGCCATGACTCTAGTCAAAGGATCAACCGTGAGCAGTCATTTTTTTGTTACAAGATTGGCGTTGGGTGTGGGAGTTTCTATTCTGACCACCACGGCTTGCGTTCGAAGTTCGGGGCCGAGACCGGTCGCTACGGCAGCGCGCTGCGACGCCCACCATGCTTGCCCCAACACCTACTACTGGGACCACGCTCGCGGCGTGTATGTGTACTTTGATGGATATCGCTACCGTGACGCCCTCGGAGGCAGCGGATCGGTTCCCCTTCCGCCATCGACCTCGGCAATAACGTATCCCCCTTCCGACTATGTCCCACCGACTCCTTTCCGCGCTCCCTCCGGCACCTACCGACCACCTCCCGCTTTCCGCCCCCCTCCGCAAGACTTCTACGTTCGCGAGACAGTCGCTGCTGAAGAGAATGGACGAAAAGCGGGAGTCCCGGACGTTCCTCAGCCGCCAGCAAATCCCGCTGCGCCGCGCGCCGAACCTCGCTACAGAATCAAGCACGAACAAGTTCCCTCCCCACCGACTGTTTACCATGCGTCCGAGCGCGATGAAGAAGTCGAGTCGCGACGTCGCGAGGAAGATCGCGTTCGGGACGACCGCCGACGGCGCGAGGATCGAGAGCAGGAAGATCGACGAAGAGAGGAAGATCGGCGGCGCCGGTACGAATAACTTCACCAGATAGCGAAAATAGAGATTGAATAATCCAATTCTGCTGTGGGTGAGGAATGAAAAGAGGGATGTGTATGGCCCTCTTGCGCCTTCGAGCATTCAGCTCCTCTTAAAGAGCGGCGTGTTTGAAGGCAAAGCGCTCGTCTCGACGGACGGCGTGCACTACGTTTCGCCGGGAGCCCTTCCCGAAACCCGCTCCATATTTCCCCCTGACCTGTGGGGAGATCCGAAGACGTCAACCAATGCAGCTTTCCCGAAGGGGACCGGCGTCTCCGTTATTTCACCGGTGGACCAGGAAGCCCGCGCAGCGCAACCCGCCCACCCGCGAGTGGGCGCAACGCAGCGCAAAACAGCGACTTTAGGTCTCCCCTCGAGCGGAGAACTCAAGCAGCATTCGATGCTCCACATTTTCGCAGCCTGCGCCTCCCGCGACGCAACCGTTCTCACCACAGTGGCCCTTGAGACGCGCACGCTTTGGATCGCCTTTCGTGGCGGCGAAGTCCTCGCCGTCGAGTCGAGTGACCCCGCTGATTCGCTAGAGGCTTTCCTGGTTGCAAGAGGCCTCCTCACCCCCCAGCAATTGACGCAAGCGGAGGCCCAGCGCCAAAAATTGGGCGGCGAGCTTCTTTCGGCGCTGATTCAGCTCGGCTTCCTTCCCCTTGCGAGCATTCACCGATTTCTCGTCGAACGCGCACTCAAACTTCTGGAAGCGGCCTTTTCTTCGGACTCGGGGAAGTTTGCATTCAGCCGCGAAATTCCGCCCCCGTCGCTAGAGGTTTCACTTGGCAAACGGTGGGGGCTCTACGCGGATCTCTGTCGAAGGGCACCGATCGCCTTGGTGCATCGAGCGCTCGAACCGCTGCGCGCACTCGGTGCGACCCGGCGACAGCCCATCGTTCCCCTCGAGGCACTGGGGCTGAGGCCTCAAGAACTGCGGGCGCTCCATCAACTCGATGGGACTCTCCCCCTTTCCAGCCTTGGCGAACAAGCGGAAGGGGAGATTTTCAAGCGAACCGTTTGGATGCTCGCGCCTCTTGAGGCAATCGCGTTTTCCCCGGTCGTCGTCGCACGCGCGGCGCCTAGCGATGCGCCCTACGCACCTGACGCCGCCCAGAGCGCGTCACCTTCTGGCAAAGCCCCCTCTGAGAATCCGCCTTCAGCGAAAGGTCGCACCTACGCGGCTGGACCTTCGCGCGGGGAGGCTTCGCCGATGGTGCCGCCAGAGCGCCTACCGAACGTCGAAGCGATGGCCCGAGACATTGAAACCAAACTCGGGCCGCCGCCGTCATCCAAAGATGCACAGGCCGCGTCTCCCCGCCCCCAAAACCCATCGCCTGTGCCCGCTGCCGACGACGTAGCGAGTCTCACTGCATTGCTTCAAGAATACAAAGGCAAATCCCATTTCGAGCTGCTGGGAGTCGCGAAAGACGCGCCGGACAGTGCCATTAAGGCTTCCTATCTCAAACTCGCGCGCAGATTTCACCCCGACACCGCGCCGCCGAACTCAAGCCAGGCCTTCATCAAGGCGCGCTCGGACCTCTTGGCCCTGATCGGTGACGCCTATCGCACGCTCTCCAATAGCGCTTCGCGAGCGACGTACACCTCGGAGTTTGAATCTGGCGCTTCGGGCGCAAAAGTCGATGTGGCCGTACTCCTGCGCGCAGAAGAGCAATTCAAAAAAGGGTGCATCCTCATCAAAGTTCGCAAGTGGCAAGAGGCACTGGGCATGTTCCAAGAAGCATGCACCGCAAGCCCAGACCAAGGCGAGTATTTTGGCTGGCTCTCCTACGCGAAGTGGATGTCATCTTCGGACCCGCAATCTGGCGCTTCGCAAGCCGTCCGAGACTTTACGCGCGCCATTGCGCTGGCTCCGGCGGTGGCGCAACTGCACTACTTCCTGGGGTCCGCGCAAAAGAACCTCGGTGATCGGCGAAGCGCACTCGAAGCGTTTGAAAAGTGCCTTGCACTGGATCCGCGCCACATCGACGCACAACGAGAGCTACGAGGGTCAAGCACGTTCGGACAAAAGACTCGCTAGCGAGAAGTGCGGCGTGAAAGCGCCTCCCCTTTGACCGGGCTGAAGGTTGCGGCTGCGGCTTCCACGGTCTTCGCCAAAGATGAAGGGTAGTATTGCAACCTTGATTCCCCTCGCCTGGCAGCAACGGCCTCCTCCGTGTCAAGGTAGCCTTGGTAGCCTTCGGCAAGTGAAACGACACGAGAAGCACCCGCCGCGACGGAGAGTCGGAGCCCTTCAGCTCCCGTGGCCTCGAAAGGGAGCAACAGGAGCCGAAGGGCGTCGACATCGAGCGCACCGATTGTAGTCACTCTTGCATTGCCAACACAAAGTGCACCCGAAACCAGCCAATTCAATGCGAAAGCGCCGCCGTGGAACTCCGGCAAAGGAAGTTGAAGCTGCACCGTCTGCATCGCCATGTGAACCTCCCCGGTCGTTTGCTGCCGAAGCGTGGCGCGATCGATTCTGGAGGAGACTTCTTGGATCCAATTTCCTGCAAACGTTGGGGCGACGGAAGCGTCGCCGGAAGCGCCCTGAACGACGAGTGTCACTCCCCCGTTGCGAGCTTCTCGGAGCGCGGCGAGGCGACTCGGATAGTCGCCGTCGATGACGCGCGCGCTTTTTGGGATGGTCGTAGGATGCGCTGCCAGCACGATCAATTCACCGATGGCGGACGAATCGATGCGCCCCGTAACCCGAAAGATCGTCGCCCGCGAATCGACGGATCCCCCACTCCGAGAGCGAACCATATCTGACAAATCGCCCTCCAAGACCTCCGAACGGGCAGGGGTCATCGCGAGAAGTGCGCCGGCAATGGACGCATGAATTGCGGAGGCCAGACGACCAACCTGCGCAGGTTCATACCCCCCAGCGGTGGCGACTCGTGCCGCGAGGCGCTCGTCAAAGCCGCTGATGGAGGAATGGGTGTGCGTTGCGATGAGGACCACGCGGCAACCGGCGCCGCTCCCCGCCATCCGCTGGAGTTCCGCTGTCACGTACACCGCATCGACGGCGACGAAGCACACTGAGACCCCAGCAGCACGCAGTGCGAGCGTCTTGGCTTCGATGGGAGTTGCCTGAGAGGTTGCGTCCTCCCGAGCAGGCCCATACCCGGCGAGTGACGCAGGCAAATCTACGATGATTTCGGCGCGCGCACTTCCCGCCCAAAGTTGCCCGTCTCCACGCAGTACCGAAGGAGTCGCGTTCGCATTGCTTGCGGGAGGTTCGCATTGGTCGTGCGACCAAACCCCAAATCCCCCAACCGCGCCGAGCATTGTCGAAAGCGCCCATGCGATCCGGGGCAGCGCCCGCTTCGCTCTCAAGCTAGCCGCGCACGCGCTGGGATCCAGCGTTGGCATCGCCGATGGTAACCTCCGCGATGCGCTCCGGTGCAGCCTCTAGCAAGGTTTCTGTTTCTCTTGCGCTCTGCTGAACGGCTTCCACTCCGTTCATGAGGTCATCGAGCTGGTCCGTGAGTTGATCCGGGCTCGTCATTGTCAATGCTTGGTCGCGCAGGAGGCGCACGGTGTTCTCGATGAGGTTCATCTGCCCCCATGCTTTCGCAAGAAACGTTTCAATCTCCAGCCGCGCTGCGGTACGTTTTTCTAGTACTTCCGCATTCTTTGCAGCGATGGCTCGCACTTCCGGATCGGCAGCCCGCTCCGCGAGATCGCGCTGGCCCTGAACTTGTCGCTTCAGCTCCGCGATATCAACGCGTTGCGAATACGTTTCAGCGCGACGCGCATTCCATGCGAGCCGAACAAAGCTTCGGACCAGGGACTTGAGCTTTTCTACTTCGGAGCCGAGCATAAGCGCCCGAAATGTTGGATTCGCACCGAGGTCCGCCTCGAGTTCGCTGCGCATGGCATCGAGACTCCGGGCGCGGGTCCATTCACGCTCGGGAAGTTGGCGCGCATACCTCTCGACCAGCTTTTCTTCTGCTTCTTCTTGGTCTTTTCTCTCTCCATCGCGAACTGCGCGCTGAAAGGACGGGAGGCTCGGTCCCCAAGTCAGCCAAAGCGCCTCTGAGGCAATCGCTACGAGTCCGACCCACCACTCTCTAGTGGCCCATGTCGCGACCGCGGAGCTCCCGAGCAAGGTCAGGTTGTAGGCATTGAAAAATGCGGAACGAAGAAAGTTTGGCGTGTCGGTCGCCATTCTACAATCCCAATCGAACGTCGCCGTGAACCTCGCTCTGATGGAGCAGTTCCATCACCTTGTCGACTTCAGCGCGAAATGCCGGAGTCACCTTCAGGCGGCTGTCGCGTTCCGGGAAATAGGGGAGCCGAAAGGTGGAAAGGACACTCGCAGGTCGGTGCGAAAGCACGACGATCACGTCCCCAAGGAACACCGCCTCTTCGATGTCGTGCGTCACAAACAACGCAGTATTGTCGACGGTCTTCAACACATCGAGCACCAAGGCCTGCATATCCCATCGCGTTTGTGGATCGAGTGCGCCAAAAGGCTCGTCCATCAGCATCACCTTCGGATTGTTAATGAGGGTTCGCGCAATGGCCACTCGCTGCTTCATCCCGCCGGAAAGCTGTTTTGGATACGCATCTGCAAATTCGCTCAAGCCCACTTTTTTGAGAATGGCTTCTGCCTGGTCGCGTCGCGTTTGCGAATCGATGCCTTGCAACCGCAAGCCATATTCGACGTTCTGACGAACCGTCAACCAACCAAAGCTTGTATAGTTCTGAAACACCATCCCCCGGTCGCGCCCAGCGCCGGTGACCGGGACTCCATCGACGAGAACCTCCCCTGAATCGGGGACCATCAGGCCAGCTACAGCCTTGAGAATCGTGCTCTTTCCGCATCCCGAGGGCCCCAGAAGGACGGCAAGCTCACCGATGTCGGGCTTGTTTTCAATACGCAGCGAGGCGTCTTTGACTGCGAGCAGTACCTTGCCCTTGCGATCTCGGTAACTCATCGAAACATTGCGAAGCTCTACCTTCGCGACCTCGGTCTCGCGTTCAGACATCGGATTCTCGCCACGGGAAGAGGAGCTGGTTGACGGAGCGGATCGCAACGTCCGTAGTGATTCCAATAATTCCCACGACGAAAATTCCCGCGAAGCTCCAGGCTGGCTTCAAGTGTTGGTCCGCCAATCGCAGAATATACCCGAGACCCGTCTGCGGATTCACCATTTCTGCCAAGATGATGTACGTCCAAGCAATAGCGTTCATCACGCGAAAGCCGTCGAAGATTTGTGGCAGCGCTGCAGGAATCAGTACCGTTCGAATGGCCTGCCACTTGCTGGCTCCCAGAGTGAACGCCGTCTGCACGAGGTCCTCCTGAACACCGCGCACAGCGTCGACGACCGTTGGAAGCAGATACACGACGGTTCCCAAAAAGAGGAAAGCTACCTTCTGCGCCTCGTCGATTCCAAACCACAGAATCAGCAGCGGAATGAAGGCGGTAATCGGGAGGTAGCGCAGGGGAGCGACGATTGGGTCGAGCGCGCGATTCACCGCCTCAAAGCTCCCCATCGCAATTCCTAAGGGGAACGCGACCGCCGTCGCCAAGACCACGGCCTTTACGATTCGCAGCGCGCTCACCCCAATGGCTCCCATGAGGTCCCGCTCGTAGATCAGAAAGAGCAGACCCTTGATGACCTCATCTGGAGACGGCAAGAAGAAATGCGGAACCAACGGTGTCCTCACGCCGTCGCGGGTTACCTGGACATAGCTCGCGATGCACCAAGCAAGAATGACAAGCAACATCGCGCTGCCCGCGAGAATGCGCCCGGTACTGGGGGCGAGCGACGTGCGCAAGCCCCACAGGGAAGGCCGTCGCTGCGACGACCTTCCCTCAGTTGGCATTGAGCAAAACCCGAATATCAGTGCGACGATTGAGCGCGCGTCCTTCTTCGTTTTCGTTGGATGCCACTGGATTGCTGGAACCCTTCCCGACCGCAATGACTCGCTTGGCGTCGACCTTGAAGTGCTGCATCAAATAGGCGCGTACGCTCTCGGCGCGGCGCTGGGAGAGCGCCTTGTTGAGGTCTTGGCTCCCGCGGGAATCGGTATTGCCAATGATCTCCACGTAGGTGTTGCCGAGGGCGAGCATCGATTCGCCAAGTCCATCCAACGTGTAGGTGCTTGCGTTTTCGATCTCCGCTGACGCCGTCGCAAAATGAATCGTCACGCTCTTCTGTACGATCGCTTGCTGCGACAAGTCCGGTCGATCTGAAAATTTGAAAGTTTCCACAACCTTCTGCGAACCGTATTGCTTTGCGAGGGAGGCCACAAAGCGGCCATCCTCGAAGTCCTTGGCGTCCACGGGGGTGGTGACAACGCCCATCTTGCGCCAAATGACAAAGGCTCCGTTAAAGAGCGCATCGAAGTGAGGGTGCGCTTCTCCGGACAAGCCAAAGAACATCGCATTGTCAGCAAAGGGGGTGAGTTTGAGGCCCGAGAGCATTCCGGAAACGTCCTCCGGAGCCAGCTTCAACGCCTTGCCGACCAGTGCGTTGGTTCCCTCTGGGTCCGCCTCCATAGTCGCCATGCCATCGAACCAGCCGGCGACGAAGTCTTGGATCGCCTTGGGGGACCCTTGGATAATTCGTTCGCTCGCCACCAGCGTGTCTGCAATGACATGCGTCGCTGCGGTCGTCGAGATCAGGATGTGCGCATCGTTGGGGCGCGCTGAGACTGCGCCGGAGAGATCTGGCTCCCAGGTAACGGCAGCGTCGACTTGCCCAGCTTTGAACATGGCAGCGGCCTTGGGTGCCTCGTCGGTGAAAACGAGTTTCTTTTCGATGTCGGCTCGGTCCTGCGGCGAGAGACCAGACTGTGCCGTGAGATAGAGGAGAAGCCAATGCGATGGCGTGTACTTGGTTGTAGCAATTCGCTTCCCCTTGAGTCCCTCGACGGAAGTGATTGACTTGAGCGCAACGATTCCGTCGCCTCCGCGACTCCAATCTTGCTGAATGATTGCTTTGGCCTTCATTCCTCGCTCCGCGAGGAGGCTCGCCTCACGTGAAAAAGAATCGACGGTATCCCACATGATGTCGATGTCGCCGGCTAAGAATGCGGCGAGCTTTTGGCTGGGATCCTCGATGAGTTTGAACTCCACTTCGAGTCCGTATTTCTTCTTGTAGGTGCTGGCCGCCGCAGTGCTCATCCCTCCATTGGCGACAATGCCCGGAGCGTGTCCCGCCCAGGTATTGATCCCGACGCGAAGCGGGCGATTCAGTGCGCCCTCGCCTATCGCTCCGCTCGGCCGCACCGGGCCCGCACCCCCTCCTGGTGCGTCGGAAAGTCCCGCAGCAATCTTGTTGAAGTCTTCTTTGGAAATCGCGGTGCCCTTCGATGTCGCTCCCGCTACCTCGGCACCCGCCCACGTTCGAATTTCATCGCCATACTTACGGTAGGCGACCAAAACGATGACGGAAAGAATCACGAGGGTAATGAAAAGCTTGCCAATCGGTGTCAGTCGCAACGGAACCCCTCCTTAAGATTGTGGACTTGTTTTCGGCGGATCGGCTTCCGCTCCAAAGAACTTGAGGACCTCGTGGACTTCTGCGCTCCGAAGGTCTGCTGCCGCAACCACCGAAGCGAGATGTTCGCTGCGGCGCGCGAGGTCCTGCTTCATCGATGCGAGTGCCGCTTCGAGTTTGGCGACCTGGGTCGTGTTTTCAGCGGTAGCTTTGACGAGTTGCTGCTCGTTGACACGAACGAATGTCGCAATTGCCTTGAGTTGATTGCGGCCGGCATCGACGATTTTTTGGGTGTCAAAACCAAATGCTTTCAGGGACGCTGCGACGATTCCCCGGCGAACCTCAAGGGGAGCTGAATCGGGGAGGCTCTTCAGCAGCGCGACTGCCTTGTGCACGCTGTCCAAATCTGTCGCATCGACGACGGTCTTGAACACCTCGTCAAAGTCCACGTTCGCTGGGACCACCGAGGCAGACACCGCACCTCGCTCTTCCTCCAGGACCGGCGCTGGTCCGCGAAGGACCTCCGGCGCTTCCGAGACCGAAGCGCTGGCTTCGCCGTCGCCAGACTCGACAAAGAGACCCAAAAATTTTGCGCTCAAGCCCTTCGAATCCGCCATGGCGGCTGTGTACCCTACCTTGGCGGACATGGCGACCCCATGCAGGAGCACTCCGACGGGGAGCGCTGTCTCCTTGTATTTTGTCCCTCGATCGCATTTGAGTCGACTTTCATGCGACGCCGTTCTTCAAGTCGACCGCCCCGCAAAGCGCCAAGGTCAAAGGCTGTATCTCGCCACAAGGTCCGGAAGCGCGGGGTTTTGTTTGGCCTCCTGCGCCTCCTAGGAATTCTCCTCCTCCTCACCCTCGCATGCGGAGGAGGGGCCTATCTGTATTTTTCCTCCGGATTGCCGGATCCTCAAGAATTGCGCACCTGGCGTCCGCCGCAAGGTACCAAGGTGTTCTGTTCCGACGGAAAGCTCTGCGCGGAATACTTCATCCGGCGGCGCACCTGGATCGATGTGGCGACGCTGCCTCCCTTCGTTCGCGATGCGTTCATTGCCGCCGAAGATTCCGATTTCTACCAGCATCAAGGGCTCGATTTCGGAGCCATCTTTCGCTCCGCGATCCGCAATCTTCGACCAGGAAGCATGAAATCGGGAGCTTCCACGATTTCCCAGCAGGTTTGTCGGAATCTCTTGCTTCAATCCACGGAGCGAAAACTGTCGCGAAAGATTCGCGAATTAATCCTTACGCCGCGAATGGAGCGCTCCCTGACGAAAGATGAAATCCTTAATCTATACATGAATTCCGTCGACTTCGGCCAAGGGCGCAACGGCCTGGAGGAGGCGGCCCTGTACTACTTTGGCAAGAGCGCTGCTGAACTCTCCGTCGGCGAGGCGGCAGTTCTTGCGGGCATCGTGCAGCGACCGGCGGATATCAACCCCGTCTCCAACATCGTTCGCGCCAAGAAGCGTCAAACCTACGTGCTGACGCAAATGGAGCGGCATGGATTCATTTCTTCTAAGGTCGCTGCCTCGGAAATCGCGCGACCCATTGTTCTCGGACCGAAGGCGCCAGCGTTTGTCGGTGCGTACTACGCAGAGGAGGTACGCCGCATTTTGGTGGGCTCCTTTGGAAGCAAGAGGGTTCTCGAGGGCGGCCTCCGCGTCCAGATCGCCATGGACACCAAGCTTCAGGCGGCAGCCGACGACGCTCTCCGCAGCCAACTGGAAACCATCGATCAACGCCAGGGATATCGTGGACCAGTGGCACACCTGCCCATCGATCGCTTCGCCGTGCTTCGCCCTCTTTTTTTGGAAAGGCTGGAGCAAGCGGGACGCCGAAAAAAAGACGAGCCGCTGATCGCGGACCTCGAAGCGCTCAAAGACCTCGCATCGCTGGGCTCCTCACCGTTGGGCGACGAAGCGGATCCCGACGAGCCAGCGCCATCCCTCGAACGCCGCGTCGCCAAGGCCATTTCCATTCGCACGCTCCAGCCGGGCGCCTATTCGGTGGGGGCTGTCGTGCAGGTTGACGACAAAAGAGGAATAGCAACGGTGGACCTCATCGGCGCTCGCGCGCGGCTTCGGTTTGAGCAATTGAAGTGGGCACGGAAGCGCGACTCCCAGGGTCGGACTTCGTCATTCCCCACCGTGCTCAGTCAAGTCGTGCAGATGGGGGACCTCGTGCGGGTGCGCTTGGAAGCCCTCAAGGGAGACATCTGGACGGCCTCGCTCATTCCTGAACCCAAAGTGCAGGGCGCTCTGGTGGCGATTGATCCGCATAATCGACACGTGGTCGCGATGGTCGGTGGCTACGATTTCGACAAGAGTTCGTTTAACCGGGCAACCCAAGCGAGACGCCAGCCCGGCAGTGCCTTCAAACCATTCCTCTACGGCGCGGCACTTGAAAGCCGACTCTTCACTCCTGCATCCATTATCAACGACGCACCGGAGGTCGTTCGCGATGATACGACGGGCAAGGCCTGGAAGCCCAAGAACTACGTCGTCGGCTCATTTCAAGGTGGAATTACACTTCGCGCAGCGCTCAATCAGTCAAAGAATACCGTATCCGTACGCTTGATTGAAGCGATCGGGCCCCAAGCCGAAATCGCTTTCGCCAAAGGCGCTGGAATTCGCTCAGGGCTCCCAGAAAACCTGACATTGGCACTCGGGACCGGAGAGGTTGGGGTTCTTGAACTCGCCAATGCATACACGACGTTTCAAGCCGATGGCGACGTCGCGGACCCAATTACCGTTCTCAAAGTCACCGACCCGAATGGAGAGGTACTCGAAGAGAGCGCTTCCTCCCCGCTTCCGGGTATTTCGCCGCCGGTCGCTTTCTTGACCACTTCGCTCATGAGAAGCGTCGTAGAGGAAGGAACGGCGCGCAGCGTCCTTGAACTGGGGCGTCCTGCGGCAGGAAAGACCGGGACCGCGCAAGAGTGGCGAGATGCTTGGTTCTCCGGCTTCACCAACGACCTGGTCGCAACTGTTTGGATCGGATTCGATGACCACGCGCCGCTCGGAACCGGCGAGGACGGAGCGCGAGCCGCACTTCCAGCTTGGGTTTCTTTCATGAAGCGCGCCCACGAGGGTGTTCCGGTCACCGATTTTCAGGCCCCGGACGGGATTGTCGAAGTGCGTATCGACCGCACAAATGGACTTCTCGCGGCCGAAGAGATGCCTGGGACAAGGGAGTACTTCCTCGCAGGAACGGAGCCAACGGAGTCCGCATCCGCCGTAGACCCGAACGAGTTTCTGCTCCTCGACCAAGGTGCGCAGTAGCGCTCGCGCGCGCACCTGCCATCGAGAGTTCACGCAAGCGTCAAATGGATGCCATCGAACCTCTTTAAGGGTGCGTCCATCCAGCTCTACCAAGAAAGGCAATGGGAACGCGCATGCAAGATACCCTGCGGTCAATCGGAGCAATCCTCGCTCTCACCTTCGCCGCATCCGCCGGAGCGGACTCGGGACAAACTTCCAGCGCGGCGGAATCAACAGCGACGAGAACCTTAAAGCTCCTCGTCGAAAAAGGACTGATTACCAAAGAGGAGGTCGACGCCATTGTCGCTGAGGGCTTGCCGCTCGCCGCAGCGAAGAAATCGACTCCCCTGAGCACCAAGTGGAGCGCCGAGTTCTACGGATTTGCTTCGCTTGACGCGATCTACGATTCGACCCAGAGCTACGGTGACCAGCCCGGAAACAGGGCACTCGCCAAGCCGGCGTCGTATGCGGGAACACATGGTCGAATGACCTTCAGCGCCCGCAATTCTCGCTTTGGATTCCGACTTTCGGCTCCCGCGTACAAGGGCATCAGGGCGTCGGCCAAGCTGGAAGCGGATTTCAGGGGCAACCAGTCGCCCGATTCGAGCGAATCAACGGTCTTTACCAGCCCACTGTTCCGCGCTCGCAACTTCTACCTTCTTCTCGAAACTCCATACATCGATTTCCTTGCCGGCCAAGACGCCAACTTATTCGGCTGGCAGACAGGGCTTCTCGCTGCCAACTTGGAATACCAGGGCGTCGTCGGTCAAATCTATGGTCGCACCCCGCAACTTCGCCTGTCGCGCACCTTCAAAACTGACACGGTAAACGTTTCCCTTGCCATTGCCGCGCTTCGGCCCCCTGAGCGAGACTCCTCCACGCCTGACGGTCAACTGGGAGTGAAAGTGGAATTGAATAAATGGAGGGCTCAGCACACCGGTGGAAGCACCAACACCAAAGTGACTTCTTCCGCTATCGGACTCTCTGGAGTGGTCCGCCGTTTCGAAGCCCGCGACTACCTCAACCCTCGATCTACAAGCCTGTCACAAAGTGCGACTGGCTGGGGCATCTCGGTTGATGCGCTGGTGGCAATCATTCCCGTCGCCTCCAACGACCGAAGCAATGCCTTGACATTTACCGGGTCCTTCGTTCGCGGCGATGGAATCTCCGACCTCTACTCGGGACTCAACGGCGGATTCCCAGCTCCCGCCGACAGCGCCGGCCAGACGATAGCGATCGACAGTGGCCTTGTGGGTTACGATGATAAAGACAACCTCACCGCTATCGGCTGGCGGTCGTTCATTCTTGGCCTTCAATATTACTTTCCGGGTGGCGGCAACGTGTTCTTGACCGCCTCCTACGCGCAATTGAACCTCGCCACGCCAAGTCTCGCAACAACGCTCGTGGGCGCAAAGCCAGCTTCCATCGTCACCCAGTCCCAGTACGTCGACGCTGTCCTCTTTTGGGATGCGACGCCGGCGATTCGTTTTGCCTTAGGCTACGCATTCACGCGCCAGATCTACGCATCGAGCACGCCAGACATGGCTGACGTCGCAACCAACCATCGGGTGCACTTCTCCGCATTTTATCTCTTTTAGCCCCATCATGGACCATCCACGCGCACACCGGCGCACCGTTCGCTACCGTGTTCCGCCGCCGTCAACACCACCTTCTGCTGGCAGATTCAGGAAATCAGCCCCTTGAACATCCAAGAAAGGCGCGCTCTCGGCAACATGTATAACAGTGACCCCATCCCCATGATGGGTTGAGTCAAGCGCGAACAAAGGCCCTGCAACGAAGTCAACCTGAGAGAGACAGCTCTGAACCGTATCATTGAGGCAATAAACTGTCGCGCGCCCATTCTCCTTAATAAGCCTCAAGGCACATTTTCTGGCGGCGACTTTGTTGGCCTCCCCCCTGTAGGCTAAGCCATACGACTCATGCCCTTTCCTCATATCTCTTAGCACCGATGGCCATACGACCCAATAATCGCCCGCATAGAGACGATCGCCTGGCTCAGAAAGAGCGTCGATACGTTGAAAAACGTTGTAGTCGTCGAAATGAAGCCTGGTAACATTCGACCCCAACAATACAACTGAAGCAAGAGCTCCGACGCCGGTCAATGCGCGCGCCCTCCCAGCGGTCCATTGATTCATATGCCTAGCTAGATAAAGCGCACACAGAAACATTACAGCAAACAAGACGTAAGTGAAATATCGCCAGGCAAAGTTATTCGTCTCGACCCACTTGCTGCACGAGAACAGGAGCACCCATCCAATGGAACACAATACGACCACCCTAGTAACGTAAGAGACCAGGGGCTGGAGCTTTTCATCCCTAGTCGTACTAGATATTACGTAACCGATTCTCGCTGCAGAGCCAGCGGCGACCAGCAACAACAATACAGGCACATCAAATTGATTCCACAAGTTTGCCGCGACGCTTTGAAGTCCAGACTGCCATACTTCCAACCTAAAAGCATAGTATAAGCGCTTCCCAAATTGCCTGGAAATATAGTTCCACGCAATAAACGCGACGCCGGATGCTGCCAGTAACGCAAGCTCGCTTGAGCTAACCTTCTTTTTGTAAAGCGCCGTGAACATTGCGATACAAAAGGCGGGAATTGCAGTCGACGGATTCAAGCCTATTGCTAAGAATATCGCGGCGCCAGGCAGAATGAGTCGCCGCCAATCGCTTCCACTGCCTCGCCATCGAGCTAGCTGCAGACTTGCAATTACCAAAAGCAAAAACGCGAGAGAATACTCAATGTGCCCTATCACAATTTCTGATATTGTATGCGAGGTAAAGACCCAAACAAATAGAGATGCGGTAGCTACGAAAACCCTAAAGGATAGTTCGCGCTCATCCTTTGCACCCACCAGCATTGCTGCAACGCGTGATAGAAGATAGAGCAAACCATAGAAGCATGCGGACGTAAGCGCGAGGGCCACGGCCAAATTGAGGTCGGGGTTTTTTACCAAAGTGACAGCCAAGGGCAGCACGTTCAGCAGGCGATTTTGGCCCCAATAGTACAAAGTCACATTCTGCAGGGACATCACGGAATTCAATAGAATATCGGCATTCAGGCCGTCCGGAGCGACCTTTAGAACAGTGAGCACTGAAAGTATCAGCGTCCAAGCAACTGTAAGAATCGTGACTTTTTGGCGCAATAACCAACTCACATTAACCCCAAGGTCCAGCTGAGTTGACCCGATCCCCGGGATTCCTCACGCCGTGCGAACCAGGGGCGCCCCAGCGCAACAGAAGTGAACCCTGGGGTTATGAGATCCTCGCGCAAGGAATCGAGCTTAGGTCGTTGAATTGCGCCCGCCGACGCTCCGAGCCGTAGGTGATGGGAGGTCAACCTGCTATCGGGTGAGCAAGCACCCATTGCTCAAATGCCACCAAGAATCGCTTGAACACTTCGATAGTCTTCGGATTGGTCAACTTCCCTGCGTCGTCGAAGTACGATCCGGCAGAACCCAAATACATCTCCGGTTGCACCATGGTGAGCATGCCGACTCCAACCAGTGCTTGGCGGATATGGT
Organism: Myxococcaceae bacterium; assembly: GCA_041739845.1. Lineage (GTDB taxonomy): Bacteria > Myxococcota > Myxococcia > Myxococcales > Myxococcaceae > JBGSMZ01. The sequence continues at coordinate 47,549 of JBGSMZ010000052.1, forward strand.
GATTGGCTCCAAATCCGCCAACGGCACCGGGAGAAGCCGTGACCACGGCCCCTGGACGCCTGGACCAGAGGTTCTGGCCATATGGACGCGAACCAATATCAATAACGTTCTTGAGTGGAGCTGGCACTGAACGATTGTACTCGGGACTCACAAGGAGGATGCCGTCGCGACTGCCAAGGTCCTTGCGAACGGCAGTCCATTGGACAGGGGGGGTCCCATCGAGATCTTCGTTGTAAAATGGTAGGTCTCCGATTTCCGTGAATTCCATGGAGAGCGTCGCCGGCGCCATGGACATGAGGGCTTTGGCGATTTTCCGGTTGAGCGAGTCCTTGCGAAGACTTCCAACGATGACTGCAATAGATTTCACGCTTGCTCCATTTTGGCTCGAACAATCTACAGATTGGTGGTGTCGCTATCCTCGTTCGCATCGTCGTCAGCGGCATCGGACGCTTCATCGCTACTTTCGGTTTCCGGCGACCCTTGGTTCGAGCATTTTGCACCTTGGTACATTGGCGCGCAATCCTCGTAGACCAGTCGCCCTCCGAGATGTCCAACATAGATTGCGAGTCCCATGACGGCTGCCGTTCCGACGGTCGCCGCCGTGGCGCTCGCAAAACCGAAAGAGCGCGTGCCACGCCAAGCGCCCACGGCCATCAACGCCAGAACAGCCGACGCGACCCATACAAAGGTTTCCGCGGCTTCTTCATGTTCATGAATCCGACCGTGATCCATCATATCTTCGACTGATTCGCTCGCCTGCTCACCTGAGCGCAAAGCGATCCAGCCCCCCAAGACCAGAACTGCTTGCAACCCCACCGCGAGGAACCATGTGCGCGGAGAAAACCAACCACGGCGCCATGCGACGAGCAATGAAACGGCGACGAAGGGCATCACTATCGCAAGCCCCAAGGGGAGATGAACGACCTTGGGGTGAAAGAAGATGGCATCCATGGGGCTCTATGTGGCACAGCGAAGGTCCTTTCTTCCAGTTGAAACGCCAAGCGGCTATGGGGCAGGCATGGAATCGAGAATTCAGCTCCTGGCAATCTCCCTCATTGCTACCTTCGGCGCCGCATGTGCGGGAGCCAGACCGACGGGTACTTCCCCTTTCCCAACGGCGCAACGTGTCGACATCCAGCGCATGAACGGCACATGGTATGTCGTGGCCGAGTTCCCCAACGATTTAGAACGCTACTGCTTTGGAACGACCGTCTCCTATGCGGCGCGCAGCGACGGCGACATGGACCTGCTGCGCCGCTGCAACAAAGGTTCGCTCGATGGCCCCATCGACGAAGCCTATGGTCGGATCCGCGTCTATGACGCCATCCATCGCTCGAAGCTTGGACTGAGTTACATTCGACCGATCTGGGCGCCCTACTGGATTATCGAAGTTGGGGCGGACTACGACTATGCGGTCATTGGGACGCCGAAGCGCGATCGTCTATGGATTTTGAGCCGCACCCAGAGCATGGACGCTCGAGAGTACGCGGACGCCATCAGTCGCCTCCGTTCGAACGGTTTTGATATCGCGAAACTCATCACCGTTCTGCAGGTCGAGGCAGCCCCTCTCTACGAAGCGCCGAGGTACGAGCGCCCTGGCAATTACCAGCCGCCCGGATAAGGCGAGTGGGCATTGCGGCGGCGTTGACGGCTACGCATCCAAGAGACCCTGAATGCGCTCCTTGAGTTGATCCCGGGACGTTCGAAATGCCGCGAGACGTTCCTCTTCACTGGTGGCACGAGCGCCGGGCTCGCCCAGGTGCCAGTCGAGGGAACGCTTGAGCGGGTTTGCGCTCCGATCCTCCATGCCTCCAGATCCAAGCGTAATCACCGTATCCACTTCTCCGATAGGAATGTCTGCGATGCCTTTGGGGCGGGCACCTGAAATGTCGATTCCGATCTCTCCCATCACGCGCACCGCGAGCGGGTCCACCGCTGCGCTAGGAGCGGCTCCAGCCGAATAGACTTTGACACTTCGAGGCATCAGGGACCGCGCGATCCCCTCCGCCATTTGGCTTCGAGCGGCATTGCGTGCACTCACAAAGAGGAGGCCGCGCGTGACCCGATGGGACTCGAGCGACCGGGCGTGGCGAATATCTTCGCCGTTCACCGAGAAAATGACCATCTCAGCCAAGTTGGTCGCGTGATCGCCGACCCGCTCAAGGTGCTTCGCAATCGCCTGAACCTTCGAGGCCCGAGAAATGTTGCGCGCGTCTTCCATCATATAGGTCAGGAGAACGCGAAGCGTCTGTCCATAGAAAGCATCGACAGAACGGTCGCGTTCAATGACTCGCTGCGCGCGCTCGACGTCCCGATTGACGAAGGCGTCCAGCGCGTCGCGTACCATGCCTTGCACCGCTTCTCCCATTTTGGCGACGTCCACATACGGCTTGAGCGGCGGCTCAGTGTTGAGTTCCATGACCCGCTCGGAGATGTTGACACCCAGGTCGCCGATGCGCTCGAGGTCCGTGACCATCTTCATCGCCGTTGTAATCGTTCTCAGGTCGGATGCGACCGGTTGTCTTTTCGCGAGTATCACCAGACATAACTCGTCGGTCTCTACTTCCAACCGGTTGATCTCATCGTCTAAGGCAATCATTTGCGCCGCCAGGGCGCTATCCCGTTCGGTCAGAGCGCGGGTTGCGCCGGCGATCATATCTTCGACGCGCGCACCCATCGTCAGCAACTGCTCGCGAAGCTTTGTGAGCTCGCCCTCGTACTCCCGGTCGGTGTGCTTTTGCTTCATAAGGAGCCTCGCTCAGCCGAATCGCCCGGTGATGTAGTCTTCCGTACGGGGATTCGACGGCCGGGTGAAAATCACATCGGTATCGGCGAACTCGACGAGCTCGCCCAAGTAGAAAAACGCCGTATGGTGCGAAACCCGCGCCGCCTGCTGCATGTTGTGGGTGACGATGACGATCGTGTACTTGTCTCCCAGCATGTGGATGAGCTCTTCGATCCGCGAAGTCGCAATGGGGTCAAGCGCCGAACATGGCTCATCCATCAGAAGCACCTCAGGTTCCAGCGCAAGCGCTCTTGCAATGCATAGCCGCTGTTGTTGGCCACCAGAGAGGCTTGCGCCAGAGCGATCGAGGATATCCTTTACTTCGCTCCAGAGTGCCGCTTGAACCAGAGCCCGTTCAACGACTTCGGCTGCATCCTTGACGCGAACACCATTGAGAAGCAGTCCAGCGAGTACGTTTTCCTTAATCGACATCGCCGGGAATGGATTCGGCTTTTGGAAGACCATTCCCACCCGGTTCCGTACCCGGACTGGATCGGTTCCGCGCTCATAGATGTTGACGCCGTCTAAAAGAACGCGACCCTCGACGCGAGTTCCAGGAACCACCTCGTGCATTCGATTGAGGCACCGCACGAAGGTAGATTTTCCACACCCACTCGGCCCGATAATCGCGGTTACCCGCCTTTCCGACAAGCTGAGCGAAATACCCTTGAGTGCTTCGGTCTTCCCGAAGTAGGCATGAACGGACTCGGCGCGCATCTTCTCGACGGGGGGCGTCGCGGTCGTGATTGTTTGCGGTGCTGAACCAACGCCGCTCGGCTGAGCGATTGTTTCCACTGGTGCCGCCTCCTGCGCAAGCGATATCATCGCAGCTCTCCTCCTTGGCGCGTGATGATTCGCGCCCCCACATTGAGAATCAGTACGGAGAGCAACAACACCAGCGCCGCAGACCACGCCTGGTGATGCCAGTCCTCGTACGGCGATACCGCGTAGGTATAGATGTGAACAGGCAAGGAGGCGATCGGTTGGCGCAAATCCGTCGACCAGAACCGATTGCCGAACGCCGTGAAGAGGAGCGGCGCTGTCTCCCCCGCGGCGCGGGCAACCGCAAGCATCACTCCCGTCGCCATGCCCGGGGCTCCTGTTCGGACTACGACCTTGAGAATGACGCGCCACTTCGGGACGCCAAGCGCCAATCCAGCTTCGCGCAGCGATGAAGGCACGAGCTTGATGAGCTCTTCCGTCGTTCGAACGACCGTTGGCAACATGAGTATCGCCAGCGCGATTCCACCGGCGACGGCGGAGAACCCTCGCATCGCCAGCACAATTACCCCATACACAAAGATTCCCACTGCAATCGAAGGAACACCGGCCATCACATCGGCGGCAAAGCGCGCGGCTGTCCCCAAGCGATTTTGACCGAATTCAGCGAGGTACACGGCGGCAAGCACGCCCATTGGCACGGCGATCGCGCTCGCGATACCAACCAATACAAGGCTCCCTAGCAGCGCGTTTCCGAATCCCCCGCCGAGTTCGCCTACCGGGGCAGGGAGGGAGGTGAGATAGTGCCAAGAGAAGCCACCGATTCCAGACCGAGCAATGTAGAAAAGGACACTCACTAACGGAATCAATGCCAGCACGGTTGCTGCGACGCAGGCGCCGCGCATCAGCAGATCCTTGGCGAGCCGCCGTTGGAGGATTGCGTTCATGCTAGGCGCGCGCCCCCCCAGGAAGTCGGCTCACCCGCCACACCAGCAACCGCGCAGCGATGTTGAGGATGATAGTGACCGCGAAGAGGAGCAGACCCAGCTCGGAGAGTGCGGCCAAATAGAGGTCACTCGACGCTTCCGTGTACTCATTCGCAATGACACTCGCCATCGTTGCGGCGGGAGCGAAAAGCGAAGCGGAGATTTGCGCGCGGTTGCCGATCACCATCGTGACGGCCATGGTCTCGCCGAGCGCACGACCGAGCCCGAGGATGACAGCACCTACGATTCCTGGAGTCGCGTGGGGCAGCACCGCTACGCGAACCGTTTCCCAGCGGGTAGCGCCCAATGCGAGCGCACCTTCCCGATACGCGCGTGGAACTGCACGCATCACATCGCGGCTCACCGCGGCAATCGTCGGCAGGATCATAATGGCGAGAATGATGCCCGCTGCCAACATCCCAAATCCTCGGGGTACGCCTTTGAAAAGAGCAAACCATCCGAGATTTTCTGCGAGCGCGGGTTGGACCGACTCGCGGAGCCACGGCGCGAGGAGGAAAATCCCCCACAGCCCAAAGATGACGCTGGGAATCGCAGCGAGAAGCTCGACCACAAAGGACAGTGGATTTCGCGTCCAGGCGGGCGAAAGCTCAGAAAGAAATACCGAGATTCCGAGCGCGATCGGAACTGCAATCGCTAGCGCGAGGACCGAGGACGCGACGGTTCCAAAGACATAGGGCAACGCTCCGTATTTTTCCTGAACCGGGTCCCAATCGCTGCTGGTGAGGAACGACAGACCGAACTTGGATATCGATTCCGCTGAGGCCCGCGTCATTGCAAGCGCCATCGCCGCCAGCAGGACGATGATCAGCATCGCAAATGCCGCTGTGGACAGGCGAAAAAGCCGATCGCCCAAGTTCACTTCGCTTCCAAACAGGCGCTTGGCACCAAGCCAGCGGGTGACCATGTTGGAAGGACCCTCCGATGAGGCTAGGAAACGCATTGGCGACCCTACAACAACGACTTCCCCTGGGACGTGAGGCCCTTGAGTTTCGCCTCGACGCGCGAGACGACAGGGGCCGGGAGTGGCGCATAGTCGAGCGCCTCGCCGAACTTCTGTCCATCGTGGACGGCCCACCAGAGAAATTGGGCAAGCGTCTTCCCTTTGCCGGGGTTCTCTTGGTTTGCATAGACCAGGATGAACGTGAACGCTGCAATCGGATAGGCCTCTTGCGCGTCGGGATTGACGATTGAAACGCGCAAGTCGTCCGGAAGCGCAATCCCTACAGCCGCCGCGGACGTTGCAGCGAGCGATGGCTCAATGAATTTACCCGCCTTGTTGCGGATGGAAGCGATGGGCAACTTTATTTGCTTTGCGTAGGCGAGCTCAATGTAGCCAATACTTCCCGGTGTCGTCTTCACTTGCCCCGAAACTCCCTCGTTGCCTTTGGCACCCAGTCCGACGGGAAACTTGACGCTCTTCCCTGAGCCGACCTTCTCCTTCCAAGCAGGGCTAATGGACGCGAGGTATGCGGTGAACACTGCGGTCGTTCCGCTTCCGTCGCTGCGATGCAGCACGGTGATGGGAGAATTGGGCAGCGCGACTCCTCCATTCATCGCAGCAATCTTTGGATCATTCCAAGAAGTGATTTGCCCTAAAAAAATACCGGCGATGGCTTCTTGGCTGAGCTTCAATACTTTGACACTTGGAATATTGTAGCTCAACACTACCGCTCCTACGGTCATCGGAATGTGAAGGACCGGGGCCGGTGCATTCGCCAGCTCCGAGTCGCTCATCGGCGTGTCGCTCGCTCCAAAATCGACTGTCCGCTCGCTCAACTGTCGGATCCCTCCACCAGAGCCAATAGACTGGTAGTTGATTCGCGTTTTCGGGTCGATCTTTTGATACTCGTAAACCCACTTCGAATAGAGCGGATAGGGGAACGTAGCCCCGGCGCCTTGAAGCACGCTTGAATCGGTTCCGCGAGGCTTTTGGATGAGCCGACTCTGAGCAGCGGACGTCACCGCCCAGAGGCAGCCGACGACAAGTCCCGTGATTTTCAGATTCCTCATTCGCAGTAGCTCCTTTGGTTTGAGAACTTGCCTACGGAATGTGACGAACTGATGGCGGCGAGGTGAGATCTTCTCTACCGGCGTTCCTCACGCCCGTGGAAGCACCACGGTAAACGTTGAACCTCCGCCAAACCTGCTCGACAATTGCACCTGTCCTCCCATCGCTTCCGCGAGGTTCTTCACGATGGAGAGGCCCAGCCCCGTTCCCCCTACTTCCCGGGAGCGGCTCTCATCCACGCGATAGAAACGCTCGAAGAGCCGATCCCGGTGGCGCGCTTCGATTCCCGGACCCTCGTCCTCGACAGAGATTGCAACCGTGGCACCCGAAAGCGTGGCGCGGATTTGGACAGTGGTGGAAGGATTGCAATACTTTACAGCGTTGTCGATCAAGTTGGTGAGCACCTGCTCAAGCGCCCGACGATCGGCAGAAACCGCAATGACACCTTCCGGGAGCACCAGCGCGAGCTTGATTCCGCGACGTTCGGCGCGTTCCGAAAAGAGCCCGAGGACGTGCTGCGTCGCCTCCCGCACCACAATGGGCTCTGCCACCAAATGGTACTCCCGTGACTCAATACGGGAAAGGTCGAGGAGGTCATCGATCAATTGACCCAATCGCTCGCTGTTGCGCACAATAATTTCTAGGAATTCTTGCGTGACTTCGGCCCCGGAAGACCTGGCGACTTGAAGCGTTTCTGCCGCGGAGGCGATGGCAGCCACCGGCGTTCGTAACTCATGGCTGACGTTGGAGACGAAATCACGGCGCATCGTTTCCAGGCGTCGGATGTCGGTGACATCGACAAACACTGCGAGCACCCCACCGGGCTTCCCGTGCACCGCCGTGGCATGAACATGAAAGCGACGAGGCTTGAGGTCGCCCAGTTCCAATTCGCAAGAAGCCGCTGATCCCGGGCTCCGAGCCGCAGCGTCCAGCGTTTCCTTCAAATGGACATTGCGAACGAGTTCCAGTGGCGTCTTCCCGTGGACTTCAGACCCCAAGAGGAGCGCCTCTCTGAGCGCGGGATTGGCCAGTGCAATCCGACCCCCCTCGTCGACCACCAACACGCCCTCCCCCATACCTTCAAGGACGCGACGGAGCAGATCCCGCTCGGAAGTCACGGCGTCCAGGGAAGCCCGGAAATTCACGGCAAGCGTGTTGAGCAACACACCGAAGCGCCCCAGCGGCGCTGACCCGGCCGCTCGCACGCGTGCAGTCAACTTGCCGGCAGCCAGTCGGCTGGCTGCGTCTGTCAGGGCGCGCGACTCGCTTCTAGCCCAACGCTCCGCGAGCAGCAACAGCACTGCCGCAATTCCAAGACCCGACGCAGAACCCAGAAGGACCAGCCGGAGCATGCCTTGGTTTCTCGCCAGGCCCAAGTCGCTTGCGAAGAAATGATCGACATACGCGCCGCCAACAACCAGAGCGATTGCAAGGATTGCAAGCATTCCGCCAAAAAACCGTGTGCGGTTCCCCAGTGTCAAGTCACGAGGCTTTCACATCTGGCGCATCCGCGAAGCGGTACCCAACACCGCGAACGGTTTCAATGTACGCGCCAGCGGGACCCAACTTTTCCCGCAATCTCTTGACGTGCGTGTCCACCGTGCGCGTCGTGATGTCCGCTTCGATTCCCCACACGCTATCCAATAATGCGCTCCGGTTCTGCACGCGATTCTTCCGCGCCATCAAGGTATGGAGGAGGCGAAATTCGATGGCCGTGAGTTCGATTTCAACGTCGTCTACAAACACGCGATGCGCATCAGGGACGACGCGCAATCGGCCGAATGCGATCGGCACCGCGCCGCGCGCGCCACCGGCCCTTCGGAGAATAACTTCTATCCGCAACAGCAACTCACGAACGCTAAAGGGCTTGACGACATAGTCCTCGGCCCCAAGTTCAAACCCGACGACGCGATCCGTTTCTTCACCGCGGGCTGTCAGCAGCAGCACCGGTATCTCCGATGTGCGTTCGTCGCGCTTGAGCAAACGAAGAACTTCTTGACCTCCCAAGTCTGGGAGCATCAAGTCCAGGAGTATTAGGGCCGGTTCTTTCTCTGCGGCTTGGCGCAAGCCCTCAGCACCGTTCCCCATCGCTAGCACTTCGTGGCCAGCGTGCCGCAAATTGAATTCCAAGACCTTCCTCAGGTCCGCTTCGTCTTCCACGACAAGTATCCGGGCCATGCGCTTTGAGCGTGTACACCCATTCAGTGACAGCTCGATGGCAAATTTCCTGGGCGCACCAAAAGTGCCTTGCCGTTGAACTGCGCCAGTCGCCCGTTCAATTGGGAGATGAATACTTCCGCTGCACAAAGCACAGTCCGTCCGAATTCAAGTGCCCCATGGTACTCGCATTGTAGGTCATGAAATCGCGATAGTCGCGGAAGCTTGTGCTTGCAGATCCGATGCGATTGCTGGGTATGCCCCGGCTATCAAATCCCATCTGCGGACTCGCATCCGGAGGGGTGTACCCGGAGAGGCACGAGCGCCAGGGGAGCGGCATCCCGCGAAACGCGAACGCCGTGTAGGAGACTCCAAGGAGGTCATCGAGGGTCACCGTAGCGTTGCCTAACGCATCGGCTTTTGCGTTGGCAGCAATTTGGTCAAAGTGTTCAGGCGTGTCGTGCAAGATGCTCTCCCAGAAGGGATGGTCCGTATGGAGCGTCAGTTGTGCCTGAATGGTCTGATTTCCCTTCACTTGGACCCCGCGCTCGTGCTCTTCGGAGCCAAGCGCTGCCGCCGGATCATTGTCTGGGTTCTGACAATTGACATAAGCCGCTGGTGTCGAGAAGCCAAATCGGAATTTGACGACTTCAGGAACTTCCTTGAAGTCGAAAGAGGTGCTGCTCGAGGTGCAGTTGGATCCCTTCCAAGTGGCGGTACCGACAAAAAGGACAGTCCATCCCTTGGAAATCATCTCCGCGTAATCGGCATCGTCCGCGCCGAATTGCAGGCGCGTCGCCGATGCGGTGGCCGGAATGATTTCATATCCAAGTGCATACCTGACTGTAGGGTCAAACGCCTTGCCTCCATTCCTATTTTGGTTTGCCACGGTCGCCAACGGATAGGCTTGTTCGTTGCTTCCCCCCTTTCCGAGCAGGGAGCCACCCTTGTGGAGGTCGATCGCCCAAGGACCGTCGACGCCAGCTACGACCTTGCCTATTTTGGACTGATCGGTTGGCGCCATGTCCGGATTCTCAGACAGCGTGATGTTTGCAAATGTCACCAACACGCGATCGAATCGAACCTCCCAGCCATCGGCAAAGGCAATAGCTTCATCCGTGGTCGGCGGAAACCCGTAGCCAGCGAGTGCCAATACCTCTCCTGAAGCTGTAAACTGAATTTTGCCGCCGTTGTCCGATTGCTGCCCACATCCCAATCCCAGCAAAGCAATGACCACTGACATAGCCGCAGTCCGCTTCTCCATAAGTTACCTATCCTCGTTCAGGAACTCAAACGAATACACCCCGCTCGTTGCGCGCAACCCGCGCAAGAGTTCTCGACCGGCTCCTACGTTCTTGTCTGGAATGACGAAGGTCCCATCGGCGCCCATTCCCAAAGAGGTGAAGTCGATATTGTTCAGCATTCCGCGCGGATCGATGCGAAGGACGAGCGTGGCGCCGTCTCTTGGCGTCACCTCGACCGCAATCGGTGAGACGATTCTTTGGTGACATATCGCGTTGGCGCTGGGAAGTGCTGGATTGGAGGTCGGAATCGACCGGTTGCTGCCGATGGAAACGGTGGCCGCAAAGGGAAAAGTTCCCGCGTCCTGCGTCGCCACGCCCCGCATACTGAAGATCGCGGTGGCGCTTTCCTGCGCATTGACGTCGCCAACGGCAAGCCACACCTCAGCGGTCTTTGCCAAGGTTTGCGTACCCTCCCCTATCGTAGGAAAAGGAATAGCGTTTGCTGAAAGCAGGTCCACGGATACGGGTCCAAAGGCTTGACCTACATAGATGCCAGGCGAAATGCAGGCGCTGCTGGCGGAACCCGACAGGGGAACCGCTTGGTTCAAATAGATCGCTCCCACGGTGAGCGTCGCTTGCGTCAAAGTAACCAAAGCGCCGGAGCCAGCGAGGAACGTCATCGGGCCACCATCAGCGTCGACGGGACCGCTTGCAGCAGCCGCGAAGGTCACCAAGTTACTCCCCGTGCTGCCACCGCAAGCGATGCAGGTAAAAGCAACAGCAAACATCATCGCATGCTTCATCGACCGTCTCCGTAGTTGAGCGCGATTGAAAAGAGCACCGATCGCGGCGCCGCGGCGGCGAAGTGACGCACTGGAACGAGCGTCGGTTGTACTTGGTTATGAAAATCAGATGCGAAGTTGTATTCGCCGAGCGCGTATTGCGTCCCAATGAGGTTGGTGACGTTGATTCCAATGGTGACCAACCACCAATTCAGGGAAGCTCCCAAATCAACTGTAGCAAAGGGCTGTGACCGGGCCCCATAAGGAAGCGGCCGCCCAGCCACCGCAGACACGCCCAACGACATGTTTCCACGAATCGTGTGGCCAAGCGGTCGCGCCCAGAACCACGGTGCGTCCCCAAAAATCGCACCGTCCACCCTTGCCACTACGGGTGGGATGTATGGAATGAGCAGTCCGTCGGCGTCAATGGTTGCGCGCACGTAGGTGAAATTTGCTGCGACATCAAAGAACTGGCCTCTCACCCGAACGGCATTGGCGGAGCCCAAACGGGTAGCGGCGCCGGCGAGCGTGTTTCTGCCCGACGTTTGGGAGAACAGCAGGTCTTTATCGACGCGGGTATTGAAGACGACGGAACGGGCGGTCAAGTCGATGTCATGCGCGAATTGATGCTCCCAGCTAAGGCCCCCTTCGAGGGCGACGACGCTGGCAAACGGGGTGGCTGCGTCATCGACGATGTAGGAGGGGTCGATCGAACGGACGCCAACACCGGCGCTGAACGATGCGCGAAACCCAAAGAAGGGACCGACTAAAAGCGACCCGCGCGGCAACGCGATCGCGGCCGTCGTGCTCACGCGCTGGTTGGGATCCCGATAGGCGCCAAAATTCTGCTGGCTGAGACAGGACGCGTCGCCCGGTGGATTGCTGCGAGATGGATTTTCCACTGATTGGACTGCGCATAGATTGTCCACAACGTAGGTAAAAAGGTCGCTGCGTATACCGCCGCGCAAATTTAGCCAGCGCGTGAAGCGTATGTCTACATCTGCGAAGAGCCCAATGTCGCCGAGCGTCGAAGAAAGTTGCGCGTCTGTATGGTACGGGTGACCGGTTGCTGCTTCGACTCGCTGCTCCATGGACGACACCACATCGCCGCGTGCAAAATAGCCAATCGTGAATACCTGCGGCATCCCAAGAATCGTGGTGTGCGCCGTGGCTTCTCCCTTCGCACCGAAGGTCCAGGCGGTATTTTGCGTATCGATGAGGTCCCCGCGCTGCCCGTGAGGTGTTTGGATAGGCTGTTGCACGTCGAGCAGGAATCCCGTGAAGTTGGCGCGAATGCGGAGCGGGCGGTATGTAACGAATATGCGATTCGTGGTTTCAAAAGCGCCGCTGCGATGGGTCAATTCACCAGACACCGCATAGCGCGCTGCGTCTTCGCCCTGTCTCGTATCGTAAGTGTCGTAGAACCCGACGCGCCCCGAACGATAGTCATCTTCCCGAAGCACACCGGCCGTATGGAAGCTTGCGACGTAGACCGTTGCCGTCGCTCGGTAGTGGAGTGTCGAGCCAAGCGCCCCGTCCAATTGCCCCATGAAGCGCCCACGGCGGCCATCGCGGTTTTGGCCGTAGCCCTGCGTTTGGTAGTAGTCGGCGGCGACGAAGGTTCCGGTCGAGGTGCTCGGAGGACCATAAGAGAGAAAAGCGCCATAGGTTCCGAAACTTCCAAAGACTCCCTTCCGGGTGATTCCGCGCTGCGCGAGCTCCAAGGAAAAGTCCGCGGATCCAGCCACCGCGAAATTTCCTTGCCGTGGATCGAATGGTCCTTCGATGACGCGCAAAGACCCGATGAGCTCTGGAATGATGAAATGGGAATCCGCGTAGCCGTTGCCATGCAGGTTGCCGACTTCATTGAAGGGAATCCCATTCAAAGTAAATTCAATGTCTTGCCCTTCCCGCGCATCGAATCCTCGAAGGAATACTTGGTCCGCATGGGCCTCCCCGCCTTCGTTCGAGAGGTAGATTCCGGGAGCAAGTTTTAAAAATTCTGAAGCACCTTGGCGTGGGACCTC
>JBGSMZ010000144.1:0-2500 GCA_041739845.1 Myxococcaceae bacterium
GCGACTGCGGCGCGCGCCAACCGCCCGAGCATGGCTGGTGCTTTGAGAGCCTCGCCGGCGCGCACCGGCACCGAAGGAATCCCTCGCAGTGCAGCCTCAACGCGAGGATGCAACTTTGCGACGCGCGCATCAATGACCGCAAAATCCGGTGGGTCCGCCGCCAGCAGCTCCGCCAGGGCTCCCCACCGTTCTTCCCCTACTTTTCCACTCCCAAATGGGTTCGTTTTCATACGCGATGCGGAGCTGCCAAGAAGTGCAGCCATGCGTCTGCGAGAACGAGCGAGGTCATCGCTTCAACGACGGGAACGGCACGGGGAAGGATGCATGGATCGTGTCGCCCACTCGTCGCTCGCGCACCGATGGTGGCCGGCGGTTTAAAGAGCAGACGCACTTCAATCGGCTCGCCATTGCTCAACCCGCCTTGAATTCCGCCATAGACCTTTGCCGCTTCCGCGCCTCGCGCGTGAAACGTCGTCCCCGGCTTTGTGAGGAGCGCTTCGAGGCCTGGGGGCCCCCACGCGACGGCGGTGGACGAGCCGATTCCTGCCAGCGCCCCTGCGAGCGTGGACTTCAGCTTGTCGAAAACCGGCTCGCCGAGTCCAGCGGGTACCCCGACGACGCGAACCGTAATGCTGCCGCCCCAACTTTCGCCGCTCGCCTTTGCTTCGGTGAGGAGCGTGGCAATTTGTGCCGCCGCTCGGAGGTCCGGGCATCGGGTCGGGTCTCCATCGACTTGCGCGCGGGTGAGGTCGTTCCCGGGTTCGGCAGGAATGATTGGCCCCACTTGGGACACCCAGGCCACCGTCGCAAGTTCCGGAAGTTCCCTTGCGAGCAGTGCCTCGGCGACCGCACCTCCGATGACGCGACTTAAGGTTTCTCTTCCGCTCGTGCGTCCACCGCCGCGCGGGTCCACATGGTGAAAGCGCTCCCGCCACACTTTGTCAGCGTGCCCCGTGCGGTCGGCGGGAGCATTCAAGTATTCTGCACTGCGCGCATCTCTGTTGCGCACGATGGCGGCGATCGGCGTTCCGAGCGTCTTGTCTTGGTAGACTCCAGAAAGAATTTCAACGGTGTCCGCCTCACCGCGCGACGTCGTCAACAGCGATTGCCCAGGACGACGGCGATCGAGCGCGCGTTGGAGCAGTGCTGGAGTGAGCGTCACTCCTGAGGGGCACCCATCGATGACTGCACCGAGCGCCACGCCATGGCTTTCGCCAAACGTCGTTAAGCGAAACAGAGAACCAAAGGTGTTCATGCGGGGGGTGCTCCTCCGGTGGCTTCTTCCCATGCTCTACGCTGCCCGCGCGCTTGGGCAACAAACCACCGCGATCCAAGGAACACGGGGATACCGCCGCGCGCGCGAATGGCCTGCGCGATTGTGTGCGCCTGGGCGCCGTACGCGATGATGCCAACCTCCGCGCCAGTGGCGAATCGCAATTTCAAAGGAGGTTTCACGTTCGCGGGCCATGTCCACAACGCCGCGCCGAGGACTTCGCCTACCGCTTCGGCGCGTTGAAAATCGAGGGTGTAGCCCTCGCGCGCGGCCGAACGAAGCGCTGGAGCGACGCCGCCATCACCGAGCACGGTGAGCTGTCGGTGTCCAAAAGCTTGCAGCGCTGAAAGCGCGCCGGCGACATCCGTGTTCTCACTCTGCCAACCGCCGGGGCTCCGTACCAAGGTGTTGACCGCCTCGCTGACCGATGTGGCTGCTCGGGCTGCGCGCTTTTTGAAGGGATTCGTCACCGCAAAACCTGCGTAGAATGGACGGAGCGCGAACAAAAGTTCTTCGAGCGGTGCATCGGCCGGAAGGTCGATTCTGTCGAACGGTGGAGGATGAATCGACGGGCTCCGTGAGGCTCCGATGCGGTTTCCGAGAATCCCCAGGCGATCTCTCCGTTGGCCCCCCAGAGGTACGCTCCATTCCCTCAAAGCGTCGCGCAAAACGCGCTGCCCTGGAGCTGCTGACCAGCGCGCGTCCAGGGCCACGTAATCCAGGGCATTTCCCTGGGCGAGAACCGCTCGGAAAGGCAGCGCAAGCTCCCCCATCGGGAGCACGGTGACAGCCTCGGCGCCAAACCGCTCGCGCAGCACCTCGCGCGTGTCAAAGAGCCGCTCCGCTTCGGACGGAGATCCGAGTGGTTCTATGTGCTTCACGAGGATTCCAGGCTCGATACGTTCCCATTGCTTGCGCGCTTCGCACGGCGACATCGGTCGATCCGCATGAAAGGAAACGAGTCTCTTGGCGCCTACCTCGCCCGCCATCAGGCGCCCATCCAGAGGGGTATCGACGAGCGTTGCGGCCTCTCTCCAGGCTCCTGGAAGCACCGCTCCCCGCTCGGAGACGATGAGCGGAAGTTCGCGTGAGGCCTCGAGCACACTCGCATTTGTCGGCGTCAAATCGCTGCGGATTTCGAGGAGGTCCGCACCTGATCGAGCCGCCGCGGTCGCGAAGGCCGCCGCGCCGACGCCTGGAGGGAGCGTGACCACCATGCGCGGACGC
>JBGSMZ010000163.1:0-4112 GCA_041739845.1 Myxococcaceae bacterium
GACATGGTGCCCCCCAATCCGAAGCCCGAGGACGACATCAAGTCACCGGCATTCAGGAATCGCTTTGCGTCGATGGCGCTTCAAAAATTGGGGAAGACTCGCCCAGCGCCCCTGATGTCGACGCGAGCGAGCGCTCTGATCGAAGTCGGAAACTTTACTGACGACCTTGAAAAAATCGCGGACTGCGACTGGATCGTCGAAGTGATTCGCGAGGATCTCGTCCTCAAGAAAGCACTCTTCGCGAAGGTGGAAGCAGCGGCGAACAAAGCCGCTGTCATTTCCTCGAACACCTCCGGTCTCAGCATCGCGCAGATGTGCGAGGGCAGGAGCGAGGGATTTTCGAAGCGCTTTCTCGTCACCCATTTCTTTAACCCCGTTCGCTACATGAAGCTCCTCGAGTTGGTCGCTGGGGAGCTGACATCGCCCAAGCTGGTCGAAGACTTTGCAGCTTGGGCCGAGCGGTCCCTGGGCAAGGGAATCGTCTTCGGGAAGGACACGCCGAACTTCGTCGGCAATCGCATTGGCGTATATGCAATGCTCAAGACGATCCAGTTGATGCAAGACCAGGGACTTACGATCGAAGAGGTCGACGCGATCTTCGGACCGGCCATGGGACGTCCTGCCTCCGCAGTGTTTCGGACTGCGGATATCGTAGGAATCGATACTTTTGTCGATGTCGCCCGCCATTGCCACGATGCGCTGGTGCGCGATCCAGCGCGCGCCACCTTTGCGCCTCCGGCGTGGGTGGTCACGATGGTGGAAAAAAAGATGCTGGGGGACAAATCCGGCGGTGGATTCTATCGCAAGGTCGCAGGTTCGAAGGACATTGAAGCGCTCGACATCAAAACGCTCACCTACCGTCCGAAAGCCAAGGTCCGCTACGACTCTCTCGGTGCAGCGCGGGACGTCGAGGACTTGGACGAGCGCATTCGGGTCGTCTTAAACGGCACCGACAAAGCGGCAAAGTTTGCGCAACAGGTAACGCTCGACGTGCTCGGGTACGCAGCCGGCCTCCTCGGTGAAATCGCGGACGACTATGTGAACATCGACCGCGCGATAGAGTGGGGTTACGGGTGGAAGTCAGGGCCCTTTAAGACCTGGGATGCCTACGGAGTCGAGAAGGGCGTCCACCGGATGAAAGAACTGCACATTGCAGTGGCCCCCTGGGTCGAAGAGATGCTCGCCAAGGGAAGGAACTCTTTCTACGAGGTCCTGGGAACGGAGGATACCTACTGGGACGTGCGGAAGGCACAGCGGCGCAGTGTTCCCAAAGTCGCGCGGCGCATTTCCATCGAAGGCCTTCGCCGCGCTGGAAAACCCATCGAGTCCAACGATTCTGCAAGCCTCTGGGACATGGGGGATCGGGTGCTGCTCGTCGAGTTTCACGCAAAAATGAACGCGATTGATACGGCGATCGTTGAACTCATGCACAAGGCCGTGGATCGCGCAGTTTCAGGCGATTGGCGCGGCATCGTCATTGGAAACGACGGTGAGCACTTTTCTGCCGGAGCCAACATCGCGATGCTGTTGTGGGCTGCGAAGGAAGGGCAGTGGTCCGACATCAAGAAGCTCATTCAGGAGTTCCAACGCGCAAACCAGCGGATGCGCTACTGCGCAGTGCCGGTGGTCGTTGCACCTTTCGGCTACACTTTTGGTGGCGGATGCGAAGTCACCATGGGTGGGAATGCGCAGCAGGCTGCCGCAGAGACCTACCAAGGACTCGTGGAAGTTGGCGTCGGGCTGATCCCCGGAGGCGGCGGGAACATGGGGTTCTTAAGAAATGCCTTCGGGCCCCATGCGGGGGACAAAGACTTCGACGCATTCCCGTTCGTGAAAAAGGCTTTCCTGGCTATCGGGACCGCCAAAGTTGCTACCAGCGCGGAACAGGCCAGGGAGTCGAGCTTTCTCGCAGCGGACGCCACGATTTCCATGAACCGAGATGACCTTCTCGCCGATGCGAAGGCCCGCGTCCTTGGTATGGCCGAAGCGGGATTCGTGCCTCCGAGGCCCTCGACATTCTTGCTTCCTGGTCCGAGCGGGGCCGCGACTATCGACACCATGCTCTACGACATGGTTCTCAACCATCAGATCAGCGCGTATGATCGCGCGATTGGGCAACGGCTTGCCGGTGTCCTCACCGGAGGCAACACGTCGGCGACTGCCCCTGTTTCTGAGCAACGACTGTTGGACCTTGAAGCAGAGGCTTTCTTGTCTCTCTGCGGCGAGACCAAAACCCAGGACCGGCTCCAATTCATGCTCGAAAAAGGGAAGCCGCTTCGAAACTAGTGTTTGGAGAAAAGAATCCATGGCTTCTGAAAAGGTCATCATCGCAAGTACCGTCCGAACCCCGATGACGCGGGCGCTCAAAGGGGAATTCAAGGACACACGCCCTGACACCATGGCGGCCCATGTGATCAAAGCAGCGATCGAACGTGTGAAGGGACTCCACGCCTCGGACATCGAAGACGTCGTGCTCGGATGCGCCATGCCCGAGGCCGAACAAGGCATGAACGTCGCTCGCATTGCCGTCTTACTCGCTGGACTGCCAGAAACCGTTCCCGCGATGACTATCAACCGTTTTTGTTCCTCGGGCCTGCAGGCGATTGCGCAGGTGGCGCAATCCATTCGTGCCGGACAGTACGAAGTGGCCATTGCGGGAGGCACCGAATCCATGAGCATGGTTCCCATGGGTGGCAATAAGATTTCTTCCAATCCTGAGCTCATGAGCCGTTACCCAGAGGTGTACACATCGATGGGAGCAACCGCTGAGAAGGTCGCAGCGCGCTTCCATGTAAGCCGAGCGGATCAAGATGCGTTTGCCCTTGAGTCTCAGCGCCGCGCTGCCTCGGCGCGCGAGAAGGGGTACTTTCGCGACGAGATTGCGGCGATGACGACGACGCTCTATGACGAGGCAGGAAGGCCCAGCGAAGTCACGGTATCGGAGGACACGATCTTGCGGCCCGATACGACGGCTGAAGGACTGGGAAAGCTCAAGCCCGTTTTCGACGCCCAAGGCACAGTCACTGCAGGGAACGCCTCGCCGCTCACCGACGGTGCCGCTGCTGCGGTCCTGATGACCGAGGGGCGCGCCAAGAAATTGGGCATCGTGCCGTTGGGTACATTCGTCGATTTTGTGGTTGTCGGCGTTCCGCCAGACATCATGGGCATCGGCCCGGTTCCAGCGATTCGGAAGCTTCTTGAGCGCAACAACCTCACGGTAAATGACGTCGACGTATTTGAAGTCAACGAGGCGTTTTCCGCGCAAGCCGTCTACTGCTTGCGCGAGCTTAAAATTCCTCCGGAGAAGGCAAATCCCAACGGGGGTGCAATCGCCCTAGGACATCCGCTTGGGGTGACCGGAGCGAGGATTGCCGGGACGCTCCTGCGTGAGCTTGGGCGCCGCAAAGGAAGATTTGGTGTTGCATCGATGTGTATCGGTGGAGGTATGGGTGCCGCCGGGCTATTCGAGGTCGCTTGAAATCTTCGAAAGCGAACCCGCATCGACGGGAACGCTCCCCGCGAATCGGAGCGCGCCCGAGCGCAGAACAACGCCTCCGAGGCATACGGCATCCGGTTGCTTCCCTGATTCTCTTCTTCGCACGCCTCGGCGCTGGGTTGAGGAACGTCTTCAGGCGACTGCAGTTCAAGAAGGTGGTGCAGCGTCGCCCGATCGGCCGCCTTCCGAAGCATGCAGCAAGTTGGCGGACCCGTCCTTCGCGCTCCAGGCCGTCGATCCTGCGAGATGTCACAGACGCAGACATCGAGGCAGAGATTGTGCGAGGACATGTCTTTTCAGCGGTTCGCTTGTACCAAGAGAAAACTGGGGCGACCTTTCACGAGGCAGGTGCGAAGGTCGGAGCCTGGCGGAACCGCCTCCAATCGAGCTGATCCTCCGAGCGAGAAGGCTAGCGTTGCCGCAACGCCTCGCCCATCGCCGAGCGCAGATACGCCCGCGTTGAAGCGAGGTCGTTATTTTTATAGGCCTTGCGCGCGAGGTCCAGATACTTGGCCCCCAAATCAGGGATGGTCCCGGTAGCGGCGCGCAGCGCGGCCTCGACACCCGAAGTATCGCCACTGGCGAGTGCATCGTCTGCAGATTCAATCGCGTCGAT
>JBGSMZ010000018.1:0-3925 GCA_041739845.1 Myxococcaceae bacterium
CGTCCCTTTGTAGGGGACCCGGCCTTCAATTCCCTCGGGAACCAACTTGCTGGATTCCACCACCCCTTCCTGGAAATAGCGATCCTTGGAGCCCGAGCGCATGGCGCTCAGCGAGCCCATCCCTCGGTAGGATTTGTAGGAGCGTCCTTGGTAGAGAATCGTATCTCCCGGCGACTCTTCGGTTCCAGCGAGCAATGAACCGACCATCACCGCGTTGGCCCCCGCCGCTATGGCCTTGACGATGTCCCCAGAAAACTTCAAGCCTCCGTCGGCGATGATGGGTACTCCGCTGCCCGCGGCCGCTCGCGCACAGGAATCGATGGCAGTAATCTGCGGGACGCCAACGCCAGCGACGACCCGGGTGGTACAGATGGATCCTGGGCCAATCCCCACTTTGATTGCATCGGCTCCGGCGTCGATGAGCGCGCGCGTGGCCTCGGCGGTTGCAACGTTTCCGGCCATCAGCTCAAAGGAAGCCTTGAAGTTGCGCTTGGTGTCGCGAACGGCCTCAATGACTCCCGCCGCGTGCCCATGGGCGGTGTCGATCACAATGACGTCGACGCCGGCCTTGAGCAGCGCTTCCACGCGAGCTTCCCGATCTGCGCCAACTCCAACCGCAGCGGCCGCAAGCAAGCGCTTCTTCGCATCGGTGGCGGCGTTTGGATAGAAGCGGCTCTTCACCACATCCTTCACGGTGATCAGTCCCTTGAGTTCAAAGCGCTCGTTGACCACCAAGAGCTTCTCAATCCGATGCTTATGGAGAAGCGCCGTCGACGTCTCCTGGGAAACATGCTCCTTGGCGGTGACGAGCTTCGTCGTCATCACGTCGGATACGGGCTGCGTAAGGTTCGTTTCGAACCGTACATCTCGGCTCGTTACAATCCCCACCAGCTTTGAATCCTTCACCACGGGAATTCCGCTAATTCCGTGCTCGCGCATGATCTCGAGCGCACGGCCAAGCGGCGTTTCCGGCGCCATGGTGATCGGATCGAGAACGATGCCCGCTTCATGCTTCTTCACCGCCGCCACTTGGGCTGCTTGTTGCGCAGGAGTGAAGCTCTTGTGGATGACCCCCAATCCCCCTTCCTGGGCCAAGGCAATCGCCATCCGAGCCTCCGTCACCGTGTCCATCGCCGATGACAGGAGCGGTATCGGTAAGCTGAGATTGCGGCTCACCTGCGTCGGAAGTTCGACCTCATGGGGAAGCACCGAACTCTGTGCAGGGAGAAGGAGAACGTCGTCGAAGGTCAGCGCAACCTTCAATTCGTTGGTCAGCATGGACGGCTCTTAGATCGTCGCATCGGCGTTGAAAAGGCCTAGGCGCGGCGACGGCTTCGTTCTCGTGCGCGGTACTGATTCGCGCGCTCTTCACGCTTCTCTCGACCAGGTCGTTCGCGCCAGAAGATCCGAAAGGGAACTTCGATTTTGAAGTGGCGCCTGATTCCGTTGGCGATGAAGCGCGCATAGGCGACCGGTACCTCATCAGGCGCACTGCAAGTAATCGCAAAGCTTGGCGGCGCGACCCCCACTTGCGCGGCGTAGTAGAGCCGAAGCGGGCTCCCCCGACCAATCGTGGGTGGCGACCGCTCGTCGAGCAGGCCCTGGATAAGGCGGTTCAAGGCACCAGTTCCAACGCGTGCATGCGATTGGTGATGAAGGTGGAGGGCAAGCGGTAGAATCGCTGCCACTCCATGACCTGTTCGCGCCGATACCGCGCGAATGGGAATCTGTGGCAAAAAGCGCATACTCCCCCGCGTGGAGCGGATCCGCTCCTTCAGCGCCGCCGCGTTTGAGACGAGGTCGGACTTGTTGATGAGAATCAACAACGGCCAGCCTTCGCGTTCCGCCCGCGCCGCAAGCTTGAGTTCTTGTTCGACCCCTGGGTCCTCGGAATCGAGAACGAGGATTGACACGTCAGCGTCGCGCATGGCGTCGAGCGAATGGGCAGCCGAGAAGTGCTCGGTAGCGTCGGTAATCTTCGTGCGGCGACGCAATCCAGCGGTATCGATAACTTCGAACTGTTCTTCTCCCAAGGCGACGCGAAAGCCAATCGCATCCCGCGTCGTACCTGGGATTTCGCTGACGACCATTCGCGTGAAACCGACTATCGCATTGACAAGGCTCGACTTGCCGACATTCGGTCGACCGATAAGCGCGCACCGAACTGGCCCCGCTTCCGAAAGTTCCTCCGCATTGAAGGTAGGCGCGGCGGTTGCAATCGCATCAGCGAGGTCTCGCAGTCCCCGGTCGTGTTCGGCAGAAATCGGAATGGGATCGCCAAACCCCAGTGAAAAGAATTCAAGGGCACCCGCGTTTGCCTGTCGTGGGACATCGCATTTGTTCACCGCGACGATCACAGGGCGTCCG
Organism: Myxococcaceae bacterium; assembly: GCA_041739845.1. GTDB lineage: Bacteria > Myxococcota > Myxococcia > Myxococcales > Myxococcaceae > JBGSMZ01. Next base: position 2,368 of record JBGSMZ010000018.1, read on the forward strand.
AGGCGATGGAGATGCTGGGCCACTTCACGGTCACTTGGGTGAAGTCCCACTTGGACGTCGCACACGAGCACAAATACCGCGCTCTCACGCAGCGCTTCCTCCGTATGGAGCTGCACGGAGCGATTGAGCGCGTCGGATTTTCCACTTACGATTCCAGCGGTGTCCACGAGCTCGTAGGTGTTGCCGCAAAACGTGAACTCTCCAATTTGCGAGTCCCTCGTGACTCCGACCGCGTTGGTGACGACGGCCTTGCGCCGACCCAGCAGCCGGTTAAAGAGCGTTGACTTGCCTACGTTGGGCCGGCCGACGATCGCAATTCGCGAAGGGCTCAACGATGCATCTCAGAGAGGAGCCCTGCGCGCCCCAATCCTGCCGCCGACTGGGTCCAGCGTGGTTCTACTTTGACAGTCAATTTCAGATACACCGGGCATTCGAGAAGCCCCTCAATGGAGCGCCGTGCGGCGGTTCCAATCGCCTTGAGCTGCGCCCCCTTCTTCCCAATGACGATGCCCTTTTGGGATGCGCGGTCCACGAGGATATCGGCCTCGATTCGAACCAGCGTTCCCGTTTTGGCGCTCCGCCTGGATTCATCGAATTCCTGAACGACAACCGCTACCGCGTAGGGAATTTCCTGCCGACAGTAGCGAATCACCTGCTCGCGGACGTATTCTCCGGCGAGTTCGCGTTCCGATTGATCCGTGTAGGTCGCATCGTCGTACAACGCCTCCCCAGTCGGCAGCATTGCTATCGCCTGCTGCAACAGTTCCTCCACCCCGTCTCCTGTCAGTCCGCTCACGGGAATGAGGTGCTGAAAGGGAAAGCGCGCGGCGCACATGGAAAGAACTGGAAGAAGGTTAGGCTTTGCAACCTTATCGATTTTTGAAAGTGCAGCGATCGATGGCTTCTGTGCCCGCTCGAGGAGTGCGAAGGCGAGCTCGTCATCGGCTTGGAACGCGCCTCCAATCGAAAGCGACAGCGCATCGAACACGCAAATGATCGCATCCGCATCGATTGCGCTGCGCTGACTTACGCGCACCATCATCGAGCCCAAGGCGCGGTGTGGAGTGTGGAGCCCAGGGGTATCGACGAACGCTACTTCCCCTTCGGGGCGCCGCGTAATACCGATGACCGATCGCCGCGTCGTTTGCGGCTTTGAAGAAGTGATCGCAAGGCGAACCCCAATCAGCTGATTGAGGAGCGTGCTCTTGCCGGCATTCGGGCGACCAATGAGGGCTGCAAATCCACTACGCAAGCACGCTGCTCCAGCTCCGCCGAGGCGCCGTTTTCAAGGCGCCTTTTCCGAAATAGTAATTGCCTTGAGAACCACGGGAATCTTCGGGCGGCTGCCGGCTTCCGTTTCGACCTTGGAAATGGAAGTGACGACATCGTATCCCGAAACGACTTCTCCAAAAATCGTGTGCTTGTTGTTCAAGTGCTTGGGCGTCGAAACGGTGATGAAAAACTGGCTTCCATTGCTGTTCGGGCCAGAATTCGCCATCGCCAATAACCCTGGCTTTTCGTAGCTGCGCCCCGATTGGAATTCATCAGCAAAGCGGTA
>JBGSMZ010000090.1:0-32970 GCA_041739845.1 Myxococcaceae bacterium
AACATCTGGGAGCGCTTCCAGGTGCTTTTCATATTCCTTGGGGTCCAAAAGTCCCTGGTGCAAATTTCGCTCTACGGTTCGCTTATCTATAAGGCGGCGTTCCAGCGTCATGCCAATGCTCCTTGTGGAGATCAAAGGTTGCCAATACAGGACTGGGCGGTGGCAAACAAGCTTCCAGGGGGACTCTACGCGGTTATCGATGATGGCCTCGCGCACGCATCCTCGCTGGAAATGCGCTGCGCCGCCGCCATTGCTGGTGGCGCAGCCGTCGTTCAACTGCGGCTTAAGCAAACCAAAGACCGTGAAGCCTTGGCGCTCATCCGGCGCGTCGTCGCAGCCGCCGGTACAGTTCCGGTCATCGTAAACGACCGCGTCGATCTCGCGCTTGGAGGCGGGGCATCAGGAGTTCACTTGGGTTCCGAAGATCTCCCGGTAGCTGCCGCGCGCTCGGTTCTCGGCCCCGCGGCGATTATCGGCTTCACTGCGCGTAGCGCCCTCGACGCTGCGCGCGGAATGCGCGCCGGCGCCGACTACGTTGGGGTAGGTCCGATCTTTGTAACTCGCACAAAGCCAATGCCAATGCTCCCGCTCGGCACCGCAGCCCTGGAAGCGGTGTGCCGTGCTTCATCGCTTCCGGTGGTCGCGATTGGGGGAATCTGCGAGGCTAACATCGGGTGCATCTTTGCGAGCGGAGCATGGGGTGCAGCGGTTGCCGGGGGGCTCTTGGCAGGGGAGAGCATCCAACTTTCGGCGCGGAGACTCGCGGCTCGGTTCCAAGGGAGTCGTCGATGAAGCGAAGGAATGGGCGCCCGCCGATCGCGATTACGCCGGACTTCCGGCAGGCGGCTCCCCCTTCCTACCTGCTCAAAGAGGCCTACGTCGAAGCCGTCTCAGAGGCTGGAGGGGAACCCTGGATTCTTCCCTTTGCTGAATCCGCGGCAGCAATTCAGAGTGCTCTCGGTGCAGTCGCAGGAATCGTAGTGACCGGAGGCGCCTTTGACATCGCGCCGGAACGCTATGGGCAACGCCCAAGGGCCAAGCTGGGACCGACGGACCAGCGCCGGACAGAATTCGAGTGGAACCTGCTTCGCTCAGCGCTGCGGCGACGCATTCCAGTTCTCGGGATCTGCGGAGGCATGCAACTCCTCAACGTCGTCCTGGGCGGTACGCTCTACCAAGATATCGCGCAGGAAATTCCTGGCTCCATAGAACACGAACAGAAGGGACCATCTGCCAAACCGAGCCACTCGGTCCTGATTCTCAAAGGAACTACGCTCGCTTCCTGGGTCCGCAAGGGGCAGCTCGATGTGAACTCCACGCACCACCAGGCGCTAGACCGGCTCGGGAGGGGATTGCTCGCGAGCGCTTGGGCGAGCGATGGTGTCATCGAGGCGATCGAAAAGCGGGATGGCTCAGCGTTCGGAATCCAATGGCACCCCGAAGCCATTCGCGATTCGGTGCCTAAGAATCGAAAGATCTACGAAGGATTCATTGCGACTGCGATGCGCTGGCGCATCGCGTCAAGCCTGGGAATTGCCGCAGCCAGCTGACCCCTGTAGATGCAAGGCATGGAGAAGCAATGGTTTCAGCGCAGGCGTAAAATCGAACCGCGGGGTGAAGCAGAAGGGGACGAGACCTCTCGTCGAATGGAGGGCCTGTGGATCAAGTGCGCTCAATGCCAAGAGATCTGTCTCCGCGAGGAACTTGGGAGAAATCTCAATGTTTGTCCGGGATGTGCGCACCACATGCCCTGGCCAGCGCGCTCACGCCTCTTGGCACTCTGCGACCCGGGAACCTTCGAGGAATTCGGTGCCGAATTGCTGGCCGTCGATCCATTGGGGTTCTCAGATTCAAAGAAGTACAAAGATCGTCTCAAGGCGACTCGCAAGGCACTCAATGAAAACGACGCCTTTATCTCTGGGACAGGCATGCTCGAGGGCCGCAAGACAGTCCTTGGCTGTTTCCTATTCGAGTTCATGGGTGGCTCGATGGGTTCCGTCGTAGGGGAAAAAGTGACGAGGGTTTTTGAGCGCGCGGAAGCGATCAATGCACCCACCGTGATCTTCACGAGCTCCGGCGGAGCGCGGATGCAAGAGGGGATATTCTCGTTGATGCAAATGGCCAAGACTTGTGCCGCACTCGCCAAGTATCGAACCCGTCGGCAGCCGTACGTTTCTGTGATGTTGCACCCGACCACGGGAGGGGTCGCTGCGTCCTTTTCTTGGCTAGGCGATGTCATCTTCGCGGAACCCAAGGCGCAGATTGGGTTTGCCGGGCCGCGGGTCATCGAGCAAACGATTCGCCAGAAGCTTCCAGAAGGATTTCAACGGAGCGAGTTTCTCCTCGAAAAGGGTATGATCGACGCAATCGTCTCTCGAAGCGAGCTGCGAGCGCGCATTATCCAAATCTTGGGCCTCCTCTGCCCGCAGTGAACGCGAGAGGCCTTGCGATCCTAGCTTCCCTCCCGCAATCGACGGTCAAACCAGGTCTTGCGCGTATGGAGGTAGCGCTGGAGTCCCTCGGCCATCCGGAGCGGCGATATAAGGTGCTTCATGTCGCTGGGACAAATGGGAAGGGGAGTATTTGCGCGATGCTTGAGGCATGCCTGGCCCCCGAGCGCCGGACCGGCATGTACACTTCGCCGCACCTCATCGAGCCGACGGAGCGCATTCGCACCTGCGGAGTCGACATTGCTCCGGCCGCGCTGGACGCTGCAATCGAACACGTCGTTGGTACCCTAGGAATTGACTTTGGATTCACCTATTTTGAGTTGATGACGCTCTCTGCGCTTACCTCCTTTGCAGAGTCCAATGTCGAAGTCGCGATTTTAGAAACAGGAATGGGGGGCCGCCTTGACGCGACCAATGCCTGCAGTCCCTGGGTCAGCGCGATATCTCGAATCGACCTGGACCATGTCGCCGAACTCGGTGCAACGCGCGAAGCGATCGCCGCGGAGAAGGCTGGAATCTTCAAAAGTGGCCGGCCTGCGGTGACTGCCAAGCAAGAGCCAGGCGTGCTTCAAGTTCTCCAGCGGATCGCCAGCGATCGCTCCTGCCGACTGCGGGCTGAGGAGCGCGACTTCTCTATCCGGGACGGTACTTTTCGCGGTGAGCATGTCAGGATTGGTGGCCTTGCGTTGCCTCTTGTGGGTGCGCACCAATGGAGCAATCTCTCCGTCGCGCTGGCAACCCTGGAAGCCGCGCTCGGGAGTGACTTTGCGCGTAGCGCGGCGGAGATTCCCTCCAGGCTCATGCAGACGCGTTGGCCAGGGCGATTGGAAGTTATTCAAAGAGAGCGCGACATCGTCCTCGACGGCGCTCACAATGAGGCTGGAATAGCGTCGTTGGTCGCCGCCCTCGATGACGCGTTCAAAGGGCGCGAAGTCCACGCGGTTTTTGGCGCACTTTCAGACAAGCCAGTCGAGGCGATGGTGGCAGCACTCGCTCCGCGCTGCGCGCGATTCATCCTCAGCCCGGTTGATTCGGATCGGGCGATGGATCCCGAGTCCATGCTTGCCATCGCCCTGCGGCATCGGGCGGACGCGGAAGTGGTGGTTCCGCTTCAAAGCGCTCTTCGCGAAGCTATCCGCGGGTGCCCGAGGGAAGGTCTGGTCTTGGTTGCAGGTTCGCTCTATTTGGTTGGAAAAGCGAGAGGGGAACTGGTTTGAGAAAGCGAGCGCCTAAGCAGCATCCCATCGCACCCAAAGAGAAGCGCGCCGCATCCCCTGAGGATGCCAGCGAATCGGGAACTGAAGCAAAACCAACGGTTCGCCCAGATGCGGGCCTCGGTCCAAATCGCGAAACCGATACCATCGAAACGCTTCGCAAGGAACGCGACGCGTGCCTCTTTGAGGCGCAGCGCTTGGCACAAGCGCTGCGCGCTCTCGAAGATGATTCTGCGGCATTCCGCCAGCGCCTTGCGCAGGAACAGGAGCGGCTCATCGACCTCGATCGCGGCCAAACCCTGACGATCCTGATCGATGCAATCGATGAACTCGATCGCTGCCTCATCGGTGCGCAGGAGGATCCCCTCGTCGAAGGGGTTCGGATGATCCGCGACGGATTGCAGAATCGACTGGCGGACTTTGGCGTCGAAGCCATGGAGAGCTTGGGAACCCCGTTCGATCCTCGGACAGCCGAGGCTGTGGGGATCGTGGCAACGACCGATCGTCGGAAAGACGCGGTCGTGGCCGACGTGCTCCAGTCGGGCTACCGATTCCGAGGGCGCGTTATCCGACCCGCTCGGGTGCGCGTCTTTCGCTCCAGCAACGATTTGCCCTCATGATGATTCTCCTTTCCGCTGCAATCGCCCTCGCAACGACCGGCGATAGTCTCGTCGAATGGGTGCATGCGCGCATCGCTTCCCAACGCACTCCCGAGACCGCCGCACCTTCGAGACGCCCACTCTGGGAGGAGCGAGAAGCGGCGAGCGGCGTTCTGCCCGCGAGCTTTCATGCTCCGACTTCGCTGGCACCACTTGTCAAGGCCGTCCGCAATGGCGTCGTGAATATCCAGGCGAAGAGCGAGGGTGACTCGACAGCATTGGGTTCCGGATTCGTGATCAATCCCGATGGCTGGGTCGTTACCAATGACCACGTGGTGGCGGACGCAAAGGAAATCATCGTTCGCTTTTCGGACGGGCGCCGCTTCATTGCGAAAGTGATCGGACGAGATCCGGCGAGCGACGTCGCGCTCTTGCGTACGCGCGCGGGCACTGAACTGCCGACCGTTACTCTCGGTGATTCGGATGCGCTGGAAGTGGGTGACTGGATCGTTGCGATCGGAAACCCGTTTGGCCTCGAAACTTCGGTGACGCACGGCATCATTTCGGCGAGGGAGCGTGTGCTCGGGATCGGCAAGTATGACGACTTCATCCAAACCGATGCGCTCATCAATCCAGGAAATTCCGGCGGTCCGCTGTTCGATATGAATGGACTCGTCGTGGGGGTGACCACCGCGCTGGGAGTGCAAGGGCAGGGCATCGGCTTTGCCGTACCGATCAACTTGGTCAAGGAACTGCTCCCGAGCTTGCTCGACAACGGGGAAGTCGATCGTGGCTGGCTTGGAGTAAGCATGCGCGAACAGTCCGACGAAGGCCCAGCGCCGATCGTCCAGGAGGTCTATGCGGGGAGCCCTGCGGCGCTCGCGGGACTTCGCGTGGGCGATGCCGTCGTCGGAGTCAATGGCAAGGCGGTTCGGCGATACCACCAACTCCTTCGCCATGTGGCGCTTCTCGTCCCTGGGAGCAAGGTGCGGGTCGACGTGCTTCGGCAAGGCAAGCCTTTGCAACTCGTCGCTGTTCTCGCGCAGCGGCCAGCGAGCTTGCGTTCCCTCCAGGAGCAGCTCATTGACCCCGAAAACCTTGGGCTGACGCTGCGTATGGGCGCTCGTGGAGGTGGCCTGTTCGTGAACGATGTCGCCAGCGGATCGCTTTCCGAGAGAGCAGACATTCGGAAGGGTGACGTCATCCTGACCGTCAACGGTGCACCGATGACATCCATGGAGGATTTTTCCCATGCGTTCGGGCCGAATGACGCCGTGACGATGCGAATCAAGCGAAACACCTCCTTGCACACTGTGTCACTCCGTAGGCGCGTAGCGCTTCCCTAGGCCCTCAGGCGAGGCGACCAACGCAGCCGGGGAACTCGGGAGCACCTGCTGCCCGCCATGAGGCTTCCAGTTCGGCGAGTATACGGATGGGGGCTCCTGGCCCGCGGTAGACGAAGCCCGTGTAGATTTGCAAGAGCGTCGCGCCGGCCTGGATCTTTTCCCAGGCGTCTGCGCCGCTATGTATGCCTCCCACTCCGATAATCGTGAGACGACCCCGGGCGTAGGCGAAAGCCTGGCGAATGATTTCGGTGCTGAGACTTCGCAATGGCCCACCGGACAGCCCCCCTGGAACATCCTGCATCGATAGGGAACCGGGGCGCGCGCTGGTGGTATTCGTGCAGACGACGCCAGTTAGTCCGGCGTCGATGGCAACGCCGATGACTGCTTCAACTTCTCCTGCGCGCAAGTCCGGAGAGATTTTCACGAACAGTGGCGTCGACGGCGCAGCAGAGCGAACTTCGCGGAGAATCTCCTCGAGCGCCTTGGGTTCTTGCAGGGACCGTAGTCCAGGAGTGTTGGGAGACGACAAATTGACCACGAGGTAGTCTGCAAATTCTCCTAGCCGTTGTGCTCCTCCGACATAGTCATTGACGGCCTCCTCAAGGGGAGTGTCTCTGTTCTTTCCAAGGTTCACTCCCACTGGCCCCGGGCGAGAGCGAAGCTTGGAAAGCCGCGCCGCCATTTCCGCGACTCCGGCATTGTTAAATCCCATACGGTTGATGAGCGCCGACGCGAGTGGAAGCCGAAAGAGGCGTGGTTTGGGGTTGCCAGGTTGGGCACGAGGAGTAACGGTTCCCACCTCCAAGAACCCAAAGCCGCAGGAGAACAGGCCGTCGATGGCGCGCGCGTCTTTGTCGAATCCTGCAGCAAGACCCAGGGGGTTTGGGAAGCTGAGTCCGGCGACCATCGTAGGTCCCCAGGGGCCGATGCGTGGTGTGACACGGCCACGCAAGAAGCGCTGTTGGAGACCGCAGAGAGCAAGAGCGTGGGCGCGCTCGGGATCGATGCGAAAGAGCACCGGACGCAGCAAGGACTCGTAGAGGCTTCTTGGCAATGGCCCACCTGACATTGGATCTTTGGCACGGTTTAAATCAACCGCCCTAAGGACTTGGAGTAATTTGCTGCGCTTATGAGGGCAACAATCATCGACGGTAGGGCGATTGCAAATGGCGTTCGTGCGGAAGTGGCCGCGGCTGCGAAAGCGCTGACCGCGCGTTTCCAGATTCCCCCTGGGCTCGCTGTCCTCCGCGTGGGCGACGATCCAGCCTCGAAGACGTATGTGAATGCGAAGGAGAAGATTGCACGCGAGCTAGGGTTCCTCTCGGTGCAGCACCATCTCCCGGCGTCGACTTCGGAGGGCGAACTTCTTGGGTTGATTGCGCGCCTCAACGCGGCACCCGAGATTCATGGGATTTTGGTCCAGCTCCCGCTACCGGCGGCAATCAATGCTTCCGTTATCCTCGGCGCCATTGCGCCGACGAAGGATGTCGACGGCCTGCACCCAGTCAACGCCGGTCATCTCTTTCTCGGGAGGCCGACTTTCGTGCCCTGCACTCCGGGGGGAGTAATGCGCCTCCTCGAGGCTGCCGCATTTGATCCGGCGGGGAAACGCTGCACCGTCATAGGTCGCAGCGCAATTGTTGGAAGGCCAATGGCGATGCTCCTTGTCAATGCCCATGCAACGGTAACCGTGTGCCATTCGCGCAGTGATTTGGCGCAAGAACTCCCTCGCGCCGATCTTGTCGTTGCCGCCGCAGGCAGAGCGGGTTTGGTGCGCGGGGATTGGCTCAAAGCCGGCAGTGTGGTAATCGACGTGGGAATCAATCGAAGTGCCCAAGGGAAGCTCGTTGGCGACGTCGATTTCGAGAGCGCCGTGGAGCGCGCTGGCTACATTACGACAGTTCCGGGAGGTGTCGGACCCATGACCATTGCGATGTTGATGCGCAATACGGTCCAGGCCGCCGAGGCAGCACTCACCGCCCCTTGAGCGCCATGAGAATCGCTCGCGTGGCTCGGCTGCGGTTGAGCGTGTAGAAATGAATTCCAGGCGCACCGCGGGCCAACAGGTCCGCGCATTGCGCAGTCGCATGGGCAATGCCCAGTTGGGCGATTGCAACCCGATCCTGGGCATGCTGCGAAATCGCCATGCGCAACCTTTGGGGAACCGTAGCTCCGCAAAGCTGAATGAACCGCTCGAGCTGGCTGGCATTGGTGATCGGCATGATCCCTGGAATGATCGGAACGGTGATCCCGATAGCTCGCGCGCGATGGACGAAATCAAAATAGAAGGCATTGTCGAAAAAAATCTGGGTAATCAAGAAGTCTGAACCTGCCAGGACCTTCTCTTTGAGGTGGAGGAGATCGGCTTCCCGCGTGCTCGCCTCCAAGTGACCCTCCGGGTAGGAGGCGGCGCCGATGCAAAGCCCAGGCTGACGTGTCCGAAGATACCGAACCAGCTCCGATGCGTACTTGAAGTCCCCGGCTGGCTCGTCGGCGTCACGAGGCGCATCGCCGCGAAGTGCGAGGACGTCATGAACCCCCCCAGCGATGAGCCGCTGCACGGTGGAAGCCACTTCCTCTTCTTTTGATCCACGGCAGACCAGGTGAGCCACTGGCCGCAATCCAGAGCGTCGAGGAAGTTGGAGTGCGAGCTCGAGCGTTTTATCGCGCTTGCTGCCCCCAGCCCCGCAGGTGACCGATACAAAAGTGGGTTGCAGCACGGTAAGCTCATCGATCGCGAGCCAAAGTTCTGCCTCCGCTTCCGCAGTTGGCGGAGGAAAGAACTCAAATGAGAACGAAGGGGGTCCGGAAGAGAGGCGTTCAGACAGACGTGCAGGAAGCATTCGTTTCTCCGTTTAAGAAAGTCCCGTCTCCGACTACAGTGTGTTCCTCCAAGTGGCACCAATCCATCTTCAGCGAACTCCGCTCAACGAGGAACACCGGCGCGCTGGAGCGAAGCTCGTCGACTTCGCGGGATGGGAAATGCCAGTCTCCTATACCCGCCTCGAGGAGGAGCACGAAGCGGTGCGCAAGGCCGCCGGCCTTTTCGACGTCTCCCACATGGGAGAGATCCTCTTCGAAGGCGACGGGGCCCTGGCTGCCGCCAACGCACTCTTGAGCAACGACCTCGAAGGAATCGTCGATGGACAAGCCATGTACGCGGGCCTTCTCAACGAGGAGGGTGGGTTCGTCGATGATGTCGTTGTCTACCGTGAAAATCCGAAGCGAATTCTGGTCTGTGTGAATGCGGCCAACACGGCCAAGGATTTCGCGTGGATGGTCCAACGGTCGAAGGTCAAGCCGCGCAACGCATCCCTCGAGTATGCGCAACTTGCTCTTCAAGGCCCAAAGGCGGCGGCAATCCTGGGACAACTCTGCGCTGCCCCGGTGCACGCGCTTCCGACGTACCACTTTCTCAACGCGCCAGTCGCCGGTGTCCCATGCATGGTCGCCCGAACCGGCTATACAGGAGAAGACGGCTTTGAGTTGTATGCGTCTGCGGAGGTTTCGCCGAAACTTTGGACCGCGCTTCTTGAGGTCGGGCATCACGCCGGCCTCCTTCCAGTGGGTCTTGCGGCTCGGGACACTTTGCGGACAGAAATGAAGTACGCCCTCTATGGGAACGAAATCGATGAGGAACGCAACCCCTTCGAAGCAGGACTCCAATGGATCGTGAAGCTCGGAAAGGCCAGCTTCATCGGGAAGGAAGCGCTCGTCGATGCCAAGGCGCGCGGCGTCGAGAGCCGACTCGTTGGCTTTTGCACGGATGCTCCAGGGATACCGAGATCCGGCTATCCGATCGTGGCAGAGGGACAGCACGTTGGAAAAGTGACGTCGGGTACTATGAGTCCCTCGCTTCACAAGGCGATTGGCATCGGCTACGTGCCGAGCGCGTTGGCTTCCGAAGGGACGCACATCGCAATTGAAATTCGTGGACGCCAAGTTCCAGCAACGATCGTCAAGACGCCGTTCTACCGGCGTCCTGCAGCCTAGGGAGCACCATGGGAATCTATCCAGAGGACCTTCGCTACACCAAGGACCACGAATGGGCGAAACGCGCGGGAAGCGCGATCGTCATCGGGGTGACGTTTCATGCTCAGGATGCACTGGGATCTCTGGTGTTTGTCGAATTACCGCCAGTCGGAACAGTGGTCGCAGCAGGCAAATCTTTTGGGGTCATCGAGTCAACGAAGGCCGTATCAGAATTGTTTGCACCGGTCGGCGGCACAGTCTCCAAAGTCAATGAGGCGCTGACGGCAGATCCATCGGCTGTCAACAGTGATCCTTATGCGGCCTGGATCATCGAAATTGAGCCGAACGATCCAAAGGAGTTCGAGTCTCTCTTGGACAGGGAATCGTACCTTCGCCTCGTTGAGGCGGCGCGGTGACCCTCGCGGAATCCGCCGAATCTTTTCTCAGCCGCCACATCGGCGTTTCCGCCGCCGAAGAGGCCGCAATGTTGGAAGTCGTTGGGTCTGCGTCACTAGACGCGCTCCTTGCAGAGACCATTCCGCCATCGCTGCGCAGCGATTCGCCATTGGAGCTTCCAGCACCAGCATCGGAAGCGCAGGCCCAGTCAGAGCTTCGAGACCTGATATCGGCAAACATCGTCGTCAAGAGCTTCATCGGCCAAGGCTATTACGGGACGATTACTCCCGCGGTAATCCTTCGAAACGTCCTTGAGAATCCTGGCTGGTACACAGCCTACACTCCCTACCAGGCGGAGATTGCACAGGGTCGCCTCGAGGCCTTATTCAATTTCCAAACAGTGGTCGCGGAGCTGACTGGACTCCCCATCGCCAATGCATCGCTGTTGGACGAAGCGACTGCGGCGGCGGAAGCGATGCAGGTCTTGCGCGCTTCCCATGGCGCGCAGGGCCAGGCGTTCTACGTCAGCGAAGCCTGCCACCCACAGACGATCGACGTTGTCAGGACCCGCGCCGCCGCACTCGGAATCAAGGTGATCCTGGGCACGCAAGCGCACTTTGCTCCCCCGGAGCCATGTTTCGGCGCACTCGTTCAATATCCACGGACCGACGGCCGCATCGACGATCTTTCTGGTTTTACGGATGCCGCGCATGGGGCAGGGACAGCCGTTGCGGTTGCGACCGATCTCCTTGCATTGACACTCCTAAGGCCGCCTGGCGAGTGGGGCGCGGACATAGCGATTGGCTCCTCACAGCGCTTTGGCGTTCCGCTTGGCCTCGGTGGACCCCACGCAGCATTTTTTGCGGCGCGCACCGAATACACGCGTTTGATTCCCGGTCGAATCATCGGACTCTCGAAAGATGATACCGGCCAGAGCGCGTTGCGAATGGCGCTCCAGACGCGCGAACAGCACATCAGACGCGAGAAGGCGACCTCCAACATTTGCACCGCTCAGGTGCTGCTTGCGGTGATGGCATCGATGTACGCCGTCTACCACGGAGCCGACGGACTCACGGCGATCGCCCGGCGTATCCACCATCTTGCGGCCACCCTGGAGAGAGAACTCCGCCGCCGCGGCTTTCGCAAAGGGACCGCCCCCTTTTTTGATACGATCACAGTGGAGGCTCAAGAATCCGCGCTCGATTCGATCATGCGGAAGGCGCTCGCAAAGGGCTACAACCTCCGGCGCGTTTCTCCCACAGAGCTGGGAATCGCGCTCGATGAAACGGCGACCCCCGCCGACATTGAGGCGCTTCTCGACGCCTTTGGCGAAGGGGAGGCGGGGGCTGGGAGGTGGGCAGATGCAAACGTCGTCTCCGACTTTCCAATGCCACTTCGACGCACCTCGCTATTTTTGCGCCATCCGGTTTTCACGAAGCACCGCACCGAACACGAGATGCTTCGCTACATTCGCGCCCTTGAGGGAAAAGACCTGTCGTTGACCCATTCGATGATTCCCCTCGGTAGCTGCACCATGAAACTCAATCCATCGAGTGCGATGCAGCCATTGAGTTGGCCAGGCGTTAGCGAGATTCACCCCTTCGCACCTCCTGCGCAATGGAAGGGCTACGCCACTTTTACCGATCAGCTTGCGCAATGGCTCTGCTCCATCACCGGACTTGGGGCTTGTTCGTTGATGCCGAACTCCGGAGCGCAGGGAGAGTACGCAGGACTCCTGGTGATTCGGCGATTCCATGAAACGCAAGGCCAGCCGTCGCGAAACGTATGTCTCATTCCGGCCTCCTCCCATGGAACCAACCCCGCATCCGCGGCAATGGCCAATCTTCAGGTGGTCGTCGTTGCCACAGATTCTCGGGGCAACATCGATATGGGCGACCTCCAGGCAAAAATTGCGACGCATCGCAACTCTATCGCCGCGCTCATGGTGACCTACCCTTCGACGCATGGGGTGTTCGAAGAAACGATCACCGACATTTGTACCGCCGTGCATCAGGCTGGCGGGCTCGTGTACCTAGATGGGGCGAATATGAACGCCCAAGTTGGACTCTGCCGGCCGGCTGACTACGGCGCAGATGTTTGCCACCTCAATCTTCATAAGACCTTTGCGATTCCGCACGGCGGCGGCGGCCCAGGAATGGGTCCCATTTGCGTGCGCAGCGATTTGGCGCCCCTTCTCCCTCGCCATCGTTCGCAAGGGAAGGGGTCACCCGAGGCCATCGGCCCGATCGCCGCTGCGCCGCTCGGAAGTGCCTCGGTGCTCTCCATCTCCTGGATGTACGCGCGAATGCTCGGCGCTTCCGGACTCAAGCGCGCGAGCGAAATCGCGATTCTCAATGCCAACTATGTCGCTCGCCGCCTCGAACGCGGCTATCCACTTCTCTTCAAGGGCAAGGGTGGTCGGGTTGCCCATGAGTGCATCATCGATCTTCGACAATTCAAAGAAAGCGCCGGCGTCGAAGCGGAGGACGTCGCCAAACGGTTGATGGACTACGGCTTCCACGCACCGACGGTTGCGTTCCCAGTTGCAGGGACACTGATGATCGAGCCCACCGAATCGGAATCCAAGGCAGAGTTGGATCGCTTTTGCGACGCGATGCTGGCGATTCGCGAAGAGATTGCGGACGTTGAGTCAGGGCGCTGGCCGCGAGGAGAGAATCCGCTCAAGCGCGCTCCCCATACTGCGGGCGCGGTATGCGCGGATCACTGGGACCGGCCTTACGCGCGGTCGGTTGCTGCCTATCCTTTGCCTTGGGTGCGCGACCGCAAGTTCTGGCCATCGGTCGGCCGGGTCAACAACGTGTTTGGGGATCGCAAGCTCGTCCCAACCCGTCCCATGGACTTCTGACGGTCTTTCCCCAATCTTACCCCTCCCGCGGGAGGGAAACGACAAACGTCACCCGAGCGCTGCCTCCTGCGTCGCTCACAATGCGAAGCGCGCCGCCGTGCGCTTCGACGATCTGACGAGAAAGAGGAAGACCCAGGCCTGTGCCTCCCTTCTTCGTCGTAAAAAAGGGCTCGAAAACGCGATCCTGGTTCTCCGGGGCAATTCCCGGCCCGGTATCCTGAAAGTGAATTTCCACTCCTGCCTGCTTTGACCATGCGGCAACCAAGAGGGTCCCTCCGGAGCCCATGGCCTCCCGAGCATTTCGAATCAGGTTGAGGAACACCTGCCGAAGCTGGGCCTCGTCGGCGATGATCGTGAGTGGCGTTGGGGGAAACGTCGTCTGAATTTTCACCGATGCGCGTGCGAGTTCTCCGCTGACGACGGAAAGAACGTCGTCGAGAATCTCAACGATGTTTTCTTGTCGCAAGGTCGGCGCCGGCAGGCGCGCCAATCGGAGATACTCCTCAGTGATTTCGGTGACCCGGTCGACCTCCCGAGTAACCGCGGCAACGAGTGCTGCCGCCTCCTTGCCGTCGTCGGAGTTGGGAAACGTTGCCGACGCGAGGTGCTCGCTCAGAAGCTCCACGTTGAGCCCAATAGACGAGAGGGGATTTCGGACCTCATGCGCGACCTGCGCTGAAACACGGCCGACGGCTGCGAGGCGCTCTGCTTCGAGAAGTTCGGCTTGCTTTTCTTTAAGCTGGCCTTCGCGCAACTTGAGGGCCCGTGCCATCGCATCGAACTCGTTTGCCAGGGCCGCGAGTTCTCCGTCCCCTGGAACCGCAAACTTCGTTTCGAAGTCGCCATCGCGAATGCGCGATACGCCAGCGAAGAGCGTGTGAAGAGGTCGGAGCGCTCGCGCGGTCAAGGTTGTCGCAAGAATTCCGACCAGGATTGCGATGAGGGGAAGGGCGACCAGCGCGGCTTCGGTCTTTCGCGTCCCCTCGTTGATTCTTCGGACGCGTTCCTGGATTCGCGCTTCAATGGACCCATGCAGGTGTCGAACGCTCGAAGTTATTACCCCGTCGAGTGCGGTGAGCGTGAAGAGTGCACTGGCCGCCGACTGCGCATCATCCCGCGACCAACTCGCCTGGAGTTGGTCGACGGCCGATTCGAATTCGACCGAATGGCGCCGAAGGTCGTTGAGGCTCGCGCCCAACTCTTCGATGAACGGCATTTCTGATTCTGGTGCAAACTGCTTCAGACGGCCAACGATTTCTGCGGCGGTGGCAAGCTTGTCTTCGATCAACTTCGGCGCGTAGAGGCGCTGGAGACTGATCATCGCTCGGCGGGTTTCCGCGTTCTCCGTTTCGCGCGCCCGTCTCAAGTCAGCTGTTTGGTTGGCTTGGAAGCTCTCGAGGGCCGCGAGCGCTTGGCTCATAGTAAGGTAGCCGTCACTGACCAAGCGAAGCTCAGTTTGGCTTCGTCGCAACTCAATGACCGCAAATGCGCAGACCGCTGCGAGGCCCAGCATCAATGCGCCAAAGGCGATCGATATGCGTGACACAAGCGGGAGCTTCACAAAACGCTTCTCTTAAAGTGCGCTCGGCGAAAACCGAGCTTGTGTGCGATTGCCGACACCACGTCGGGACTGCTAAGGAACGGTCCTAGCTATGGCTCGATCAGAGAGGAAAGCAAGCGTTGGTCCCAAGCGACGAGCCCGTCGCTCGGCGGCAGGGAAGCCAAAGTCCCGTGTTCGCACCTATGATTCCCCTGGAGTAACAGCCCTCGCGCGAGAGGAGCGGAGCTGGCGCGAGCGTGTACTGAAGGAGAGTCTCGCCAAGATCCCCGAACGGCGCGTCGCTTTCGAAACGGACTCGGGAATTCCCATCGATGTCCTGCAGACACCAGTTTCTCGCCGAGCGGAAACACCAGCGGACATAGGACTCCCCGGAGCGTTTCCCTACACGCGAGGGATTCAACCGACCATGTACCGCAGTCGGCGCTGGACAATGCGCCAGTTTGCCGGATTCGGCTCGCCCTCGGACACCAATCAGCGCTTCAAGTACCTCATTGCCAACGGAGGGACCGGACTTTCCACGGCCTTCGATATGCCCACGCTGATGGGGTACGACGCAGACCATCCGATGTCCCTCGGCGAGGTTGGGAAAGAAGGGGTTGCGATTTCGAGTCTCAAGGACTTCGAGATTCTCTTTGAAGGCATTGCTCTGGACCAGGTTACGACGTCGATGACCATCAACGCGTCGGCGATAATCGCTCTCGCGATGTACATCGCGGTCGCCGAACAGCGCGGAATTCCCATGGCGGCTCTGGGCGGAACCATTCAAAACGACATGTTGAAGGAGTTCATTGCGCAGAAGGAGTGGATCGTAGGACCCAGGCCTTCGGTACGCATCGTTGTCGATATGATCGCATTTTGCAGCGAACATATGCCGAAGTGGCACCCGGTCTCGATCAGCGGCTACCATATCCGAGAAGCCGGAGCGAACGCGGTGCAGGAACTAGCCTTTACGCTCGCGGATGGGATTGGCTATGTCGAAGAGTGCGTCAAGCGCGGAATGCCAATCGATTCCTTTGCGCCGCGGCTTTCGTTCTTTTGGGACGTACACAACGATTTTTTTGAAGAGATTGCCAAGTTTCGTGCTGCGAGACGTATGTGGGCAACGGTGATGCGAGATCGCTTTGGCGCACGCGACCCAAAGTCCATGATGCTCAAGACCCATGCGCAAACCGCAGGGGTAAGCCTGACTGCACAACAACCCATCAACAACGTGGTCCGCGTCGCACTTCAAGCGATGGCCGCGGTGCTCGGTGGAACACAATCGCTCCATACGAATTCGCTCGACGAGACCTACGCACTGCCGACGGAAGAGGCGGTCACGATAGCGCTACGAACGCAGCAAATTATCGCGAACGAATCGGGCGTCGACCGAGTCGTCGATCCCCTTGGGGGAAGCTATTTCATGGAACAGCTCACCGACGAGATTGAAGGGCGAGCTTACGACTACCTTAGGCGTATCGACGAACTGGGAGGCGTGATTCGCGCGGTGGAGCAGGGCTTCCAGCAGAAGGAACTTGGGGAAACGGCCTATCGGCACCAACGCGAAGTCGAATCCGGTGATCGAATCATCGTTGGAATGAACGGCTTCAAGAACGACGATGCTATGCCCATCAAATTGCTCGCGATCGACAATTCAGTCGTCGACGAACAACTGGCAAGACTCGCAGCGGTGCGCGCGCAGCGCGACGCAGGCAAGGTTTCCGCGGCACTCTCCGCAGTGGAGGTGGCGTGCCGCGATGAATTCACGAATTTGATGCCTCCAGTGATCGCGGCGGTAAAAGCCTACGCTACACTCGGAGAAATCTCCGACGTGTTTCGCCGCGTTTGGGGTGCCTACCGAGAGGATATTGCCAGCTAGCCGCTGCCCAGGAAGGACTTCCAGTGACGACCGCAAAGCAAAAGTACAAGCTTCGAATCCTCGTAGCCAAACCCGGACTTGACGGGCACGACCGGGGAGCGAAAATCATTGCTCGCGCACTTCGAGATGCGGGAATGGAAATCATCTACACAGGGCTTCACCAAACTCCGGAAATGATCGTGTCTGCGGCAGTTCAGGAAGACGTCGATGCCATCGGAATGTCGATTATGTCCGGTGCGCATATGACGCTATTCCCTGCAGTAATGGAGTTGCTCAAAGCCAGAGAGGCGACCGATATCCTCGTCTTTGGAGGAGGAATCATCCCGGATGAAGACATCACCGCCGTCAAAGCGCTGGGAATCGCAGAAATCTTCACTCCCGGTTCGAGCACCCAAGATATCGTGAAGTGGATTCAGGAGAATGTGGCCCAACGGGCATGAGCGGGCCCCTCCTATGGGGCACCGCGCTGCCGCCGCACGTTGAAATCTATGAGGTGAGCCCCAGGGACGGGCTCCAAAACGAGCTCCGTTCCGTTTCGACCTCTGGAAAAGCGGCATTGATCGAAGTGCTGGTGGCGAGCGGAATAAAGCGCGTCGAAGTCAGCTCCTTCGTCTCTCCGCGCTGGATCCCTCAGCTCGCCGACGCGGAAGGGCTACTGAGAATCTTGAAGCGTTCCTCCGATGTTCGCTATTCGGCGCTCGTCCCCAATCTCAAAGGTCTGGACCGAGCGCGCTCGTCGAAAGTCGATGAAATCGCTGTGTTCCTTTCGGCTTCGGAATCCCATTCACGCAAAAACATCAACAAAAACATTGCCGAAGCCATTGCAGTTACACGCGCCGTCGTTCAACACGCACGCGCAGAAGGAATTCGCGTTCGCTGCTACCTGTCCGTGGTTTGGGGGTGCCCGTTTGAAGGGGCCGTTCCAATCGCACAGGTCATGAAGGTGCTGACGCAACTGGCCGACCTCGAAATCTATCAGTTTTCGCTTGGGGACACGATTGGGGTCGGAACGCCTTCGCAGACTGAGGCCATCGTCTGCGAGGTGCTCAAGCACTTCGCCAAAGAACGGATCGCACTCCATCTCCATGACACGCGCGGCACTGCACTCGCGAACGCGCTCGTTGGACTGGGATTGGGAATCAGGACCTTCGATGCGAGCGTAGGTGGTCTCGGGGGATGCCCCTACGCACCTGGAGCTGCGGGAAATCTGGCCACTGAAGATTTGGTCTACATGTTGGACGGCATGGGAATCCGTACGGGCATCAACCTGGAAAAACTCGTCGCTGCAGGCGAGCTGGCGCAAGACTTGGTCGGTCGCAAACTGCCTGGGAAATACCTCCAAGCAGCCTTGGGGAGTCGGGACCGCCGAGCGCGAGTGGCACGTTGACACGCTAGGTCGAGCCAACTACGAGCCCTCGCATGTCTTACGCCAAGGACCAGAAGGCGCTGAAGCAGCCGGACGAGTTTCAAAAAATTGGACGGCAAGCGCTTCCGTGGATGGAGCGACATGGTCCAACATTGATGTTTGGACTCCTCGCCGTCGGCGTGCTCGGCCTCGGGGCATCGATCATCTACCACCTGCGCCAAAAAGCGGAGGCTGCTGCATCCTTCGAACTTGGAAACGCCTTGGGGGTTCTCGACCGAGAGGGAGGGGGACCGACCATCGCCAAAGACGATGCGATCATTTCAAAGCTCCAAACCTTTCGCGGCCAATTCAATGGGAGGTTGGCAGCGGTTCAGGCAGAACTCCCGCTGGCCACAGCGCTCTTGCGCAGCGGCAAGCCCGACGATGCGCTCCCATTGTTGGAGGACTTTCTTAAGTCCGCACGACCGAACGACGTCCTTCGGCAAGCTGCAATCGAGGCGCAAGGCTATGCCTTCGAGCAAAAAAAGGACTTGGCGCAAGCGAGAGCGGCCTTTTCCCGACTCGCGGATTTCCCCGACCCCAACTTTCTAAAGGCGTTCGGGAGGTACCATGAGGGTCGTATTCTGGCGCTTCAAGACGCGCGCGCAGAAGCTGCTTCAGCGTACTCCCGGGTCGTTGCGGAGTATCCAGGGTCGGCGGCTGCCAGCCTCGCGCGCGAGCGCCTCGGCGATCTCAAACGGGCGGGAGTCGAAGTATCTGCACCGGTCAGCGACGCCGGCCTATGAAGCGGTTGCACGCGGTTGCTGCAGCCTTCCTCGCCGGATGCTCGCTCGCGAAGAGCCATCGGCCACAATCCGTTGGTTTCGATGAAGCGGCGGTGACCGAGTCGTCCCTAAAACCGCAACTCCCCCTCCTGAAGGTTGCCTGGTGGGTTCCTCCTTTGGTCAAGACAGAGCTGCTGGAGTACGACCCCCTCGAAACGGCTACCCCGGCCGTCGATCTCGATTCCGACCGGGTCATCGTCTCAACCAGGAATGGGCGCGTGAGCTGCCTTGATGCGAGCAACGGCGAAATGAGGTGGAGCGTCGAAACCTACGGGCGACCTTTTGCCGGCGCCTCGATCCTCGACGGGATTGCCTATGTTCCGGGCGGTGATGGAGTCCTCAGAGCAATCGACGTGGCGACGGGAAAAGAGCGCTGGGCCTATGCCTCGCGGGAAGAACTGGTCACCATTCCAGTGTTCGCCGATGGCCTCGTGATCGTTGCCAGCCAGGCGGACACGCTGTACGCCATCGATCGGGAAACAGGGAAGTGGGTTTGGCAGTATCGACGCGACCCCGTTTCGGGATTTTCCATTCGAGGCGCTTCGCGACCGGTCCTCAGTGATGGACGCGCATACATGGGATTTTCGGATGGAAACCTTGTCGCTCTCAAGGCGAGCGATGGGACTGTGCTCTGGGAAAAGAAGCTCACTTCGAGCGGCGGAACCCAATTCCTCGATGTCGACGCCATCGGAGTGAATGCCGATGGCACGGTACTCGTTGCTGCCAGCTACAAGGACGGCGTCTTTGGTCTCAATCCAAAGACCGGAGCGGTCACTTGGAAGTCCGATCGCGCAACGGTCAATGGGCTCGCAGTCGGTAACGCAGACGCCTATGTCACCGGAGACGGAAGCGTCACTGCCATCGCCATTCAAACTGGGCGAGAGAGGTGGAGCACCTCCGTCGCTGAACTCACATCCAAAGGTTCGGAACACAACGCCGGTCGCCCTCCGGCGGTATTCGGAGGATACGTCCTCGCGCCGACCGGGGCGGGCTTGGCCATTGTTCGCGAAATCGATGGGCGCCTCGATGGGATGTGGAACCCAGGTCGAGGGATTACTGCGCAGCCCGGGGCGATTGATTCGCCACTCCATGGTCGCAGGATCTACGTCGTTTCCAATCTCGGATCTGCGATCGCCGTCGACTACGCGCATTGAGTCCGAAGCCGCGAGTTCGCGTCGTCGCCGCGCTCATCGGTTCTAAAGAATCAGGATTTTTGGTTCAGAGGCGGTCCACGGGGAAACCACGAGGGGGCCTTTGGGAGTTTCCGGGCGGCAAAATCGAATGCGGAGAATCACCTGAAACCGCGCTCGCTCGAGAATGCGAAGAGGAACTCCTGGTGAAGGTTCAAGTCGGAGAAACAGTCTTCAGCTGTGTTCATCCGTACGAAGACATGGAAGTGGATTTGCTGATCATGAGAGCGACCCTCGTCGAAGGGATGCCAACGAGCAGCCGAGGAGAGCTCCTTCGCTGGGTTCCTGTCGCTGAATTGCCGCACCTCGCATTCTGCGAGGCAGACCAAGAATTCCTCCATATACTCTCGGAAATTTAGTTTACATAATATACATTATGCGACCTTGCGCCTGTGATCCTCGCCACCGGTTAGGCAGCGTTCCTCCCTAAGCTCTTGGGTGCGCCTTGTCGTAGACGGCTTGGAGCTGTTCAAAGGAGACCGCCGTGTAGCGCTGGGTTGTCGAGAGGCTCGAATGGCCGAGCAACTCCTGGATCGCACGAATGTTGGCACCTCCCGCGAGCAGATGGGTCGCAAAGGAGTGTCGCAACGCGTGTGGCGTCGCTCGGCTTTGGAGTTCCAAGACCTTTGCATAGGTGCTCAAGAAACGCTGAATGCTCCTCACCGTGAGCCGGCCGCCGCGCTCATTGACGAATAGCGCCCCCTCGACTGGAGCACGCCTCTGGGCAATCGAGGCGGCAATGAGTTGCTGCGCAGGCAAGGAGATCGGTACTATCCGTTCCTTCTGTCCCTTCCCGAGCACCCTCACGGTGTTGGTTTGCAGATCCACCG
Source organism: Myxococcaceae bacterium (assembly GCA_041739845.1). Classification (GTDB taxonomy): domain Bacteria; phylum Myxococcota; class Myxococcia; order Myxococcales; family Myxococcaceae; genus JBGSMZ01. The sequence continues at coordinate 20,473 of JBGSMZ010000090.1, forward strand.
CATCCACATCGAGCCCAACCAGTTCGCTCACGCGCAGCCCGGAACCGTAGAGGAGCTCGAGGATCGCACGATTCCGGAATTCTGACCGTTTCCCTTTCGCTGGAGCTTCCATCAACGCGAAGGCTTCATCGATTGGAAGCGCGCGCGGAAGTCGCTTCGTCAACTTTGGGCTCTTGAGGCTTCGTGCGGGATCGGCAGGAATCTTTCCTCGTGCAAACAGGAACTTGTAGAACGTGCGGATAGCCGCCACGCGACGAGCTCTGGTGGCCGCCGACATCGCCGCCGCCTCGACCCCTAAGAATCCGCGGAGCGTAGGGACGGTGGCCTCCTCCAGCGACACCTCTTGACGCGCGAGGTACCCTTCCAAAATCGTAAGGTCCGAGCGGTATGCCGCGCAAGTTCGCGGCGAATAGCCCCTTACGGTGCGAAGCTCCCGTTCGAACTCTGCAAGCGCTCCACTTTCGGTCACGAACCCGAGGATAGCCTTAAAGGGCGTTCGAGCGACTTCTTGACCGGAAAAGCTATGGAACTGCGGCCACGTAGAGGCCGGGGGGCTCGACTTCCTGTACGAGGTAGGCGACCTGGCTGCCAGCTGGGCCTAGGAGCAGCGCGGGCCAAGTTGCAAATGGGTCGAGCTGTTGTCGGCTCGGCGGGTTCAGTCGCATGCCGTAGAGGTCGAATTGTTGATCGGTCAGGTGGGCTGAAACGTACACTGCTCGAGTTCCGTCCTTCGAGAATCGAACTCCGTAGACGGCTCTTGCAGCTGTTCTTGCAGGCTCCTTGGGCTTCGCGACATCGACGGCCAGGAGATCGCAAGAACGACCCTCTCTGGTGCAATTGGCGCGGAAAAATAGCGCCGTTCCAGGTGGTTGAAATTGGTATTCGTAGAGCCAGTCCTTCAAATCCACGGCCTCTGCCTCCCCGGGGGAGAGCAACTTGAGCCTGCGGGTAACAATAGGGCTTTCGATCCGAGCGGTGAAGGCGAGCGCAGCGCCGTCCTGCGAAAAAAGAAAGTTCGGGCAATTTTTTTGAAGGAGTTTTGGAGGCCCGTCGGGAAGCTCCAAGAGCGACAAGTCTCCTACTGGTTCGATTTTTGAGTCGTCCAGACCAGGTCGTCCAGCGCCCAGTTGGAGTTCCTTCCAGTTTGCGCGATACGCAAATCGCTTTCCATCAGCGGAAAACTCGAAGTCCTTGGCGTTCGTCGCCAGCTTTCGAGGCGTGGTGTTTGCTTGGAGTCGGGCGAGCCAAAGATCGCCGACGTCGGCCAGCGGCGTTTTCCCACTGCTGGTTTGCGTTCGCCAGGCGATCATCTCGTCGCCCGGACCTACGAGATAGCGGTAGCCATCGTTGGTGATGAGAGACGTCTTGCCAGAAGCGACCTCGAGGAGCGAAAGGCGCAAGACCCCCTCCCCGATTTTTCGCAGATGGGTCGCTACGATTCGGTCGCCGCTGCCCAGCAGGGTATAGTCAGCGACCAACTCCAAGAGCCGTCGCGGGCGCCCTTTCCCATTCAGAATGGCAGCATACAACGCACCACCTGCCGCAATCTTCTGGTGAAAGACTATCGACTTGGTGTCTTTTGCAAATTGCGCTGTCGAGACCTCCACGCCGAGTTGGGAGTACGGTCCCTCGGGCAATGGGCCCTCGCGCAGGACTCCGTCGGCGACGAACGCGATGCGCATGCTGTCCGCACTGACCGTAAAAAAGGAAACGTCACTCGCTAGCGTTCGTGGCGGCAGATCTGGAGCCGAAACGTCAGCCGCGACGAGCGTCCCCTGATGGGTTCGAGGCGACCATTGCGCAACGGCGAAAACCCAGTGGGAATCCGGGCTGAATTGCCAACCCCCGGGGAGATTGACCACACCATCCGCAATTTGAACGGGTGTTTGTCCACTCGGAAACGCTCGCCAAAGCGAACCCATTTGCACCGAGGGAGGAATCCCCTCTCCTTTGGGCTTCTTGGCATCCTTGAGCACCGTCATCGCGCGCCCATCCTCACTTACGCGAAGGTCCGTCAGGCTACCGCTCATGACCAACGTCCCTACCGATGGGCGGTAATCCCCCGTTTTCTCCGCCTCGACTTGTGCAAGGAGGGTTTTTGGTCGGTGGTCCTCTTCCGCCGAGGGTGACCTCTTACACCCCAGCGCCAGCACGCTGCATGCGAAAGCTCCTGCGCCTAGCCATCGCGCCAGTCGCCCATGCCTCGATGCCTTCCTGAGCGCGGTGCGCGTGCGCCGCCTTTCGGTCCTGTTTGCGAAGCCGCCCTTCGATGGGAGGAAAGAGCGAGTAGACGACGTTGGTGGGTTGAAACGTTGCGCCATGAGGATGTGCCTCTCCGATTACGTGCCGGTAGAGCGCGCCAAGCGCTGTTTCTTCCGGCGGAGCGTCGAATTCCGTCTGCGTGAATCGCGCGGAAATCGCGTGCGCCACGAGCAAGCCGCTCGCCGCAGACTCCACATAGCCTTCAACGCCAGAAATTTGTCCAGCAAAAAAGAGCCTCGGTTCGCTCTTGAGCGAAAGGTCCCGGCTCAAAAGACGGGGACTATCGATGAATGTATTTCGATGAATCTGTCCCATGCGAATCCATTCCGCTCGCCCCAATCCTGGAATGGTTGAGAAAATACGCCGTTGTTCAGGCCAGGTCAGTCGCGTTTGAAAACCAACGAGGTTCCAGGCTGTTCCCGCCTGGTCTTCTCTTCGGAGTTGCACGACGGCAAAGGGCCGCAGCCCGGTTCTCGGATCGGTAAGCCCCACAGGCTTCATCGGACCGAAGGCGAGCGCTGCCTCGCCCCGTGCGGCAAGGACCTCGACCGGTAAGCAACCTTCGAAATACTTAGGCTCTTCAAAAGCATGCGGGGGGACAGAAATTCCCCGTTTGAGCTCTTCCACGAATGCGAAGTACTCTTGCCGATCCATGGGAAGGTTGAGGTAGTCGGCTCCGCCTTTGCCGTAGCGCGAAGCGGCGAATGCTATGGACTTGTCAATCGAATCGTCTGCCACGATTGGAGCGATGGCATCGTAGAACGCGAGCCGATCTCCGAGCCACGGGGCAAGAGCTTGCGCGAAGCGATCCGACGTCAGCGGGCCAGTCGCGACGACTACCGTTCCTGAAGGAATCTCGAGGACCTCTCCAGGGACGACCTCGATGCCAGCGTCGCGCACCGCGGACTCGACGCCGCGTGAGAACGCTTCCCGGTCTACGGCGAGCGCATCGCCGGCCGGCACGCGCGTGGAATCGGCGATTCGGAGGACGAGGGAATCAAGGCGCCGAAGCTCCTCATGGAGCAGTCCGATCGCGTTTGTCGGGTTGTCTGAGCGGAAAGAATTGGAGCACACGAGTTCTGCAAGTCCGTCGTATCGATGTGCAGGGGAACGCGTCGTGGGCTTTTGTTCTCTGAGTGTCACCTGGAAACCGTACTGGGCCAGTTGATAGGAGCACTCGCAGCCGGCCAAGCCGCCTCCGACGACGGTGATGCGCTGGGCTTTCCCAATCGTCATCGTGCGCTACGCTCCGCTGCTGCCGGTGTTCCTACCCTTCGCCAATCGCCGGTTCCCGTGGGTTCTACCAAGCCGTCGATTTCAAGGTCCGCGAGCCTAGCGCGAACCGTTGCTGGATCGCACTCCAACTCTATCGCTAGGCGATCTACGTCGGTGGAGTGTTTGCCTAAGCGAGCAATAAGCGCGCGCGCCAGAGGGTCCTTGGGAGATGGAACGTCCTTCGCTGCGGCGCTTTGCGGAACGTTGAGAGTTTCGAGGATGTCTTGCGGACTCAAGCAGGGCAGCGCCTTTTGCTTGAGGAGATTGTTGCAACCTTCTGCCGCAGGATTCCATGGCTCGCCGGGAACGGAAAAGAGCACACGCCCCAGCGCGACTGCAGCTTGGGCTGTGTAGAGCGCACCGGATTTCCTGGGCGCACGCGCGACGAGGACGACGTCGCAAGCTCCGGCGATCAAGGGATTGCGCCGCACAAAATGCGCCGGACGGGCGGAAACTCCGGGCGGAAACTGGGAGAACAGGCTGCCTCCAGAATCCAGAATCCTCGACCAGAGGGCTCGCTGCGAAGCGCTACGGAGTTCAATCGCGCAGCCCAAGAAGGCCCAGGTATCGCCAGAGCCTTGAAGTGCGCCTTCGTGTGCTGCCTGGTCAACACCCATCGCTCCGCCCGACACTACGGCGACCCCAGCCTCTGCAATGGCGCAGGACCACCGACGAATCCAATCCGTCGCACCTGGTTCTGGATGACGGGTTCCTACGATTGCGACCTTTCCGAGCGCTCTCTTGGCGTCCCCTCTCCCCTTGAGGAAGAGCATGGGGGCGAAGTTCGCTGGTAGTCGCGATGGCCATGCCGAATCGCCTGGAAACACTTGGATCTGACCCAGCCGGCGGCAATCCCCTTCAAGGCGCTCCGCGACCCGTGCCATAGCAGGGCTTTTGAAGAGCCGCTGGCGCACAGCAGGGCGAACGCGGACCTTCCCGAGCCACGCCGCCGGAGGAACTTCAAGCATCTTCTCAAGCGGAAGCTGAGACTCCAGAATCGTATGTATCGCGTGGACGCCAACTCCGGCCAACGACCAGAGCGCCGCAGTCAACCGCTCTCGCGCCCCTTTGGTGGAGTCTGTCGGCTTCGCTAGCGAACGCTCAGCGTATCCGCTGGACTTGACCCGGTTCGGAAAATCTCCGCGTGGTCGCTCCGGACCACGGCCTGCAGCGTACGCGTCAGGACGCACACGCTCGCCGCTTTTCGGACGTCGATGACCACGCAGGAACCGATGTCTTCTTTGGGGAAATTCCGATCCTCAAGCGCTGGATCAATAAGCACTTCTTGCGCCAGCGAATCGTGACGTCGCCAAATCGTGAAGGTATTTCCGTTTTCGACCCCCGCATCCGTACCGCGATTCACGATGGCAAACATATGCTGACCACCCAGTGTGAGCGTCGTTGGGAACGAGGATACGAGGCGCCCGCCGAGGATATCGCTTTTCGCGGCGACATCGATAAGAGGGCGCGTGAGCGGTTCCCCGTAGGGGCCCAAAATGTCGCCCCGCAGGATTTCGTCCTGTTGCTTCGTAATCTCCATCGTTGCGACCCCGCTGGAATCCATTCGGAGGATTCTGGCAGCGCCTCGGATGCTCATAAGGCGTCCAAGCGTGTCACCGGATTCGGGGTCCTTGAGCTCCGTCGTCGGGCGAAGAACCACGTAATTTTCGCCAGCGCGGGGTGCACGGCTGAATCTTGCGTAGAAAGTCTGCGGATAGGACAGCATGGAAGTTGCTGCGAAGGATCCGATGATCGTTCCCGCGGATTTGAAATCGTCCGGGGTAACAAAACCCGGGATTTCAAGCGCCGCGGAACCTTTCCCCTGGTATCCGATGGGACCAGCTACGGCAAAATCGCTATTCGGGGCTTGCTGTGCAATCGGAGCCCGACGGGATATGGCTATCTGCGATGGTGCTTCGTCCCCGCCCCCATAGAATTTCACAAAATCCCCTGGGTAAATCCAATGGGGATTGGCAATTTGTGGGTTGTAGGACCAAACTTTTGGCCAGTACCAAGAATTGCCCAGATAGCTCTGCGTGATGTCCCAGAGCGTGTCACCGGGAACGACCCGGTGCTGAGCGCTCGGCGCCTGTTGCGCAGGCGGCTGTTGCGCAGGCAGCTCGTTGCCACTCTGGGCTTCCGGACGGAGGTCATCGACTTCGCTGCGATACGGATCCAACGTTTCTGAATCCACATCGATCCCTTGCGCCAATGCCGAAGTGCCAATGGCCACGAGGACCGCAGCAATTCGAGTAGTCGGGTGCCGAGAGGATCTCTTGCTCATGGCGACTTTCCCTTCAGCAGGCCCCGCGCAGCCCCTGCGGCTTCGCTTGCAGGGTAGCGTTCGATGAGCTGTTTCCAATTCGCATTGGCGTCGGCTGATTTTTTGAGGCGCATTTGGCATTCACCCAATCTCAACATTGCGTTCGGTCCCCAATCGCTCGATGGATACCGGGCGACGACTCGCTGAAACAACGCTGCCGCACCCTCGACTTCGCCGCGGACCAATCGCGCTGTCGCCGCACTGAAGAGCGCCTCTGCCGCGCGCCGATCGCCTGGGTACTGCTCCGCAAACTTGAGGAGTTCTGGAATGCCGGCTTCAGAATTTCCCGTTCGAACCGCATTGATCCCTCCTCGAAAAGCCCGTTCGATGACTGCGGCCTGAGGGTCGACGGGCTCGCGGACCGCGATGTTCGTGGCCATCGGCGGAGGAGCTGAAAGCTTCGGTCGGTAGGAAACCATTGTTGGATCTTCCACGGTGCGCAGGGATGGGTTCTCTGAACCGAGTTCATCGAGCTGTCTGCGAAGCTGTGTGTTGTCGGTTTGGAGCATCGCTACCGCTTGTTGAAGTTTCGTGATCTTCTCATCTTGCATCCTGTCGTGCGTTGAGCAGGCGGGGAGCGCAAAAGCAATCCAGAGCACGTTGGCGGTCACGGGAATGGGTCTCTGAGAGTAACGATAGCGGCGACCTGTGTGCATGGTCAAGAATTCGCCCTGGCCGCGGGTGCGCAAATGAATGAGAGGTGGCGTCCCGTTTGCCCACTCTGGCGACGATGCGAAAAGAACCGCGCATCGCAAGCGGTGCACGCGGTGAGGTCATCGATTTGTTCAGTCCGGATACCCAACATCTGCGCTTGCTTACGAATTGCTGCACTCAAATCGACATGAGCCGGCCTGGGAACGACCTCCACGCCTTGCGTTTCGGCAAACCGAAGCCCGAGGTTCGGAGCCACTTCGAAGCAACAAGCGCGAATGTGCGGCCCAATAGCGACTACCAAGTCTTCGGCACGAGAGCCCGCACCAAGGAGGGCCTCGACGGCGCTTCCAAAGACTCCAAAGAGGACGCCCTTCCAGCCTGCATGCACGGCGCAGACGCGCGAGGATCTGCGATCCTCGATGAGGATCGGGAGGCAATCAGCACTTCGCACTCCAACCGCCATTCCGTGGGTATCAGTCCACAGTGCATCCGCAGGCACGCTGTCGCTCGAGGGAGAGGCGCGAACTGCGCAGGCCCCATGCACTTGATGGACCGTTCGAAGCTCACTCGCGCTCCGAAGTCCCGCCCGTCTGGCCAGGATTTCCAGATTGCGATCCACCCGCGTTGGCTCGTCACCCACTCCCCGCCCGCAATTGAGCGACGCATAGGCACCAACAGAACATCCGCCACTGCGGGTGGGAAAGCCGTGAATCGCCCTTAAGAGCTGCGAACGCAGCACTACCGGTTCTGCGATCATTTGGGGCGTGCCCCTTCTCCCACCAGGTAGACCTCGCGCGACGCTGCGCGCGTCGCGTCCGGTCGCACCACCCTCACGCGGGCGTAGGTGGCGTTCATTCGAGTGCGATATTCCGAGAATCCTTCACCCATAAACAATTTGACGACGAAACAGCTCCCCGGTTTGCCAACGGCTTGGGCGATTTCCAGCGCACGCTCAGAAAGTGCAAGCGAACGGGCTTCATCGGTGATTCTCACTCCCGTCGTCTTGGGCGCTAGGTCTGACAATACAGCATCGAATTTTTGCTGTTTCGAGGCGTCGAGCAAGATTTCGACTGCGCCTGCGGCGAACACATCGAGTACGCGCGTAGCGACATGGGAAATGCCAAGTGCCCCGATGGGTGCAATATCGATTCCGACTGCGAATCCTTTCGTTCCAACCTGGCGGGCAATCACCTGCAGAAACCCTCCGGGAGCGGCTCCGAGATCCACGGCGAAGTGGCCGCTCTTTAAGAGCCCGAATCGCTTCGAGATTTCCTCGAGTTTGAACGCAGATCGCGCACGCAAACCGGAGGCTTTCGCAGCTCGGAAATACGCGTCGTGCAGCTTGTAGGGTCGATTGGCCACAGTGGAAGAGATGCCTACTGAAAGATGCCCTATACTGTCAGGGCATGTACGGCTGCGGAAATTGCGGGTGCGCGCTGGAGCAAAGCACCGTTGGACGGCGCGATACTTGCCCAAAGTGTGGCGCCGAACTGCGGGCCTGCCTGCACTGCCGTCACTTTGATCCAAATGTCGCAAAGGAATGCAAGGAACCCTTCACGAATCCTCCGGCGGACAAAGCGTCTGCAAACTTTTGTGATTTCTTCCAACTTGGCGAAGGGCGCGAGAGCGGAAATCGCGACAACACGGCCGCTGCTCGTGAAGCCGCTGAGTTGCTGTTTCGCGGCGGACCGAAGAGATAGAGAACCGACGATGAAAGCTGAATCTCTGCCTGAGGCGATGCGCGCCTGGACAACCGATAGCGAGACGGGACCCGATGGCCTTGTTCTGCGCAACCGAAGCCTCCCAGTCTATGGCCCCACGGATCTGCTGGTACGCGTGCGGGCGACGGCTCTCAATCGCGCGGACCTTCTTCAATCCTTCGGGAAATATCCAGCACCGCCGGGTGCGCCCAAGGAGATCTTAGGGCTCGAGTTCGCTGGAGAAATCGCTGCCGTCGGGAGACAGGTCGTTTCGGCGCGGATTGGCGATCGAGTCATGGGCCTCGTTGGCGGGGGAGCCTGGGCCGAGTTTGTCGCCACGCCAGAAACTGAAGCGGTGGTGATTCCTCAAGGTCTTTCATTCGCAGACGCGGCGGCAATTCCGGAAGCGTTCCTGACTTCCTGGGACGCACTGGTAACCCAAGCAGGCATCGGGACCGGCAGCGCCGTTCTCATCCATGCAGTAGGAGGCGGTATCGGTACCGCAGCGCTCCAAGTCGTCGCCGCATTAGGAGGCGTGGCGCTTGGAACGGCGCGATCTTCTGCGCGTTTGGATTTCGCGAGAGGCCTGGGTTTGGCGCAGGCTATTGCAATCGACGAGGACCCTCCGAAGTTCGCCGCCCGCGTCCACGAGCTGGTTCCGGGAGGCGTGCAATGTGCGCTCGAACTCGTCGGAGGCAGGTACGTCAATGAAACCCTTCAAACCCTCGCACCCGGGGGGACTCTGATGCTCCTTGGACTGCTCGACGGCAGGAGCGCGCACATCGACTTGGGGACAATTCTCGGGAAGCACCTGCGGATTCTGGGATCCACCTTGCGCCAGCGTAGCCTGGAGGGTCGGCGCGCACTTGCGACGACCTTACGGGACGAAATCGCTCCGCGTCTGGCGAGTCGCGCCTTCCGAGCCGTGGTGGGAGCTGTTCATCCGTTTGAGGATGCACCGAAGGTGCTTGCCGGTATGGGCAGAAATGCGCAATTTGGAAAGTCCGTACTCACCCTCTGACTCCATTATGAACTTCGATCCCGACCAACCCTCCCCTACGGACGCCGGTGTTTTCGGTCTGCCTCGAGTCCCGCCCAAGGAAGGGGGGGTAGTCTTGGTGCCGGTGCCGTTTGAAGCAACCGTGAGCTATTGCAAGGGTACTTCGCTTGGTCCGAAAGCAATTCTTGAAGCTTCGCAGCAGGTGGACCTTTTCGATGCGGAAACCGGCTGCCCCTATGAAGCTGGAATCACAATGCTTCCAGAGGATCCTCAAGTGCTCCAATGGGACCACGACGGGAGGCGCGCCGTCGACCAGGTTCACCGTTCCGATTCGGACGAAGCGCGCGCTGAGGCCAATGCGATTGGCGCAAAACTCAACCAATGGGTGCAGGAAACCGTCGGCCAATGGATCGACAAGAAATGCGTCGTTGGCACGATTGGGGGAGAACACGCGGTTTCCTTTGGCGCGATCGCCGCTCACGCAGAGCGTTGGCCGGGGCTAGGAGTCCTTCAACTCGATGCGCACGCGGACTTGCGCGAGGCCTACGAGGGGCTTCGCTGGTCGCACGCATCGGTGATGTGGAACGTGCTCCGCGAGCTCCCAGCGGTAGGTCGCCTCGTCCAAGTTGGGGTTCGAGATTTTGGGAGGTCTGAATTGCTTACAATCCTCGATGCTCCCGACAGAATTCGGACTTCCTTTGGAGAGCGACTGGCTCTGGCACAAGCAGACGGCGTTCCATGGAGTTCCCTTGCTGCCCAAGTTGTCGAGGGACTCCCCGAGCATGTCTACCTGTCGATCGACATCGACGGCCTTGACCAAGGACTGTGCCCGCACACGGGAACGCCTGTCCCCGGTGGGTTGGGGTTCTATCAAGCGGTTGCACTCGTCGCGGCGGTTGCCCAATCGGGCCGTAGAATTGTGGGGTTTGATTTGGTCGAAGTGGCACCAGGGCCAACTGGCGACGATTGGGATGGCAACGTTGGAGCGCGCCTCCTCTATAAGGTCATTGGCTGGACCCTTCGATCGCAGGGACGACGGCCACATTCGCTTTTCGCAGACCAGCGCTATATCCGTGCGAATGGACCCAACATCAAGGGGGCTTCACGACCATGATCAACAACGCTATCGCCATTGCGATCGCACTCCTTGTGGGGGATCTCAACAGCCGAAGAAGTCAGGTGGTTCAAGTCGTCGAGCGAGCTTCTCCGGCCGTTGTTTCCATCGGCGCTGTGCAGGTGGTGCAGCCGCGTTCCCAATTGGGCATGGAAGACCTATTCCTTGGTTCCCCTACGCAACGCCGCGAGGTTGAGAGTCTTGGTTCAGGAGTTATTTTTGATTCCACAGGTCTCATCGTCACCAACGAGCACGTCATTCGCGGAGCCTCTTCGATTCACGTCGTTCTCGCCGACGGTCGCCAACTGAATGCCGAGGTCGTGGGTTCAGATGCGGACAACGATTTGGCGGTTCTTAAGGTCAACGCGGGGCGGCCACTCCCGACGATACGCACAGGGAACTCCAATGAGCTGCTCATCGGTGAGACCGCAATTGCCATTGGAAGTCCCTTGGGCCTCAAGAAGACCGTGACGGTGGGAGTCGTCTCGGCGGTAGGCCGCTCATTCCATGCGCAAGATCGCGTGTACAATGACTTCATTCAAACGGACGCTGCGATCAATCCAGGAAACTCGGGCGGACCAATCCTCAATACGGATGGCGAATTAATCGGCATCAACACCGCGATCATCGCCTCCGCACAGGGAATTGGGTTTGCGATCCCCGTCGACAAGGTCCAGCGAATCGTCGCCGAACTCAGGCGATTTGGGAAGGTGCGGCCAGCGTGGATCGGGATCGAGGTACAACCATTGAGCGGGGCGCTCGCCCGAAGCCTCGGCTGGGACCGAACATTCGGAGCTGCTGTTTCCTCCGTTGATCCCCGCAGTCCAGCCGAGAACGCCGGCGTCCAACGAGGGGACATTGTTGTACAGCTCGGCGCGACACAGGTCGAGGACGCCGATGACTTGCGAAGCCGCCTTCGCGGAGCGACGGCGAAAACCGCGCTGCCGCTCAAAGTCTTTCGCAAGGGTCAAATGCTCTCCCTCGACGTCGTACCGATGGAGTTTCCAGCGCAGCTCGTCGATTTCGCGGTTTGGGAGCGACTCGGGCTCAAGGTTTCCCCTTCTTCGAATGGAATGCGGATCACCGCCGTTCGCGGCAAGAGCTACGCGGCCCGAATCGGCTTGGCGCCTGGTGATGTGGTGCTGCGCATCAACAATCGCCAGGTACCGGACGCAACGGCCTTTCGCGAAGCGATTCTCGAGGCGCGCGGGAATCGAAGCGCCTTATTGCTCGTCGGTCGAGGGCGCATTGGCTACTACGTCACCCTCCCGTTTTGACAACCGACGCTTCCTTGCGTTGATGCATGGGCGCGAGGTATCAGCGCTCCTGCGGTGAGGTAGCTCAGATGGCCAGAGCGAGGGTCTCATAATCCCTAGGTCGGGAGTTCGATTCTCCCCCTCACCATAAACAGGAGCAGTTCGCGGCGGGCATTGCGCCAGAAGTGATCCTTGCAATGATCCGTTCTCGCCGTCGCGAAGGGTACGAGGCCCTAATCGGGAAGCGGTCAACAAAGATTTGGCGTCGTGGGCGAAAAGCCTTCGCCGTTTTTGCGCTTTATTGTGGTCGTCGGTGCCTTGCTCATGCGGAGGTCACACCTTGAGTTCCTGCGCACTAAAAACCACGGAGCCTCACACCACGATCAAAGCAATGGCGCGAAGGTCGTTGGTAGTGCCCACCTTAATACAGTCACAATGGAGCAGCAGCCTAGAGCACTGCATTAGTCACCTGTTCGTATGTAGTTGCCGTAACCGCCGATGCTATCACTGCGCCTCGCTCAGGGCCTGCATTGCCTGCGGAGAATCGCGCGCTGGCTGACCGCCCAAACGTCCGTAGCGCTGCTCCCCCACACGTCGTTGAGGTATTCCGTCGTTCCGCTGTCTACGCCGCTCCAGGACCCGCCGTCCCAGCGGACAATCGCCCCATTGGCACCGACCGCCCAAATATCCGTAGCGCTGCTCCCCCACACTTCGAGGAGGAATTCCGTCGTTCCGCGGTCCACGCTGCTCCAAGACCCGCCGTCCCAGTGGAAAGTCTTCCCGTGGCCGACCGCCCAAACGTCCGTAGCGCTGCTCCCCCACACGCCGAGGAGGTAATCCGTCGTTCCGCTGCCTACGCGGCTCCAGGACCCGCCGTCCCAGAGGACAATCGCCCCGTAGCCACCGACCGCCCA